>CAYZFF010000615.1:0-2510 GCA_964477305.1 uncultured Cytophagia bacterium
CGCAGAAAAAATATATCCGCTTACTTAATTTTTGTACACGGATTTAGCGGATCAAACGGATAAAACCATGCAGAATCGTTGTGGATATTCTCCAAATAGCGCCGTGTCTCAAGCGAAACGCCTGCTGATAATTTCTGAATGTGGAGGGGGCAAGTTTTGCTGGGTAAACGCCAAGCCCGGCGCGCGATGTGATTGTGTTTAAGATCGGAGAGGTGTTTGCAGATGGAGTTTCAATTGGTCACATCACGAAGCACGGCGCGAAAGCCGGCCTGTTGAAAATGGATGTCGTGAGTCAGGGCGTCGATTAAGTTTTGTTCTTGCATCACGACGAATGAGGCGCAGTCGGTTAGACCCCATTCTTTGTCGGGGTGTTGCTTGTAGAAGGTCAAAGCCCGGTGGAAAAGAGTTGTGGAAACAGAAACGACATGTATGTTGGAAGTCGAGAAACAACGTTCGATGAAATTGGCGGCATCCAATCGCCGCGAAGCGCCGAAGGCGTTGCCGATTTCAAACAAAACGGCTTCCGTCGTCCAAACTTCTTGGGCTTTTTTCACCGCGCCGATTTGTGATCTGGCTTTCTCGTGCAAGGCATCCTTGGGATTTAGCAAAGCAACGACAAAAGCCGTATCCAGAAAGAGCCGGTCACTGGTCATTGCTCTGATTCCGCTTGGGCGTTCCGTATAGATAATGATCGGTTTCGCTTGCCCAATCCGCTGGGCCTTCAACGGTTCCAGCGAGTTGGCTCAACAAATCCCACGCAGACTCACCTGCTGCAGCGCTTTGGTCCAAAGGCTGAACAATCAGCTTATAACGGCTACCTTCGATCAATTGAACGCCGTTTTGCGGAACAAGAACTTTTCCGTCAAAAATTGCATCAATTGTTTGCAACATGATTTTCCTAAAAAATATTCTTGAATGCAACGAACTGCCACAAATTTAATCAATTGAAACTTGCATTGCAACTAAAATCTCAATACAGGTTTTGAAATACTGCCCAAGTTGTTTGCCCCATCTAATTCTGGGGAAAAAAGCGTTTCACGATGCTGCTTGGCCTCGTAAAGCGCCGCCCATTCTTGAAATTCTTCTTCGCATTCGAGCTTGCCGGTTTCATAGAGCCGGTAAAAGTAGGAGCTCAGCAACTTATATTTCTTTTCAAATTGCAAAAGTTGTGGCTCGATGGCTTGCAAGTCTTCAATAATGCCATCGAGCGTCATGGTTTCATTCATCAAGCAACTCCTTATCGCCATTCTAACGCTTTGTGCTGCCATTCAACCGACGAAAATTTCTCGGCTACGTCAGCCAATTCACCTTCCCAATCAAATTTGAATTTTTTCCGTCGAGGTTTTACATCGGCATATTTGTCAACTAAAAATTCAATATAATCCAAGACGCTGCTGATTAAATGCGGGGGAAGCTTTTGTATGTTGGCTTCAATCTGTCTGGCATACATCATATTCACCTCGCATAGATTAATCCTCTTGATTATGACAATAATAACAATAGCCCCTCTGAAAAGCAAGCTATTTCCCCTCTGGCGGCCATTGGAACGGCGGCAGGCTTTCCGTTTTAGCCTCACCGCCGCCTGATGAAGTCAAAATGTAAGCCGCGGCCCCAACCGTCGCTGCGCCGCCGGCAATCCACAGCCATTGGCGCGAAGATGATTTGGCCTTTGCGCTTTTCAACGCCACCATTTCGATATTCAGCTCTTCATCGCGCGTCACGGTCAACGTTTTTTCCCAATCCTGATAGCCCGGCGACTTGACGAGAATTTTCAAACCGCTGCCGGCGAGCACCTGGCGCGCCAGCGGCGTCTTGCCGAGTGATTTGTTATTGAGGGTAACCTCGGCATCTTTGGGAGAAGAATAAATCGTCAACTTGTAAAGTTTTCTTCCGGCGATTTCCTGCGCAATGTCTTTCAAAATTTCCAGCAACCCGTCGATCTCGCCTTGATAATTGCGGTTGAACGATCTTTCAATTCGGCCGGACTCCACGTCGACCATCGAAATGTTGATGGCGTAGGTCTTGCCGATTTTGCCGATGCTGCCGGCCACCATTTTTTCCACGTTCAACATCCGGCCCGCCTGCACCGCGCATTCGGTGATGGTGCAGCCGCTTTGTTGAAAGCCTTGTTCTTGCAGAAGACTTTCCATGGTGCCGCGATCCAACACGACAAAAGTATTCAAATTCACCAAGTGCCCGCGCAGTTGGTCGGAAAGCGTTGCCGCCTCGCTCTCGGAAATTCCCCGGCCCTCGAGATCGAGAATGGCGATATGGATTTTAGCAGGTGGAGGCTGTTGGCCGAAGGCTTCAAAAGCAATAAGACTGAAGACGTAGAAAAAAAGAACTTTCAAGGTTGCGCTTGTTTTCTTTTGCATTTTCGTAACAGAATTAAGGGAATGAATTTTCACTTGGCGATTGATCCGTTGCCCCTTATCCAGCCAAAGCTAACGTGACTATACGGGCAAAGGCCGGCAGTTGCGTTTGGCGAAAGCCCTTGACTTTGGGGAGAA
>CAYZFF010000616.1:0-2503 GCA_964477305.1 uncultured Cytophagia bacterium
AAACGAGGGTGAGAAGCAAAGCGTTTTTCATGAGCAATCTCCTCCTTCCTCATGGAACGAAATAAGGAAGACAAACTTCGCGCAAAATTAGAAAAGAAACAACAACAGATGTTCACAAGCCATTAGGCACGCGTAATATAACAAATAATACATAAGCTGTCAAGTTGAATTTCACACAAAAATTTACGCCTTGGGTTCGCCGGGCGAAATTAGCTGCGGTTTCTCTCCGGTAAATTTTTAAACTCTTGCAACCCCCGCACCGCCTCCAGCGCCTCGGCAAATTCTTTCGCTGTCGCAAAACGTTTGGTTTTATCTTTCGCCATCGCCTGTGCCAGCGTCGCGTCGAGCGCCGGCGAGAGTTTCGTATTCAGTTCGGAAGCGCGCAACGGCGTTTGCGAGAGAATGCGATTGGAAATGGTGGCCAGCGACTCGCCAAGAAATGGGCGCTGGCCGGTCGCCATTTCATAGACAATGACGCCGAGTGAAAAAATATCGGATTGTCCGTCGATTTTGTCGCCGCCGATTTGCTCCGGCGACATGTAGCTCGGCGTGCCGAGCACCGCGCCGTCCTGCGTCAACGTCGAGTAATCCACATGCGCAATCCCGAAATCCATCACCTTCACCACGTCGTCGTTGGTAAGCATGATATTGGCCGGTTTGATGTCGCGATGCACGACGCCGTTGCGATGCGCATAATCCAACGCGTCACAAATCGGCGTGACGAGACGGCAAATTTCTTCCAGCGGAAACGGGGCGCGTTTTTGGATCAACATTTCCAGCGTCTCGCCTTCAAGAAATTCCATCGCAATGAAAGAATATGCGCCGGCTTCGTCGGCCTGATAAATGGTGACGATATTGGGATGATTGAGCGCGCCGGCGGCTTGCGCTTCGCGAAGAAAACGCTGCCGCACGCGCTCGCTATTGCCCGTGCGCAGGCTGGTGTGAATCGTTTTCACGGCGACGCGGCGGTTGATGGTCGGATCGTAACCTTCATAAATTTTTCCCATGGCGCCGGCGCCGATTTCACCGATGATTTCAAAGCGGCCCAGCCGCACAATCTCACCGCGCGCATCGGTGACGACCGCGTTGGTGGCATTCCCGGAAATGGCAACCAGTTCCGGGATTTCCCCAAATCGTCCGCGTAGAAATGCCGTAATTCCACCGGTCGCGACGATGGCAAAGATTGTCGAGACACATTTAAACCAAACGCGCCCCAGCGTAAAAAAACCGAACGCCCCGACCCACGCCAGCAATACCATTCCCAGCAAAACGACGCCGATATATAAACGCGGCAAGCGCTGGGCGGCCAACAACGCCGCGAGTCCCAGCGCCAGCAGCGCGACAAATTCAAAGCTCTCCACCGTGCTGTTGCGAATCAGCGCGTTGCTTTGCAAAATATTGGAGGTCGAAGTCGCGAGCTTTTCCACGCCGGGCAGCCGCGCCGAAACCGGCGTCGGCACAAAATCTTGCGTGCCTGCGGCGGTCACGCCGATAAAAACAATTTTGCCGGTTAATTCGGTTGACGGATTCTGTTGTAAAATTGTCGCGGCCGAAGTTTGCGGGAACGTTCCCGGCCCGCCGCAATAATTGATCAACGTCCAGCCGCGTTCATCGGTCGGCACGAAAATTTCGCCGATCTGAATGCCGGCGCCAACTTTCACCTGCACCTGGCCACGGGTTTGTTCCAAAAACTGTGTCGCCACCTGCACGGGCAAGGCCGGAAAATATGAATCACCATGACGGATGACTTGCGCTTCCCAGCGCACCGTTGATTCACCGAATTGTTCTTCCGGAAAAAGATTGATGTGGCCGGACGGCAAGCTGGCGCTCACCAACTCCGTGGCCGCAGCATTGATGACGCCGCCCAACACCGGCGGATTGGTCAAAAGTTTTTCGCGAAAATCAAACAACACAAATGCGCTCGCGGCGATTTTCTCCGGCAGCGGCGCGGCAATAATCGCTGTGTCAAAATTCGAAAAATAATATGGGAAGATGACCTTTTGTGAGGCCGCTACAACTTCGGCAAGTTTTTGGGTGCCCGCGGTTTCCTCCGGTTTGACCGGTAAAATGAGATCACAAACCACCAGCCGCGGGTTATCGGCAAGCACACGCGTGAGCAGTTCCGCGATTTTCACGCGTGGCCACGGCCAGCCGCCAACTTTTTGCAAACTCAAATCATCAATCGTAATCAGACGAATACGCGCATCCGGTTGAATCGGCCCACGCAACCGAAAATAAAGATCCAAATTGGCGCGTTCAAGCCGCTCCAAAATTCCGGCGCCCGGCAGAATTTGCAAATACAGCAATGACGCGATCAGCAGCACCGCGCTGCCAAGGAAATGCGGCAAGCGCGCGCGCCAAAGCTGTTGCCGGCGGCGCTGTTGCCACGCGGCTAATTTTTCGTTGGAAGCAATGGGGGAGGATTTTAGGCTTGCGTTCGGCATTTGCGTCGCTAATTCTGTTTCAAGAATCCAGCGTTCATCCCGCCGAGGCGGAATTCGTT
>CAYZFF010000617.1:0-2501 GCA_964477305.1 uncultured Cytophagia bacterium
GAAAATTCGACCTGCATTGCCGCGCCACGCGACAACATTTGCCCGCCGGCATTCAGCACGCTGATTTGCGCCGCTTCAACCGGCCGGCCGAAAATGAGCTGCAATTCGCGCGGTGAAAGCTTGACCAGTAAATTACTGCCCCCCTCCCGCCCACCTTCGCGCCAAAGCATGGCCAGCGGGCGGCGTTCGCTCGCAAAGCACAAAACATTTTTTAAGCCGAGGTTAACTTTGCGCGAAAAAATCACGCCGTCGAAAAATTCAAATTCGGGCGGCGTGTCCGGCGCTGGCGGGAGTTGGGTCGTGGCGGTCTTGCCATCTTTCTTATCTTTGCGGGCTTTGCGCTCAGCTTTTTTCGCGCGTTTGGCCGCGTCTTTGTCTTGGCCTGCAGTTTGTGCCGCGTCGTCATTTTCTTCACGATCTTGCGCACAGGCCATTGTGCACGTCGCCAGAAGCAGCCCAACACACAACCGTCTAAACCAATGCGTCATACCAGTAAAAGTTTTTGATTCAAATTCACATAGACAGACGGGCCGTCTGTGCTACGTGATGACTTCGGACTTTGGACTCCGTTCGACTTCGGACTATCTTTCCTTTTCCAGCAAAATTCTTACGATCCGCTCCGCGGCGTGTCCGTCCCACAATTCCGGCAACGCGCCTTTTTTGCCATTGCCTGCGAGTATGCGATTACATTCTTCCACAATGCGAACCGGCGAATTGCCGATCACGATATTCGTACCAACTTCGACGGTGACCGGACGCTCGGTGTTTTCGCGCATCGTAATGCACGGCACGCCGAGCACAGTCGTTTCTTCTTGAATGCCGCCGCTGTCGGTCAACGCCAGTTTCGCATGCACCATCAATTTGAGAAAATCCAGATACCCCAGCGGATTCGTCAGCTTGAGATTAACGGCCGATTGGATTTTCTCCTCGAGGCCAAAGGTCTGCAACATTTTGCGCGTGCGCGGATGCACGGGAAAAACCAATGGCAGTTGTTCTTGCACGGTGATCAACGCCTCGAGAATGCGAGCCAGGTTTTCGTGGCTATCGACATTGCTGGGACGATGCAACGTCACCAAGCCAAAGTGTTTCGGCAACACCTCAAGCTCTTCCATAATTCGAGATTGTTCGGCGCGCTCGCGGTGCTTCAGCAACGAGTCGATCATCACATTGCCAGTGAAAAAAATCTTTTCTTGATCGACGCCCTCGCGTTGCAAATTGCGCAAAGCTTTGCGTTCCGTCGTAAACAAATAATCCGAAATTTGATCGGTGAGCACGCGATTGATTTCTTCCGGCATGGTGCGATCATACGAACGCAATCCCGCTTCCACGTGCGCGACGCGAATGCCCAGTTTGACGGCAACCAGGCTGCACGCAATCGTGGAGTTCACATCACCAACCACGACAACAACGTCGGGCTTATTTTCCAACATGACGCGCTCGAACTCGATCATGATTTTGCCGGTTTGCGCGCCATGGCCGCCGGAGCCAACACCGAGATAAATATCCGGTTTCGGCAGGCCAAGATCGTCGAAAAACAGTTTTGACATCGCTTCATCATAATGCTGGCCGGTGTGCACGAGAATTGGTTCGATCTCTTCATGCCGGCGCATTTCATCCATCAGCGGCGCGATCTTCATAAAATTCGGCCGCGCGCCGACGATGTTGGCGATTTTGATTTTCATGAAAATCTTTCTAATTTCTTAGAAAAATATCTGAACAGATATTTTTCAAAATCCTCGAAAACTTTAAAGTAATAGTGTTCAAAACTATGGAACCCCAGCCGCTTCTTTTCTTTCAAGCAACTCTTTAAATCTTTTCTGTTCATCGGCTTTTAGCAACCGAAAAATAGGCCACTGAAGAAACTCAACAAAACTCAATGACTTTACAGGTCTTCTCGACAAAGCCTTTTTCATCAATTCTTCAATCTCACTAAAACGTTCTAATACAATAAGGGCACCTATTTTGGCAAGAACATCAGAAGACTTCTGTTGTATTTGTTCTAAGGCGTAAATATCCTCTTCTGAAAGTGTTATCATCTTATGTCTTTTAATTTGGGCCTTGTTTATAATAAAATAATCAATATCCTGATTATCCAATGACCGCACTGATCTATCACGTTCTAAAGCCATATCCAATACTTGATCGGCATAATCAAACTTTTCTACGTTCATCAACTTAACTGAAAAATCAAGTGCACTAATTGGTGAATCATCAAAGAGGTATTGATTTTCTTTTAAAAACTCGATAATTCGTTTTCCATATCCTTCATCCCAATTAGATTCTAGAATTTCAAATGCAGTACTAAAAGCTTCTATGGTCGAATTAGCTTCAATTTCTTTTATAATGAATGAAAGCGCCTTCTCTTTATCACCAGCTCTTGACGCTACATCTGCAAGTAGTCGAAATGGAAGAGAAAGTGATTTTGGATTCTTTTTTATAACTATTGTGTTTTGATCCTTGAAAAGCGAATCATAAGATGATTCTTCTATTTTGCTAGCAAG
>CAYZFF010000618.1:0-2497 GCA_964477305.1 uncultured Cytophagia bacterium
TATTACTTTTAAATTAACGCTGTGCAAAAAACGGCTCCAGTGACCAGCTCATAAAAAATTCCGCGCGAATTCCCTTGCGGGCGCGAGTTTTTGATTCTCGATTTTTCCGATTTACGCTATGCCGAGGGTTTGATACATTTTTCCCTTCAAATCCTCAAAGTCAATCGGCTTGTTAACAAACTCATCGGCGCCGGCGGCGATAGCCTGCTGCCGACTACTATCATCGCCATAGGCCGTGACGAGAAAAACTTTCTGCCGACCGTATTTTTCGCGAATTCGCTTGAGCAATTCCAATCCCGTCATGCCCGGCATATTGATGTCCGAAAGAATCAGCACCAACTCGGCGGCGCCGTGGCTTTCCATAAATTTAAGCGCTTCTTCGCCGGAATGCGCAAACCGGAATGCAAACTTACCCTCTTTGATTTCGCGCCGGAATTTTTGCTGAAACAGCATTTCGATATCTACCTCATCATCGACGACGAGAACGAGCATCGTGATTCCTCCTTGGGCTGATGAAATAAAAAATAGCGCCGCGCGCGCAGCAAACGATGTACAAAATTCAGGCTTGCAACGCATTGCCGCCGACGTAACCCGGCAAGCGCAGGGAAATCCATTCATCCGCAAAATAACCGTAATGGCTGGTGATAATCTTGTCGGTCAAATTGCATAACGAGGTGGCGCCATTGATTTGCACGGTTTTGCCATCCGCGCTACGAATATTGTTCTTGTAGTAATCCGGAAAATTTCCATCGGGCGCTAGAAAATCGATAATCTCCCGCGCTTTCGCCGCATCGATTTTGCCGTAATGCTCCATAATCAATTTATTCAAGGTGTCGTAACGCCATTGCAAATTATTAAAATGCGAGCCGGCTACTTCGACCGTCCACGGATCCATGCCGCACAGCCGCATCGACGGCGTGATAAACATATTGGTGGCGAGAACAACGTCGGATTTCCTTTCCCGCTGTGGCGCGAAGTAATACGCTTGCGGGCAGTTCGTGTCGCTGTTCGTCGGGTTGATAAAACCATCTTCACCAAAATCTGCGGGATTATAGGGTTTGTTATATTGCTTAAACAGCGCGGGATTGAATTGAAAAAATGCTTCGGGATATCGATAGTCATTCCACCGCACCATCAAGCCGTTTTGCGGCTTCTGGGTTTCATATTGATTCAGAAAATTTTGGTCCGGCAGCAGGCCTTTTTGCCTCAACGTTGCCGGCGGGAAATCCAGCACGGTGAGCTGCGGCGTGGCGGCGCCAGCTTCGACAATGGCGGCACGATTATTCGTACCGTCGGCAATCAAATAAATCCAGCTCACGCCGCGCGGCGCGTCAATCATGGTTTGCAACGCCGCTTCCGCCGAATTGCCGCGATGGCTCGCATAGCGCACCAGCAGCATTGAGTTCAGCCCCGGATGCGCGCGGTTGATGTTGCCGGAGGGCGCCATATCGACGCCGATGCCAACACCAACGGCATTCATGCTCGTCACCGCGCCGACGAAGCCGGGCGCCGTCACGGCAACCAACGGCAACCACGTTTTTTCGCCGGCCGGCGGCTCCGGATTGTAAATTATCATACTGGCGGTGTCTTGAAAAACATCGGCAGTGGGAAACATGAAATCGCGGCCGAAATAATGCTTGCCCTCCGCGGTGGCATTGCCGAACACGGCAAAACCATTGCAAAAAATCGGCGCTTTTACGTGCTGCGGCTGAAGGCCCGGAATTTTTTTCCACAGACCCTCCACATTATAAACAATCGACAACAGAAAATCAACGCCGATATTCAACGCAAAAATTTTGTCGAAATTGACGGTCGTTTTGGAATTGACCGCATGGCAACCGTCAACCAAGCCTTGCATTTCCTCTAACAACGGCGGCGGCACCACGGCGCGCATTTTTTTATCAAGATCTTCCAGGAGATCAATCGCCAGCTTCCACAACCATTCGTGCTTGGGCTGCGCGACGCTCGAATTAAAAAAAGAAGGGATAATGCTATCCAGGAACCGCGTCGTCATCGTTTCAACTTTAGCGGCAGCCAATTGGCCGAGCAGGTAACCCATTTGGTAATGGCTGCCTTCCACATAATAAACGGTTTTCTTCTCGCGCGTTTCGTAATTCATCGCGGTCCGGCTTTGGGCTTTGAGACCGCGCTTGCCCTGAAAAGCAACTTCCTGCACGATTTCATAACCATCGTCGGCAAAAGCTTTGGTTAGCGCGGCAGTAGATTTTTCGGGACTTGCCACCGAAGGCCGTATGCCTTCGGCGGACAAATCATTCACTGGTGCTGGTTTGTTTGCCCGAGCGGAAAAAATGGAAAACAAGCCTTGGTTTAACCTCCGCCAAATGCCAACAAAAAATTTGATCATTTCGCCTCCGAGCTTGCATGTCTTAATAAAAATGAATTGGATTCCAGCCCTTGCTTTTTAATCGGGTGAGCGCAGTCGAACCATGCCACGCCTCGAATGCGCTCAAAGTGACTCTGACAAATGCGTACAACA
>CAYZFF010000619.1:0-2488 GCA_964477305.1 uncultured Cytophagia bacterium
TAAAAAAGCTGGATTCTACTCGCGGCTATGGTTACATTTTATTTGAGGCAACGGGCTTGCGCCTTTTGCCGCGTTCATATACCTTCATTGCACTGGTTCTCTCTCGAATTTATTTTTTGCACAAAACCATAACAGGAATTCCATGCCCGACTCAATTTGGAGTGACGAAGTCCAAGCCGTTATTGCGCAAGCCCGGACGCTGCGCATCAAGCGTGTTAAAGTTGGCGCCAAAACCGTTAAGATTCCCGCGCCGTTCCCGTCGCCGGAGGATTGGCGCGACCAGTGGATTTATTTTTTGATGCTGGATCGTTTCAACAATCCGTCTGCGCCGCCGAAACAGTTACCGTGGAACGGCGCGCACGGGGAATATCAGGGAGGCACGTTTAACGGCGTGCGGGCGCAATTGGATTATCTACAGGAGTTGGGCGTCGGCGCGCTGTGGCTTTCGCCGGTATCGAAGAATTGCCAATACAGTCCGTACTCCTATCACGGTTACGGCATTCAAGATTTTTTGCAGATCGAGCCGCGCTTTGCCTCCGATCCAGAGCAAGCAAGAAAAAATCCCCAACTTGCGGAAGACGAGTTGATGCAGCTCATCGACGAGGCCCACGCCCGCGGTATTTATGTGATCTTCGATATTGTGCTCAATCACGCCGGCGATGTGTTTGAATATGAAAATTTTGGCGCCACGGCCCCGTGGCGAAATTATCCGTACGTCGTTCGCTGGCGTGATGAGAATGGAAACGGCCGCAGTGATTGGAACACTCCGCCGAGCAACCCGGCGGCGGAGGCGGCGATCTGGCCGCGAGAATTTCAACGCAATGATTTTTTTCGCCGGCAGGGCGAGGGCGGCGAAGAAGGCGGCGACTTTGCTTCACTGAAGGAGTTTGCCACCAACCACGAAGAATACAGCCCGGTATATGGCGTTTATTATCCGGTGCGCGATGTGTTGATTCGCGCGCATCAGTATCTCATGGCCAAATTCGATATTGACGGCTTTCGCATTGATACACTCAAATATCTCGAAACCGATTTTGCCCGCGTGTTTGCCAATGCCATGCGCGAGTTTGCGTTCAGCATCGGCAAAAAAGAATTCTTTACGTTCGGAGAAATTTACGACAATGAGGACAAAATCACGCGCTACATCGGCCGCAACGCCATGGAAGACAGCGATCTGATCGGCGTTGACGCCGCGCTCGACTTCCCTCTTTTTTACAAACTGCCCGGCGTGGTCAAAGGGCAGCTCGCGCCCGCCGAAGTCGTCAAAATGTTTGAGTACCGCCGGCGATTACAACAGGGCATTATCAGCTCTCAAGGCGAAGCGAGCAAATTTTTCGTGACGTTTCTCGACAATCACGATCAGCATCAGCGCTTTTATTATCGTGATGCGGTTGCGCCCCAGCGTTACGACGACCAGGTGGGGTTGGCGGTCGCTTGTTTGTTTGCGCTGCAAGGCATTCCGTGTTTGTATTATGGAACCGAGCAAGGCTTAACCGGCAGCGGCGTCACCCTCGAAGCGGTGCGGGAAGCGTTGTGGGGCAAACCTAACGCGTTTGACCGGCAGCACCCGTTCTATCAAGCGATCAAAAAAATGGCGCAGGTTCGGGCGCAGCAGCCGGCGTTGCGTTATGGCCGCCAATATTTCCGGCCGGTTGCGGGCGACGGCGTGCATTTCGGTTTTTCTTTTTTCCCGGGCGGCGTGTTAGCGTTTTCACGCATCGTGAGCGATCAAGAAGTGGTGGTGATCGCCAATACGAACACCCAAATGCGTTGGGCGGGTGAGGTGCTCATCGATTATTCGATTAACAAAAACGATTCCCGTTATCAAATTTTGTTCAGCAATAAAAGTGATTACGCAACGCCCGAACCGGTGAGCGAAAAGCCCGCTGGCAGCATTGAAGTGCGCGGCCTCGATGAGTCCGTCAGCCGCGGACCAACCCGCGTGTTGCGTCTACAATTGCAGCCAATGGAGGTGCAGATTTTAGCGAGGGAAGCAACAGAATAGTATCGCGTGATGGCGAGTCAATTTAATCGGAGTTTTTGCAGAAAAGCAGGAGTGAGATGAAGCGCAAGCAGGAATACATAAAATAAAACGCGCACCAGAGGGAGCACGTCAGTTCTCTGGTGCGCGTATGCCGATGACCTTGTTAATCCTGTTCCATAGCCAGGCTGCTTCCTGCATCCTGACATCTGTTATATTATCAAATGCTGTGCCAGTTCAGTTGATTTTGTTGTATCAAAGTGGTTATCGTATGCGGAAAATATATGTTTGATTTATCAAATACTTACCTGCTTATCAATACGAAAATGAATTGAATTAGGCGCTTATAAAAGAGAATCACATAGTTTGAATGCGAAAAATTCAACGCGCCACTGAACAAATTTTTCGCAGCCTTATCCGGCTTGCACGGCGAACCAGTTCGTTTCCAGGCCGCAACGCAGCAGGGCACGGGCGCGATGCAACCTCACCCAAAGATTATTCGGGGTC
>CAYZFF010000620.1:0-2487 GCA_964477305.1 uncultured Cytophagia bacterium
GCACGGCGCGCATCGGGACTAATGGTCACGGCGCTGATATAATTCGGCACGCCTCGGCCTTCGGCTTCGGTATCGGGGCCGGGATCTATTGCCAAATTATAGCGGCGCGCGACGCTGAAATTGAGCGCGCTAATTTCCACCACTTCGCCACGATCACTCGCTGAAATAAAACGCGTCACTAAAATGCGCTCGCTGTTGCCGGAAATCGCGAGGCCTTTTGGCGACGGGCCGACCGCGAGATCGCCGACGATGCTGCGCGTCACCGGATTGATTTTTAACAAACGCCCGGTGGCTTGTAATGTCACATACGCGGCCGCGCCATTCGGACTAAATACGAGACCAAACGGCCGCGACGCATACGGCAGCGCGATAGTACCCAAAAGATTTCCCGTGCTGCCATCCAAAATGCTAATGGTGGCGTCTGCTTGATTCACCACCCAAATGCCGCCGAACGGCGCTTTGGCCAGCGTGCGGGGTTCGCGGCCAACGTTGCGCTCAAATTGTTTCGACAGGCCAATCGCATCAATCGCCGTCACCGTGCCATGATCGGGATTAACATTCCAAACGCGATTCAACGGCTCATCTAAAATGATTGGACTCGACGCGACCGGCAGCACGGCAGAAATCGGATAATGAATCGTTTGCGCTGCAGTAACAATACTGGTGCGCAAACTGTCTTTGGCGGTTACTCGAATCGTATAATGTCCCGCTTGCGTGTAAATATGCGCCGCCGTGGTAATGCCGGTAAACGGCGTGGTGGGTGTGCCGTCGCCAAAATTCCAAGAATATTGCACCGCGCCAACGCCGCCGCTGCTGCTCACTGTTAATTGAATGTTTTCACCAACCAATGCCGGGCCATGCGGAGTCAACTCACACTCAAACGGCGAGTTGACAAAAGCCGTGGTCGTAAAACGGCTAACAAATGCAGTGGCGGTAGGATTGCCTGTCCAATCTTTGATACCATTGGCCGGCACGACAATTTCGTAAACCGTATTTCGTAACAGCGGCGTGTCAGGAGAAAAATTAACAATGCCGGTTTGCGTGCTATATTTGCCATTGAGCGGCGCACCGCCAACAGGCCGGACGATGAACGTCGAATTATTCACCGAGCGCAGGTCAATCATGTCGGTAAAGGTCAAACCGATGCGCGAGGTGAGCGCTTGATTGACGGCGTTGTTCGCCGGCAGCACCATATTGACGGCGGGCCCAGCATTGTCCGCCGCAGCTTCGTGTGGGATGATAAAACTGCCGTTGCCGTGATCGTCGCTCACCATCACGAGATTGCCGAGCGGCGTGGCGAAATCTTCGCTGCGATTTTCGATATACGAAGACGTGGTGCCAACAATCGAGTAATCGCCATCGTTGCGAATGTCGACTTTCGTGTATTGTTGGCCGCCGCCCATGTGCACAAAACCGTCTTGAAACGTGAGATAGCCGCGCCGGCCCCCCACTTCAATTTTGTTTAACAAATCAATTCGGGTGGGATCGCTAATGTTGTGCACATGCAAAAAACCGTCATTGCCGGCGCTTAAAATTTTGTGGCCATTCACCATGATGCTATAAATTTCCGGCGCGTTGCGGTTCTCCACCGCCAGCAGCTTGGGATTTTTCGGATCGCTGATGTCCATCGTCAGGTAGCCGTTGCCTTCCATGCTTGAAGCCACGAGCAAATTAGCGATCGCAAAAATCGGCCCGACGCGAAAGCCCCCGGTTTGGCTGATCGGAATCGGATTGGGTTTGCCGCCGCCGCGATTCACCAACAGGGGTTTGGCCGGATCGGTGGCATCGACGATATAAATGCCGTTGCTCGAACCACCGATGTAAATATACGGCGCTTGCCAAAACAACCACCACGCCCCGAGCGAGTAATCACTGTCTTCAATGCCGGGCAGATGCAAATAACTCACGCGCCGCGGATTCGTGATATTCGTCCAATCCCAAATTTGCACGCCATAAGCCGCTTGCAAAGCCACATAATCGCCGGGATAACTGCTGCTATAGCCGTAGCCATGTGCTTCGCGGAGTTCGCGCGTCTCGTCATCATCTTTACGAAAAACTAACGCCGGAGCATAGGGATTGGAGATATCGTAAAAAGAAAAGCCGCCGTCCGAATAAATGCCGTCCGCTGAATAAATCACCGCCAAATAACCTTTGTGCATCGAGACGCTGCCATGCGAGCGCGGCGCGCCCTTCGTGCTGTCGATGCGGCTGATAATCGTAAAAACTTGATCTTCGGGATAACTGCGTTTCGGCAAACCGGGGCCATCCTGTTGCGCATTCACCGCGGTTTCATGCCCGGCGCGACGCAATGGTCCGGAGGGCACAATGAAATTGGCCGCGAGCAAGAACGGGAAGGTTAAAAATAAAAAGGATGCAATTGGGTGTTTAAAACAAATCAAACAACGCTTCATGGCGCTCTCTCTTCAACAGCAAAGTGTCTAAATTCTGATACAGTGTCATAAAATGAAACAAAACTGCAACACTTCG
>CAYZFF010000621.1:0-2485 GCA_964477305.1 uncultured Cytophagia bacterium
TGAATAGCAAGATGGCACGCCGCCCGATGAATGAGTTGATCAAATGTGAGGTTGTCATCATATTTTGCGGTATTCACAGAATGAACAAGATTTTCTAAAACGGCAAATCATATTCTTTGATTTTTCGATACAGCGTCCGCTCGCTGATTTTTAGCAATGTTGCGGCTTTGCGTTTGTTGCCGCTGGTGCGCGCGAGCGCGTCTGTAATCAAACGTTTCTCCATTTCCTCGATGGATTCAAATCCGCCGGCTTCACCGGATTCCGGCGCGGCAGGCGAGGAGGCCAAGTCGTTGTCCAAATCCTGCACCAGTGGCGGTTCCGGATAACCGGGTTTGAGACGGCGCGGCGGCGGAATATACCGGCCAACCAGCAGTTCGCGAAGCTGCGCGATTTCATTTTTAATGTCAATGAGCGCGCGATAAATAAATTCGCGTTCAACTTCGTCGCTGCTGCGATTCACCGGCACCGGCAGACGGCGATCCATCTCCGCACTGCGCGGCAAATGGCGCTGCAGAACGATTTCATCGATGCGACGGCCGCGCTCAATGACAATCAAGCTCTCGACGAAATTTTTTAACTCGCGGATATTGCCGGGCCACGCATGTTCTTTCAGCAAACGCATCGCGCCATCGCTAAATCCTTCGAAGGGAATACTATTCTCGCTGCAAAAATCGGTGACAAATTTTTTGACCAACAATGGAATATCTTCGCGGCGCTCGCGCAGGCTGGGCACGCGAATATTCACCGCATTGAGCCGGTAAAATAAATCCGGCCGGAACTCGCCGTCGCGCACCGCCGTTTCGAGGTCGCGATTGGTAGCGGCAATCACGCGCACGTCAACTTGCTTCGGACTGCTGCCGCCGACGCGAATAAACTCCTTGCCTTCCAACAGGCGCAGCAGTTTTACCTGCGTGTTCAGCGGCATCTCGCCGATTTCGTCGAGGAAAATCGTGCCGGTGTCGGCCTGTTCAAAATAACCTTTGCGTGCGCCGATGGCGCCGGTAAACGCGCCTTTCTCGTGGCCGAACAATTCCGACTCGATGATGCCTTCTGGAATGGCGCCGGCATTGACGACGACAAACGGCCGGTCGTGGCGATTGCCGAGACGATGAATCGCCTGCGCAATCAATTCTTTGCCGGTGCCGCTCTCGCCGATAATCAGCGCGGAAATATCCGTCGGCGCGACCTGTTCGATCGTCTCGAGAATTTGCCAAATCGCCGGTGATTCGCCGACGAGGCCGATTTCTTGACGCAGGGTATTGATGTTGCGGCCATCGTGGCCGGTTTTAAGCAGAGGTGTTGTCATTTAAAAAATGATAAATAACAAAAAAGATAAATAGATTACCGTCCGGACGCTGCGAGCGTTCGGACGGCTTCAAAGACTTTGGACCTCGGACTTCACTGACCTTGGACCTTTTCGCGAAACCAATCAATCGTTTGTTTCAGGCCGTCGTTGATGGACACGGTCGGCTGCCAGTCGAGCATGCGGCGCGCTTTTTCATTGGACAGCACGCTGCGTAATTGCTCGCCTTCCTTGGCCGGGCCATGCTGTTCCGGCTTGCCGGCGCCGGCGGCTTCATTCAAACGATTATAAACCGCATTCACATCGGTTTCTATTCCAGTGCCGATGTTGAAATAATCACTGGTTGGATAATTCAATGCCAGCAGATTGGCGCGCACCACATCGCCGACGAAAACATAATCGCGCGTCTGCTTGCCGTCGCCGTTGATCGTCGGCTGTTCACCGCGCAACAAACGCGTCGAGAAAATGGCGACGACGCCCGCTTCGCCGTGCGGATTTTGGCGCGGGCCATACACGTTGGCATAACGCAGGAACACGTATTTCATGCCCGAGCTTTGCGCGAAGAAATTGATATATTTCTCGCACGACAGCTTGCTGATGCCATACGGCGATGCCGGCCACGTCGGATGCTCTTCATCCGCCGGAAATCGGACTTGCTCGCCGTAAATCGCGCCGCCGGTTGAGGCAAAGAGAAATTTCTTCACGCCGGTGGCTTTGCAATTTTGCAGCAGATTCAGCGTGCCGAGAATATTCACCTCAGCGTCGTAACGCGGGTCTGCCACCGAACGCCGCACATCCATCTGCGCGGCCTGATGGCAGACGGCGTCGAATTGTCCCTGCTTAAAAATTTCGGCAAGGTCATTATCGCAAATGTCCATTTGCTGAAACGTCGCTTGTGCATTAATGTTCTCGCGTTTTCCCGTTACCAAATTATCCAAAATGGTCACGTGGTGTCCGTGCGCGATAAAAGCATCAGCAATGTGGGAACCAATAAATCCCGCACCGCCGGTGACCAGGATTTTCATAAACGTTGTCCTTTCAAAGTTGCGTTCCTTTTATCATGTCATTCCGTAGGAATCTTTTTTACAACTAGCACATTGTTATCTTAATTTGTCATGGTGAGCGGAGTCGAACCATGACCTCACCCTTCGACTTCGCTCAGGGTGACAATCACCTAAATTA
>CAYZFF010000622.1:0-2484 GCA_964477305.1 uncultured Cytophagia bacterium
CGAAGTTGCTTTTCTTGGAGATTTTTTTTCGGCCATTTTCACATTCTCCTCTCCAGCAAGCGCTGAAACTCATCGAGGCTCGAAACCCGAATCGCGCAGCCGTGCGGGCAATTGTTGACGCAAGCCGGACCGTGATTGGTTTTGGCGCAGCGATCGCATTTACTCGCCAGCAAGCGCGGCTTGCCGCGATAATCTTCTTCGATCGCGTCCAACGGCCACCTCGTGCCGGTGTCGGTCATCACGATGGCGTCATACGGGCAGTTGCTCGCGCAGGCCTTGCAGCCGATGCACAGGTCGTCTTCGATTTCCACCACGGCGCCGATGTTGGCGCGGCGAATGGCGCCGGTCGGGCAGCCGATTAAACACATCGGATCGTAACAATGATAGCACGATTTGGTGATGAGAAAATTTTCATACTTATCGCCTTCACGCACGAAACGCGGCCGGCCACCGTGCGTATCGGCACAACCGCGCACGCAATCATCGCAGCGCGTGCAGGTCTCCAGATCGATCACTAAAATGCTGTTGCCCTGCATCAGGCCTTTTTCCAGCGCGGCCTCGATGAACTCCGATTGGCCGATGTTCTTTTTGCTGCTGCCCGTTTCTTTGATGCGCGCCACCGCAGTTTCCCAAAGCTGTTTTTCTGCGGCCGGATATTGGCGCACCAACTCGCGAAAATCGGCGCGAGCGATCTTGACCAAATCGCAATACTCCACCGAGGTGGCGGTGAATTTCCACTTTTCGACATCGTCGAGCAACAGCTCGATTTCACCGAGCGTCATGCCTTTTGAGAGATAAGTCACGACAATGGCCTCTTCGCCGAATTGCTGTGACAGCTTGACGAAGCCGGAACGCACCAAATACAACGCCTCGGCGAGATCGCCTTCTTTAAGGACAATTTTCTTTGGCCGCAACGACACCAATTCCACTTTCTGCGTTAAGGCCTGAATAAAAGCGTCATCGCAATTTTGCAGCAGCGGTGTGGTTTTGAGATGCGTCGCCAGTGAGCGCTCACGATACAACTGATCGAGACGCGCTTGCAACTCGCTCGATTCGTTTTTCATGCGCCGCAGTGCCGGCGTCCGGATTTGCAGCAGCTTGCACTCGGTCGTCGTACGCGCCGTCACTGATTGCGGCCAGCCGTTCATCGCGCCAATCTCGCCCAATATCTCGCCCGCGCCGAGCCGCATACTGCTGCCGGCAGGAATATCAACGTCGAGCGATGATAAATAAATCGTCTTCGAATCGCCCTGGCTCTGCCGGCGCAATTGCGACTGCAACATGGTTTCCAAAGACACCGTTTGGTCTTTGCGGAAGTTTGGAGAAGAGGCGGCAGGAATCGTTTGGGAATCGAAAGCCGGCATCGTGCGCGAGACATCAAAGATCGGCCGGCTGAGATTCGCCGGGGCTTGCAACCGCTTCAAAAAAATTTCTACGCTGCCCTCGAGAATGAAAAAGGCCAGGTCGAGATAAGTGCCTTCTTCAAACAAAACGGCGCCTTTTTTCCAAGTGGCAATCGAAACATCCGGCAGGAGTTTTTCGAGGAAGTCATCGTCGTCATACTCCTGAAACAGTTCGTACTTTTTGAGTTCCATCAGCGACAGCCGGTCGGAGATTTTCACAATGCCGGTGTTGACGCCGAAAGAGTTCCAGCGATCGCGATATTGCGCGGCCCGCTTGGCTTCTATTTGCTCATCAAAAACTTCTGGCTCGTTCATGGCTGGTCTCCGCTTCCGGCTTTGGATAGCTCTTCCAAACGTCGCTTCAACGTGATAATAAGTTTTGGCAGCGAAGTGGTATCAACGACGCTTTCAAATTGTCGCAAAGTTATAGGCGGTAAATTTTTGAACCGAGGCTTAGTTGCGATTGGCCAATTATTCTGTCGTCCGGTTTGGTTGTCATCCGGTGCAGGCGCATACATCGCAACGTCGGTGGCGACGTTCATTGGTTTGGATTCTGGGGTTTCTTCTTCGTCATCGGTAATTTGCACCAACGGGCCTTTGGCTTGCATCGCCAGTGCATACGTTGCCTTCAAGCTGTCTTCGTTTTCTGCTGGGTGTTTCCAATGCGGCGCCACTTTTTGAATGGCGTCGACGTATTCAAAATCGTCGCCGCTCGAATGGCCGGTCAGCGCGATCAATTTTTGCTCGGTAATATAATGACAGCGCGCACAGGTTGCAGCGCGAACCGCCAGATTTTTATTTTCCACCATGCCAAGCCGCAAGCCGTCGAGATAGCCGGTGCGCCGAAGGCCGTCTTTCAGATCGCCTTCCACGTGCGGATCGCGGTAGCCGCTGCCGGGGCCATGACAATTTTCACAACTCACGCCCACCGTCACTTCTTTGTCTGCTTTTGCAGTAATGACCGTGCCGTGGCATTTCATGCAAATCTGATTGATTTTGGTTTGATCGCCTTCGATGCCATATTTTTTGAGATATTTTGCATAGAGGCCGGTTGGCTCTATAAATTTGCGATAGGAATTAT
>CAYZFF010000623.1:0-2460 GCA_964477305.1 uncultured Cytophagia bacterium
TATTTGATGCGCCGCAATCCATCAATCCGAATTTCAAGCCTTCGACTCGAAGCTTTCGAGAATCTTCTGCAGAAAAGGGTGATATTTTTTAGGTAGCCCTTTATAAGCCATCAGACTTTGGGGATCCTTGGCAAACCCGCTTCGCAAATTTTCAAGATACTCACTAATCTTATCACGCACTTTCCGAATCGTCTCATCGTCTTGAGCGGCAACAATATCTCGCGTCGCTTTTTCTAAATCAAATTCCGCATTCACCAAATATTCAAAACATATTCCCCGAAAATATTCGGTAATGGTGCCGCGGTCGCGGTTGCCGAGCGCTTTGGCGGTTTGGGAAATCGCGGCGCGGGAAAATTTTAAAGCGCGCAGCATGTCTAAAATTTGTGCTTCGAGTGGCTGATACGAAACCATTGCTGGTTCGAACGTTTTTTTCTCCGTTACTTCACCCGGCAAATCACCCGCTTGAATCATCGTCCGGTTTTCACTCTGCGCCAGAATGCCGGCGCGGCGCACGAGATTTTCCAGTTCGCGAACGTTGCCGGGCCAGGAGTAATTCTCGAGCCTTTCCATAGCCTGATCAGAAAACCTCATGGCCGGGTGGCCGTGCTTTTGCAAAAAATGCATTGCAAGCCGTGGGATATCCTCACGGCGCTCGCGCAATGACGGCAAGGTGAGCGGAAAACCATTGAGCCGATAAAACAAATCCGCGCGAAAATTTTCTTTTTCAACCTCGGCTTGCAAATTTTTATTGCACGCGGCAATCACCCGCACGTCGACTTTGATCGTCTCTTCACCGCCGACCCGTTCGAAGCGACCTTCCTGCAACACACGCAAGAGCCGCGCTTGAAAGGCCGGCGTGGTCTCCGAAATTTCATCGAGAAAAATCGTGCCGTTATCGGCCAATTCAAAACGTCCGCGCCGGCGGCCGGCGGCGCCAGTGAAGCTGCCTTTCTCGTGGCCGAACAATTCGCTTTCGAGCAGCGTCTCCGGCAGCGCGCCACAATTCACTGCGACAAACGACGCGTTTTTTCTTTTGCCCGCTTGATGAATCGCGCGCGCCACCATTTCTTTGCCGGTGCCGGTTTCGCCGTAAATCAACACGGGAATATTTTCCGCGCCAATTTTGGCAACCATCGCCAGGACTTGCGCCATTTTGCCGCCGGCGGCGTGAATGATTTCCGGAAATTGCGGCGGCACAGCTTGATCTTCCGGCATGACATGCGTCCGCAGGTCGCGCAGTTCGCTTTCCAACATGAGAATCGTCTGTTGGCGCGCCTCGGCTAATTGCCGCGCCTGCACGGAGGAAAGCGTTTGTTGCTGAAACTGGTTCTGAATTTCCGTTAGTTTGACTTGCGCCTCTTCAAGCTGGGTTTCTTTCGTCGCGATTTGTTCCTGCAAAAGTTGTTTGAGCGAATCATCCAACACTTGGCGCTCGCGGCGGCGCGTGACGCTCAGATAAAGCAATGACACGAGAAAAGCCAGCGTCGGGTAAAACAATGGAAGTACAAAATTCATTTTGCTAAAAACGAGTTGTGCGGCAACCCCAAAAACGAAAATGACTCCGCAACCGGCAATCATTTTAAAATTAAATCGCCGCACACGCCAAACAAACCATGCCATCGCCGCCATGAACAGAATGAGAATAACAGCCGGCCATTTCGGCAATTCTTGCAAAGAGTTGCCATGAATCAAATTTTCCGCCACCGTCGCATGAATCAGCGCCGCCGGCAGCGCCTTCGCCAGCGGCGTGGCTTTCAGCGTCGGCGCGCCCGGAAACGTCGCGGCAACGAGCACGATTTTGTCTTTGTAATTCAGCGAATCCGGCGCGCGCTCGAACGTTTTGAGCAGCTCGACGAAGCTGATTGCGGCAACATTGTTGAGATCGCCAAAATGATTCAGGCGCAGTTGGCCGCGTTGTTGAATGAAAGCATCAAGCTGAGTTTTGGCCCCGGCATCATTCAAATACAAGCGCGCCAGTTCAGCCCCGAATGAGAAAATGAGACTATCCTGATAACTCGCCACTAACGGCACCTTGCGAATAACCGGCTCCGGGTTTAAATTGCCAAACCCAATGCCGGCGGCGTGTTGTCGAAGTTGTAAAAATGGAAAGCTCGGCTCACTTCCGGCAAAGGCATGAGGAGAAAGAGGTTTTAACTCCGCAAACGTCATTGGCAAACAAACGTTGCCCGCTGTTTGCAAAAAATCCGCGAGCGCGTTGTCGAATTCAGGATACTGGCGATTCGGCGTTTCAAATAAAATATCGAAACCGATCACTTTCGCGCCGAGGCCGCTCAACACATGCGTCATGTAACCATAATAATCCCGCGTCAGCGGCCAGCCGCCGAGCGCCTGCACATCCTCCGCGCCGATAAAAACAAAAACGAATTCTTCCGATAGTTGCCGACTACCGCGCAGCTTGAATTGCAGATCGAGGAGAGCATCTTCGAGGGTTTGATTAAA
>CAYZFF010000624.1:0-2456 GCA_964477305.1 uncultured Cytophagia bacterium
TGGGATACGCCGGTGGACAAGCATAAAATTTATCCGATGGCCGGCACCTCGCTCGAAGCTGATCATGTACAGATCAACGGCCAGGCGGTGTTCGGTTTTCCAGCCGGCATGCAAAATCGCCCGCTGCAAATCAAGCTCGCTTATCCGCAAGATTGGCTGCTCGGCACGCCGCTCAATCGCAACAGCGATGGCACTTTTTACGCCGACAACTACGATCACATCGTTGATTCGCCGTTTTTGCTGGGCCACTTGACGCGCGCGGAACTTGACGTCAAAGGCAGCAAAGTGGAAATCTACACCTATTCAAAATCCAGCCGGATCAAAGCCGAGCAAATTCTTGCGAGCGCGAAGGAAGTGTTGTTGGCCGCCGCGGCGTTCACCAACGGCTTGCCGGTGAAACGCTACACGTTTCTGTTTCATTTTGAAGACGGCAATAAGGGCGCCCTCGGCGCGTGGGAGCATTCTTACAGCTCGTTGTACACGTTCAACGATGCGACCTTCGAGCAAATGTTGCAACAGGATATCGCCGGCATCATGGCGCACGAATTTTTTCACATCGTCACCCCGCTCAATATCCACAGCGAGATTATCGCGCAATTTAATTTCGTCGAGCCGGTGCCTTCCGAGCATCTTTGGCTGTACGAAGCCACCACCGAGTGGGCGGCGCAAATCATGAAACTGCGCGGCGGCTTGATCACGCCGGAGCAGTACATGCAAATTCTCCAGAACAAGCTCAACATCGACGATAATTTCGACAAAACTTACAGCTTGAGCAAGCTGGCGCTCACTTCTTACGCGCCGGAGGGACAGCAGCAGTACGGCAACATCTACCATCGCGGCGCGATCATCGTCGGCTTATTGGATATTCGGCTGCTGGAGCTTTCCAACGGCAAGCGGGGGTTGCGCGAAGTCATCAACCAACTCGCCAAAACCTACGGCCCGGATCGCGCGTTTCCCGAAAAAAAGTTTTTCGATATTTTTGTCTCAATGACGCATCCCGAAATTGCCGATTTTTTTACACGGTATATTAAAAATGCGGAACCGCTGCCGCTCGTCGAATACTACAGCAAACTGGGGATTAAATATTCCGAGGAGATTCGCACCGGCAAACAAGTGGCTTCCCTGGGCATGGGAATCACGTTCAAAGAGGGCCGGTTTGCTTTGGTCAATGTTTCGCCGGAGATGCAACAGCAGGGCCTGCGCGATGGAGATTTCGTGGTGGCGTGCAACGGCAAAGCGGCGAAATTAGAAACCATCCAGGAGATCGGACAGGAGTTGCAGCGCTTGCAGGCCGGCCAGACGTTCGAGCTGAAAATCGAGCGCGAGCAAAAGGAAATGGCTTTGAGCTTGAAAACACTCTCCAAAGAGCAAGTCGACCGCCATGTTTTTGCAATTGATCCGAATGCTTCCGAGAAACAGATGGCGCTGCAGAAAATTTGGATGCAGAATTTGTAAAAAACTCCTGGAATTGTGGCGATTTGTGTTTATATTTTTTGCGTCACTTTGGCCAAGCGCCGGATCAAAAAGACATTATCGGCGGATTCGCTTCTCGCATAACGCCACGCTTCCATGCTCGAACGCTTGCAACAAAAAATTTCGCTGTTCTGGCAGTTTCAAATCATGGGTTGGCTCGCCTTTGGCGTCGCGATGACTTTTTCGCGCATCGGCGTTTACCCTTTATCTTACATGGTTGTCGATAAATCCGTATTGGTGGGATTGGGCGTTCTGCTCTCCCTGCTGTTGCGGCATTTTTATCAACGCCTGCGCCAACGCCAGTTCAGCTTGCTCTCTATCATCGCCGTCAGTGCGATCTGTTCTTATTTGCTCGCGCTGCCTTGGACCGCCGGGCACAACCTCGCCATGTTCTGGTATGAAGCGTGGCTGCGCAGCGAGCCGGTAAAAATCACGCGCATTTTTTATGGCAGCCTGTATCATTCTTTCGTGCTGCTGGCGTGGAGCGTGCTTTATTTCGCCATCAAAAATTATCAGGAATTGCAAACCGAAAAAGAGCGCAAGTTAAAAGCCGAGGCTTCGGCCCAACGTGAGCGGCTGCGCGCTTTGCGCTATCAACTCAATCCGCATTTTCTTTTTAACACCCTCAACGCCATTTCCACTCTGATCGTCGAAAACCAAAACCGTGCGGCCACTGCCATGATCGCGCGCTTGAGCGAGTTTTTGCGTTTGTCGCTCGCCGATTCGGAGCGCGCGGAAATTCCGCTCGTGGAAGAGTTGGAGTTTGTGCAGCGCTATCTTGAAATCGAGCAGCTTCGTTTTGGCGATCGTTTGCAAGTGCGTCTCGATATGCCGGCGGAAACCCTCGCTGCGCTCGTGCCCAATTTAATTCTGCAACCGTTGGTCGAGAACGCCATTCGCCATGCCATCACACATCGCAAAACCGCCGGTTTGGTAGAAATCACTTCGCAACGCGTTGACGGCGAGTTGCATTTGCGCGTGAG
>CAYZFF010000625.1:0-2446 GCA_964477305.1 uncultured Cytophagia bacterium
GCCGATTTACGCAGCGGCTGGGCTAACATCTGCTGCTCAAGTTTTTTAAGATAATCTTGAAACACCTCGCCTTCCAGCAAATGCGCCCGCTCCAATTCCGTGACCAACTGCTGCAATCTTTCTTCCGGCAACCCGGCGCCAAAAGTGCGCTGAAATTCCGTGCGAATATCCAGCAACGAGTGTTTCCCATCGAAAAACTGCAACACAAACAGGGCCTCCGCGGAAACGACGATCATGTCTTCGGCCAGGCCGCTGGGATCGCGCAGCGCAAAGGTTTTGCTTTTACCCGCGTCAACGGCATATTCATTTTCTGACGATAACGGAATGGCTTCCAAATAGCGGAGCTTCGGATAAGGCGTCATAGTGTGAGTGGCGTCGGTTCCTGAGTGCGTAAAAACTGAATCTATTCAGCTCACATTTATAGATTAGGTAAACGGATCAAGCGGATTGAGCAGATCATTGCAACAAAAGGCTTTTTTAAAATCCGCTTTATCCGTTAAATCCGCTTACTAAAATCATGCCTGAATAGTTATAAAATATGATTTAAAATGGCACCATTTGCAAATGTCCCATCACCGTGCGTTCCGGCCAGCGGATTTGTACGGGTTCCGTCGAGGCCGCAAACTGTTTGCGAATGAGGGCAAGGCCGAGGCCGGATAGATGGCCGGGAGAAAAACACGCGCTGGTTAAATGGCCAATCAACTGCTCACCAGCATAAATCGGCACCGGCAGCGCAGCGAAAAGCGGATCGTCGGGATGACTCATTTCAAACTTCACCCCGGCAAGCTGGCGCTGCACTTTTTGATAGGTGTCGAGGCGCGCAATCACTTCTTGCCCGATGTAACAGCCTTTTTCAAAATTAATGAACGGATACAAACCGACTTCGTGCGGATTGTATTCGTCGGTAATCTCTTTTTCCATCATCGGCAGGCCGCGATGAATGCGCAACATCTCATAAGCCGCGTGGCCGATAGGAGTTGCTTGAGTTGCCAACGTTTGCCAAAACTTTTCCAATTCCGCAACGGGCATGAGCAGATTGAATTGTACCGGCGTAATGAGGCCGCTGCGTTGTACGATAATGGATTTTTTAGCATAAACCAATAAACGCACATGTTGCGCCGGTAGATCGTTGACGGACCAATCAAACAACGTCTGTAAGAGCGCGGCACTCTCTGCACCAAAGAGAGAAATCATGCCGAAGTGTGAACTTATGTCTTCGCAGCGTACATCTTCGATGAACGTGTATTTCTCAATCCACGCTTTCACAATTTGCGCGCGTCCGGGGCTGGTGAGCAGAAAGATGCTCTCTTCTTCCATAAACATTTCCACGACATCGACGACGCGGCCTTTGGCATTGGTGAAAATATTGACGACGCCCTCGCCGCTTTTCAAATGACGCATCTCATTCGCCGTCAGCCGATGCAGCAACGTCTCGCGATCTTTGCCGAAAACGCGGAGCTTGCCGGTAAAGCTGCGATCCATCATTGCTGATTTTTGCGCGGCGTAAAATTCCGCAACGGCATCTTGATAATAAGTGGGAATCAGGTAACCGCCGATATTAATGAAAGCCTTTGCCTGACTGTGGTGAAATTCATTCAAAGTCAAATCTCCATCGCCTCGTACTTCTGGCGTACAACTTCTAAACCGTACTTCTTCTCAAGTCTTTTGATGCTGAAATGTCCTTTCGCCATCTCCTGAAAATGGCTCATGAACATCACATTGATAACGCCGCCGGAGACGGCGCCAACAACGGGCACCAGCTTGGCGGCGGTTTCTTCGGTGACGACGATGCTGAACCGCGCGGCAATACTGGTGATCAGCCGCACCAACGGCGGGGCGCTTTTCTGGCTCAATCCTTTCTCGGCAATGTATTTCATGGCGTCAGATATTTCCTTGGCGAGCGCCGACCGTACGGCCCAGTAGCCTTCTTCAAAGGTGTCGTCTTTCTTGCTCTTGCCGCCAAGCGCGAAAACTTCTAAGCAGGCAAACTTCGTCTCCAGCCTGGTGAGGTCATGCCCTTCACTGCGGGCGATGTTGGCAATAGACCGCAGCATGATGCAGGTGGAAATGGGCAGTTCGATGGCGGCAGAGAGCGCGCCAAAAGCGCCGCCTGCCGTGCCCGAGCCAAACGCTAAGGCCTTGTGCAACCGATCATTTGACTTTTTCCCACCTTTGGTGCCGATGGTCAAAATTGCAAATTGCAGCCCCTGCAGTAATGCTGCTTGAGTGATCTCCCTGACTTTGTTGTGCCAGTTTCCTGGTAGAAGCTTGAGGCCGATTTCAATGGGTTTGCCCAACAGCGCCGCCATTCGCGCGGTCAGGCTGGGATATTCAAGCTGGCCTTTTGCCGCCTTGAGGTCATCCAGGTCAGATGGTTTCCACTCGACGTTCATTCGTTGTTGCGTGCTTGCCGGCGTATTCATTCACTAACAGCAGACTATGTCCG
>CAYZFF010000626.1:0-2444 GCA_964477305.1 uncultured Cytophagia bacterium
TGCTCGCGCGCCTCAACGCCGGCGTGTTCGGCGCCTCGATGGGACAACTGGCGGCGAACGGCGCGCCTGCAACGAGTGATAATTTCATCAAGCTGGGCCGCGTTGATTTTTCGCATCCGGTTTTCTCCGGCATTTTTGAAAAGAGCGACAAAGCGCCGCGCCTCGATTCGCCGCAATTTCGTTTTGCCGTGCAAATGCGCGTGGAGAGCGGCACGTTGCCGATTATGGAATTTGCCAACGGCTATCCTTTTCTCGTCGAGCGCCGCGTCGGCTCCGGCCTATTGCTGATTTTTACCTCGGCAGCGACGGAGCAATGGTCGGATTTCGCGTTCAAAGGTTTGTTCGCGCCGTTGACGCATCGCTGCATTTCCTACATGACGCAAAGCCGCGACAACCAGCGTGAGTCGCAATTCGTCGGCGAAGAATTGGTGACGAATTTACGCGTGCCGGCGACCGCTGTTGAAATGGAACTTCCCGCCGGTGATCGCCGCAAAGTCCCCGTCAAAATTGCGGGGCAAAATTATCAGGCACGTTACGCGGAAGTCGAACAGTCGGGCCAATATCGTCTGTGGCAAACAACGAGTGATTCGGCATCGCGAAACGGCAAGCTTCTGCAAACGTGGGCAGTGAACTTTAACCCGACTGAATTGAAACTGCCGCCGCTTTCTGATCAAGCCCTGCAAGCCGCTATCGGCGGCGCTGTCGCATTCATTTCACCTGAAGTCGATATCGTCGAAGCCGTGCGGCAGGCGCGTTACGGCTCGGAGTTGTGGCAATATTTTTTGATTGCGGCCATTATCGCGATGCTGGTGGAGATGTGGCTATCGCGGAGTTCCGGACAAGCGAGTGCAAATGTTGATGCAAAAGAAACACAACAAGCGGCTACTGTTAGTTAAACCGAACAGCTCTAAAATGTCATTCTGTAAGAATCTTTTACAATTCAGGGTCAGTGCTTGGAGTAAGAAAGATTCCTTCGGAATGACAATTTGTTTTTTTTGTTATCTTTGTTTAGAATTGGAGCTTCATGATCGAAATCCCCCAACCCCCGATTCGTGAGCGCGCGTTGTTGATTGGTACGATGGGTCACGGCGTCACGCGCTATCAAAGTGAAGATTCGCTGAATGAACTGGCGCAACTCGCCGACACTGCCGGCGCGGAAGTGGTCGAAACGATTTTGCACAACCGGCCGCGCGTCGATCCGACGTTTTATATCGGCAAAGGCAAGGCGGAGTTTATCGCCAACCTCGCGCAGGAGCAGGACATCGACGTGCTGATGTTTGACGACGATCTTTCCCCGGCGCAGGCCAAAAATTTAGAAAAACTTTGCGACACCAAAATCATCGACCGCAGCGGCCTGATTTTGGATATTTTTGCGCGCCGCGCCAAAACCCGCGAAGCGCGCACGCAGGTGGAATTGGCGCAGTTGCAATATCTGTTGCCGCGCCTCACGCGCCAATGGACGCACTTCTCGCGGCAGGACGGCGGCATCGGCACGCGCGGCCCCGGTGAAACCCAGCTTGAATCCGACCGCCGCCTCGTGCGCTATCGCATCAGCCAATTGCAAAAAGAATTGGAGAAAATCGAATTGCAGCGCGCCGAGCGCCGCCGCAACCGCAACGACATTTTCAAAGCGGCATTGGTCGGCTACACCAATGTGGGCAAATCGACCTTGCTCAACGCGCTGACTTCCTCCGAAGTTTTTGTCGAGAATCGTTTATTTGCCACGCTGGATTCCACCGTGCGCCATTTGAACGTGAAGAACGATTCGGCGCCAAAAAACAATTCGACGATTTTGCTCATCGACACGGTTGGTTTTATTCGCAAATTACCCCATCATCTCGTTGCCTCATTTAAAAGCACGCTCGAAGAAGCGCGGGAAGCCGATTTGCTTTTGCATGTCGTTGATGTGACGCATCCGCTCTTTGAAGAGCAAATGGCCGTGGTGAAACAAGTTTTGGAAGAATTGAAACTCAACGAACTGCCGATTCTGCACGTCTTCAACAAAGTCGATGGCTTGCAAGAGAACGGCCTGATTAAACGCCTCGAAGAAACCCACGCGCCGGCGGTGTTCGTTTCCGCGGCGCGCGGCATGTTTCTCGACGAGCTGCGCCGCCGCATTTTGGAATACGCCCGCGCCGATGAAGAAGAACTCACGGTTGATTTGCCCATCGCCAACTCGGCGCTGGTCGCGCGGCTGCATTCGCTCGCGCAGGTGATGGAGAAAAATTACGAAGACCACACCGTGCATCTGCGTTTGCGCGCCAATCACGCGACGGCGGAAAAAATTCGGCGGTTGCTGGCGGAAAGCATGAATTAACAACCCGCACGTGGGATAAAATTCTGAAAAGTTTTTTGTTCATCAAAACCAAATTTAACACGGAGACGCGGAACGCACGGAGAGAACACGGAGATTAATTTTCTAAAAGTTTTCTCCGTGACGCTCT
>CAYZFF010000627.1:0-2429 GCA_964477305.1 uncultured Cytophagia bacterium
TCGGCTCTTTTGCTACTTTGGTTGGAAATGGTTCTCTTGCCTTAACGCTAACCCTAGGAGGCCGATCATGGCAAAGTATTATCCTCAAACCGTGATGGAGATGGAGTTGCGAAACTTCAGTCCCAAAACGATTCAGGCGTATGTCGGGCATATCAGTGCTTTCGCCAAGAAATTTGGGAAATCCCTGGAGCAACTGGGTGAAAATGAGATTCGCCAGTATTTGCACTACCTGCGGACCGTGAAAAAGGTCAGTACCTCCAACATCAACATCGGGTATTGCGGCTTGCGGTTCTTCTACGAAAAGGTGCTGCATCGGAAGTGGAACATCGAGCGGTTGCCGCATCCCAAGGTGGAAAAGAAATTGCCGGTGGTGTTGTCGCGTGAAGAAGTGCAGCAGATTCTCGAAGCCGTTCGCAAGCTGAAATATCGCGTCATGTTGATGTTGATTTATGCGGCGGGCTTGCGGGTGAGTGAGACGACGAAGCTGAAACTGACGGACATTGACAGCAAGCGCATGTTGATTCGGGTGGAGCAGGGCAAGGGCAAAAAGGATCGCTACACGCTGCTCTCACAGACGCTGTTGGAGAATCTACGGAACTATTACAAAACCTATCATCCGACCACGTGGCTTTTTCCCGGCCGGCGGCCCGAACAACCGATTTGCGCCGAGGTCATTCAGAAATCTTTTCAACGCGCTAAAAAAAAGCCGGCATAAACAAGCCGGCGACGATCCACACCCTCCGCCATAGTTTTGCCACCCATCTGTTGGAAGCCGGCACCGATCTCTTCACCATCAAAAATCTCCTCGGCCATAAGAGCATCCAGACCACGCTGATCTATCTCCACATCCAGAACCCGCATCTGGGGAAGGTCAAGAGCCCGCTCGATCAGTTGATGCCAACGCCGGCGACGCCGGTGGAGGTGAAGTCATGAACTCACCTCAAGGATCGAGCGGCTCGACGGAGCTCGCCGAAGTCCGTCTGGAAGTGGCGCACATCCTTCGCGTCTATGGGCCGGCATATCGCGCGGCGCATGCTCTGCCGCTGCCGCATTTGAAGGTGATGAACGCCATCGAGAAATGCCGCACCGAAGCGCTGGGCGGACACCTGGATGAATGTGATACGTGCGGCTACCGGCATCCGTTTTACAATTCCTGCCGCAATCGTCATTGCCCCACTTGTGGGGCGCTGGAGCGGGCGAAATGGTTGGCGGCGCGGCAAGCGGATTTGTTGCCGGTGAGGTATTTTCACATCGTGCTGACTTTGCCGGACGATTTGAATCCGACGGCGTTGGTCAATCAACGGGTGATCTACCGCATCCTGTTTCGCGCCGGCGCGGAGACGCTGCTGGAGCTAGGCCGCGATCCCAAACATCTGGGCGGTGAAATTGGCGTGCTGGCGACCTTGCACACGTGGGGCCAGAATATGTTGGATCATCCGCACTTACACTGCATTGTGACGGGCGGCGGACTTTCGGCAGATGGTCAGCACTGGGTGTTGCCGAAGAAAGCCAAAAAGAAAAATGGCCGGCGGCGAAAGTTTTTTATTCACGTCAACGTCATTTCGGATTTGTTCAAGAAAAAATTTCTGGCTTATCTGCAAGAAGCGTATGCGGCTGGGGAATTGAAGTTTGTCGGCAAAACCGCGGCACTCGAGTCGCCCGAAGTTTTCAAGGAACTGAAAGCGAAACTGTACGCGAAGAAATGGGTGACCTATTGCAAAGCGCCGTTTGGCGGGCCGAAACAGGTGCTCACCTATTTGGCGGGCTACACGCATCGGGTCGCGATTTCCAACCAGCGCTTGCTCCAAATCGCCGACGGCAAGGTCTTTTTTAAGTGGCGCGATTACCGCGATGGAAAAAACAAGGTGATGGGTTTGGAAGCGTTTGAGTTTATCCGGCGATTTTTGTTACATGTGTTGCCCGGCAACTTTTACAAAATCCGCTACTATGGCATTTGGAGCAGCCGCAACCGCCAGACGAAACTCAAACACTGCCAGGAGATTTTGGGAGTGGCCACGGCCCAGGAAGCATCGCCAACGCCGTCCATGACATGGGAGGATTTGCTGCTTGAGCTGACGGGCGTTGATCCGCGCGTCTGTCCCAAGTGTGGGAAGGGCCGGATGGTGACCAGGGAAATTCTGCCGGTAGTCAAATTCGTAGACAATACCGGATAAAGTTTGATCCGCAAGCGGATCAAACCCATCATGATTCGCGAGCGCAATGATGTGGGTGTTGAAGATCACATTTTTAAAAAAGCTCAGAAGGGGGAGCAGGAGAAGTACGTCTTATTTTAAACAAAATTGCCCGTGGCACTGAAAATAAGGTTCATGAATATGGTCGACATCGTGCTGTGAGAAAGAATTTACACAATGCCTTGAAAATGGCGCACTAAAAATTCATTTTGACAGCCGAAGGCAACGGATTGAATA
>CAYZFF010000628.1:0-2405 GCA_964477305.1 uncultured Cytophagia bacterium
TTATTTCACCAACGCCAGCGTAATTTTCGTCGCCGTGGTTTGTGGGATGGTCATGTTCTGCGGGCCGGTAACCGCAATCGTCATTTCCAAATCTGAGTCAGAAGTCATGGCCACCAACAAGCCTTCTTTCGGGGCAAAATAAACGACGCCAGAAGTCGGGCCTTCACCTTCGAAGAAAAGCTTCGCGCCCATTTGCGCGCCTTCACCTTTAATCGAGGCTTTGCCTTTCGTCATTAAGCGCACGCATTTGTAGCCTAACGTGTCCACCTCGTTGCCGACCGTGTAGGTCGTTGCTGTCGTCACCATCATTTTACCGCCGGCCTGGTTCATGGTATCGACTTTATTGGTCGTCCAGGATTCACCGGCGCGCATTTCTTTGCCAGAAAGTTCAATGAGGTTAAACGAATTTTGCCGGCCGCCGCTCACTTGCGCCATCACGCCCGAGAGTTTAACGCTATCGATAATAACGGAACTTAGTTTTTTCCCGGCCGCATTCATGGTGTAACGCGTGCGTTTCCCAATGAGGCCCGCCGGATTGATAAAAGTCGAATCCATGCCCATCATGGCATTTTTGACTTGCGTTTGCATAGAGTCGATGGCATACACAAAAGTAATATCGCCGGTTTTGCTGACGTCTTCAACCTCGAGATGCATGACGGTTGCGCCATTGACGGACGACGACATCTCGCGGCCCATCATTTCCATCGATTGTTCCGTCGACGTTTTCATTTTGTATTTAAGCCGCTGGCCTTTTTTCATGCTAAACGCCAGCTTGTAAACGCCGGCACTGGCCATGACTAAACCAGCCAATAAACTCATCGTGACACCAACTTTCCACAACTTCTGCATAGACATACGTTCTCCTCAGGTTAAAGGGGTTATTCAAATTCAATTGCCGTCGATGATTTCGGCTCGACCAACCGATAACGCGCATCAGAATTGGCGACCCGCCATGCAACGCGAAACGCCAAAGTGGCAATGCGCGCGATTTTTGTCTCGTTTATTTTTTCCGGATTGTCGCTCACCTGATGATAATCCGGATGCTCGCCGGTGAAATAGAATAGAAAGGGAATCTTTTTACGCGCGAAATTGTATTGATCGCTGCGATTGTGAAATCGCTCAATCGAATAGTCGAGCTTGAAGCCGACACTTTGATTTTCCTCTTCATTGATCTTAATCAAATCCGGACTGCGCGTCACACTGCCGACGGAAACCGAGTCGGGCGCGTTGCGGCCCACCATATCGAGATTCAGCATCGCGACCGTATTATCCAAAGCCCACAATGGCTGCTCGACATAGGCGCGCGAACCAAACAAGCCTTTTTCTTCGCCGGCAAACGTCATCAACAACACGCTGCGTTTCGGCTTTTTCTTTGAGACGCTGAACGCTTTGGCAATCACCAGCACGGCGCTCGTGCCGGAGGCGTTGTCATCCGCGCCGTTGAAAATGTAATCTTCGCCTTCGCCGTGCTGCTTTTTATAACCGACGTGATCATAATGCGCGCCAATGACCACCAGCTCGTTTTTTAATTTTGGATCCGCGCCTTCGAGAAGGCCAATCACGTTGCGCGTCGGTTGCAGCGCCGCTTCCGTGGTGGTTTGCAATTTCACCTGTACATTCGCCAACGCTTGGGATTGCGGCTGACGGGTGCGATCGATTTTCTGCTGCCAACTCCGCAACGTATCAACACTGCCGACAATTTGTTGAATTACCGTTTCGCCCACCTGCACCACGGGAATTTTTTCTTTCTCGGCCAGGGCCAACGTCAATGGCAGCGCGTCGTCAGGAATGCCGTCGAAGAGCGACGGCCAGGGAAAACCGCGCGGCGTTAAACTGCGGTGATTCGCCGGATCGGTGACGATCAACAAACCCACCGCGCCATGCTCAATGGCGTTCTGCACTTTCGTCGAAACCTGTGAATGCGTGGTTTCTTTTTCGCCGGCAAAGGGACTGGCCGGATCTTTTTCGCCCGGCTCGTGACGCAACGCGAGAACAATTTTGCCTTTAACGTCCAGACCGGCGTAGTCATCATAGTTGTATTCGGGCGCGGTGATGCCATAGCCGGCAAATACCAACGGCGCGGTCACCTGCTTGTTCGCCGTCATATCGAACGGCATGAAATCTTGTTTAATCGTGTAAGCCACCTCGCGATCGCCGGCCGTCACCGTCAGCGCATTCTCCTGGCCCAAGCGAATGATGCTCAAATTAAAATTATTGAAATAGCTGCCCTGCATCGGCTTGAGACCAAGACGCTTGAACTCCGCGGCAATATATTCTCCGGCGCGTTCCAATTCCGGACTCGGCGTGTCACGGCCTTTGAGCGAATCGGAGGCAAGGAAATTGATATGTTGGCGAATATCAGTGGCGCGAATGGCCTCCAACGCCTCGCGCGGCGGGGCGGGATT
>CAYZFF010000629.1:0-2400 GCA_964477305.1 uncultured Cytophagia bacterium
CGGCAAAATTGCGACGGCAATTGGCGCAGCGATTTCATGCAAATCAAAACGGGCGCGTTGGCGCGTGCCAACGGCGGTTATCTGCTCCTCAATGTTTCCGATGCCCTCGGCGAACCGGGCGTGTGGCGCATGTTGAAACGAACCTTGCGCCACCACCGTCTGGAAATTCAAACGTATGATCCGTTGGCGCCCAATCTCATGGCGACGATGCGCCCCGAACCGATTCCGCTTGATCTGAAAGTGGTGGTGATCGCCGATCTTGATGAATATTATCACCTGAATCGTCACGATCCCTACTTTCGCGAAATTTTTAAAGTGCGGGCAGATTTCGATGCCAGCATGAGCAATGAGGTGAACGCCCATCGCCAATACGCCGGATTGATTGCAAAAATTTCCGCCGCGGAGTGTTTGTTGCCATTTGATCACAGTGCCGTCGCTGCCGTCATCGAACATGGGGTGGGGTTAGCCGGCACGCACAATAAAATCACGGCACGCTTTGGAGTGATTGCGGATTTGCTGCGCGAAGCCAATGCCATCGCGGTGGAGCACGGCAACTTCGAAGTGCGTGCGGAGGAGGTGCAGCGTGCCGTCGAACAACGTTTCTTTTTACAACGGCTCGCGGAAGATCGTTTGTTCGAGCGAATTCGCCATGGCCGATTGCTGCTCGACGTCGACGGCAAAAAAATCGGGCAGGTCAATGCCCTCATGGTGCAGAATTATTTGGACTATTCGTACGGTTATCCGTGTCGCTTGACGGCGATGGTCGGCATGGGCAGCGCCGGCATTATCAATATCGAGCGCGACGCGGATTTGAGCGGCAAAACCCACAACAAAAGCGTGGCGATTGTCGCCGGTTTTTTGCGCGGCAAATATGCGCAGGACAAGCCGCTGTCAATGACGGCCAGCATTGCCTTTGAGCAATCCTACACCAACATCGACGGTGATAGCGCTTCGGTGGCGGAAGTTTGCGCGATCCTTTCCGCGCTATCGGGATTGCCGCTGCGGCAGGATCTGGCCGTCACCGGTTCGATCAATCAAAAAGGCGAAGTGCAAGGCATCGGCGCGGTGAATGAGAAAATTGAGGGATTTTTTAATGTGTGTCAGATGAAAGGCTTAACCGGCGATCAGGGGGTGCTCATTCCGCGCCAAAATAGTCAAGATTTAATGTTGCGTCAGGAAGTGATCGCTGCCGTGGCCGCAGGAAATTTTCACATTCACGCGATTGCCACCATTGATGCAGCACTTGAACTACTCACCGGCGTGCCGGCTGGTGAAAAAGATGCCGACGGCAAACTGCCGGAAGGCTCCGTGCATTTCAAAGTTGATCAACGCCTGCGTGAATTGAATAAAGAGAAAAAGGACAACAAGTCGCTGGACGATAAGAAAGAAGAAAAGCCGGACGCCGAGAAAAAAACGGCGGTGAAACCGGCTTAAAAAAATGGCCACCCACAAAAAACACGGTGTGGTGCAGATCATTACAGCGGCGAAATAGGCTGTCGTGATTTCGTAAAAATTCAAAAATAGCTCCTGGCTATGCTTCCAACCCAACCCGCAGTCACCGGCGTTATAGAGACCGCGCTGTACGTGGAAAATCTGGCGCGTTCGATGGAATTTTATCAGCGCCTTTTTCACTTCGAAATACTTTTCTCCGATGCGCGTTTCTGTGCGTTAAACGTCGCCGACAAACAAATTCTGCTCCTGTTCAAAAAAGGCGCTTCGCTAAAACCGCATCGCACCTCCGGCGGCCTCATTCCTCCGCATGATGGCGCGGGCAATTTGCATATGGCATTTGCCATCGCCGCCGAGCAATTCGAAGCTTGGGAAAAATGGCTTACGCAAAACCAGGTTGCAATTGAAAGCAAAGTTAACTGGCAGGAAGGCGGGCAAAGCCTGTATTTCCGCGATCCCGACAACCACGCGATTGAGTTGGCGACGCCCGGAACGTGGACGATTTATTAACCTCAAAACCTTGTGAGAGATCTATGCCTTTCAAAGAACTCATTGCGTATCTATTCGGCCTCGGATTGCTCGTCAATGCCGCCATCTTTGTTCCGCAGGCGATCAAAATTTTCAAAGCGAAAAGCGCGCAGGGCGTGTCGGTATTGACTTTTGGTGGGTTCAACATTTTGCAATTCATCGGCATCCTGCACGGTTATTTTCAAAATGACCCGTCAATCCTGATCGGCATGGCGGCGAGTTTTATTTGCTGCGGCGCGGTGACGGCGGGAGCGCTGCTCTATCGAAAACAACCATCATAAACTCGCAAATTTTCGCAGATTGTTCCACAGATTAACGAACCCATTCAAGAGGAGGTAGCATGTCTCAATTTATTTTTAGCAAACAAAAACGCATCGTTCGATTTGGCGTTTTTGCACTGCTGTTGTGTGCGACATTTATGTT
>CAYZFF010000630.1:0-2399 GCA_964477305.1 uncultured Cytophagia bacterium
GTCGACGTAATCATAAATTCGCACTTCCTCTTTTCCCGCATGCGGCCGCAAAATTCGGCCGGCGTATTGTTCCAATTTGCCTTTGAAAGAGATGGGCAGCGCGAGCAACAACGTATCGAGCCGGCGATCATCAAAACCTTCGCCGGCATAAGCGCCGGTGGCGAGAATGACGCGCGCTTCGTTCTCCGGAATTTCGGCCAGTTGACGCAGAATTTCGTTGCGCTCTTTTTCGCTTTTGCCGCCGTGCAAAACAATCAAATGCTTGGCGTGTTTTTCCAATTCGGCGCGCAACAATTCAACGTGATCGCGGCGTTCCGATAAAACGATTGGCGCGCGCCCCTCTTGCAAAACCTCGATGACGTCGGAAACAATCAATTGATTGCGGCTTTCGCTGCCGGCGAGAAGCTCGATGAGTTCATGATATGCCATTTGCTGATGATTGGGCACGATGATTCCGGTCTCTCGGCAAATGAGCCGGCGCTGCAATGATTGCGTTTCCGCCTGTTGCGAATCCATTCGATAGCGCACCGGCCCGCATTGCATGGCGATGATCGGGTCATGGCCGTCGCGGCGATACGGCGTCGCGGTCAAGCCGGTTACGTAGCGCGCCCGTGCGTATTTCAACACCTGCTCGACGGAAAACGCCGGTATGTGATGGCATTCATCGATGATGACGTGGCCATATTCGCCAACCAGCGGCTCGACTTCGTTTTTTCGCACTAAACTTTGCAGCATCGCCACGTCGATTCGGCCGGTTCGCGATTCTTTGCCGCCACCAATGCAGCCGATTTGTTCAATGGGAAGATTGAGAAACGTTGCCAATTGTCTGCGCCACTGCTCCAACAACGGTTGGCGATGCACCAAAATCAAAGTGGAAAGCTGGCGTTGGGCGATGAGGCAAATTCCCACAACAGTTTTACCGCTTCCGGGCGGCGCGACAAATATTCCGATCTCATGCGGCGAAAGCCGTGAAATTGCGTTCTGCTGTGCCGCATTAAGTTTTCCATGAAATTCAACCTGGAGTGGTGCGCCCTGAAAGCGCTCATCGGTAGCCTCAATTGTGACCTCGATAGGCTCGAGCAATGTGCGAAGCGCCTCCAAACAGCCGCGCGGCACGGCCAAATGTTTGGGAAACTCTTCGGCGCAGGAGATGATGCGGGGAATTTGAAACGTCGAGCGCCGCGCGTGTTGGGCTTTATAAAACTCGGGATTGTGAAATGAGGCTAATCTTTTAATCTCGGCAAGCAGCGCCGAAGGCAAACCGGCTTTCTCGATATAAATTTGATTCGCCAGCGTGGCGTTGAGGCGGGAAGGAATTTGATCGCGAACTTTGAGCAAAACATTTTGCGGCACCGGCGGAACGCGCCACGGTTGGTTTTCCTCTTCGGGAGAAAAGGCGGCCACGCCGGTAATGCGATTGGCTTTAGCGGCTTCGTTCACGAGCGTTTGCACTTCGTGCAGGCGCATTTTTCGGATCGCGGCCAAATACGCCCATTGATCGGCGAACGGCTGAAACTGCGCATCTAAAAATTCCGTATTGCCGGATTTTCGCGCCTCTTTTTGCAGCGGCAGCGCGATGAGATTTCCAAACCCGCCTTTGGGCATGGTATCTTGATTCGGAAAGAGGCGGTCGTAACTCGCCATGCTGAGTTGATGATGGCGCGACATGGTTTCGGTGAGCAAATAGCTTCCCAGATTGCGGGCCAAAGAGGCGGGAACCGGTTCCGAGAAAAAAATCCAAACATGGCCGCCGTTGCCCGAGCGTGATCTTTCCAATGCAGCGGGCACGTTCAGCGTTTTGCAAACTTCGAGAAAGGCGGCGGCATCCTCGCGCCATTTTTCCTTGTCAAAATCTATCGCTAAAAAATAACACGTCTCGTCTTTGCAAAGCGGATAAATCCCGACGACATGTTTGCCGGCGAGATGCGCCTGCAAAACCTCGTGAGTCAACGATACGTATTTGCAGTTGGTGCATTTTTTTTCCGGCTTGGTGCAAATGCCCGGCTGCCATTCGTACTCACAAACCGGGCTGTAGCCTTTCTTGCCGGACTTCTTGCTTTCCCACAGACGCGCGAACACGTCGTCACGGCCACGGAATAAATTTGCGAAGAGATGAACTTTTTCTTTGGATGAAGCGTATTGGCTGAATTGATTACTGGTGAGATTACTTGAAGTGCTTTCCAATTCACTAAGTTTTGCACGTAGCTTTTCTAACGCCAAAACCGTTTGATCGCGTGCTTGATTTAAACGCGCCACATTGGCTTCGGCCTGTGCGATGGCGTTGCGAAGTTGGTTGCGCTCGTCCATAAACGTTTTAATTATTCAATACCTCGGCATCAAATACAGCGGAATCCCATCCCAACGAGAACTGATCATCGTTTGCATGCCGAAGCCGTTGA
>CAYZFF010000631.1:0-2398 GCA_964477305.1 uncultured Cytophagia bacterium
GTTTCGCGCGAGTTGGCGAAAGTGGGTTATTGGCGCGAGAAAGACGGCGGGCCGTATTCGGAGAGCCGCATGAGTTTCGAACAATTGGTGGGCGTGGCGAAGAATTGGAACAAGAAGGGCCGCGTCGATCCCAAAACCGCGCTCAAAGAAGTGGTGATTTATGAAATCGTGGATCAAACCGCGGCCGTGAAACTGCGCGCGCATTGGGGCATCGATTACATGCACCTCGCGAAGAAAGAGGGCAAATGGCTCATCATGAACGTGCTGTGGCAAAGCCATCCGCCGCAAGCCGCGAAATGAATCCAGCACTAAAAAATTTCCAGCAGATCGTTAACGGCTGCTGAAAGGCATGTTGTGTCTCACCGCAGCAGAATCATTTTGCCGGATTGCAGAAATTCTCCGGCTTGCAAACGATAGACATACACGCCACTGGTTAATGCGTCGCCCACATCGTTTTTCCCATCCCACGTGATGACGTATGAGCCTTCACGTTGTTGTTGATTCACGAGCGTGCACACGCGTTGTCCGGCAGAATTATAAACGACGAGTTGCACGCTCGCAGCACGAGGAATGCTGTAAGCTATGTTGGTTGTGGGATTAAACGGATTGGGATAATTTTGCAGCAGCCGGAATGAATTTATCGAGGGCGTTTCTTCGACGCTGGTCTGCGCATTAAATAAATCATGCGCGGGCCAGTTTTGCACCGCATTCACGGCAGTAAAGATCATCGTTGCCAATGATGTGGAAAAATTTTGCTGTTGCGGCCAGGAGTTGAACAAAACCGTCCATGCCACGCCGTCGTTACGGCGATACATCAGCGCCGCAGCGCCGGCCAGCGCGCCGTTGTGCCACCAGTTGTTGCGGGCCGGATCCGTCTCCCAACCGAACGCATAAAAATTCATGTGCGGCGTCGTGGTTTTCGTCATTGCGGTGATGGAGGATTGACTCAGAATATCCGGCTTGGTGTTGAAGCCATCGACCGCGACGAGAAAGCGCAAAAGATCAGTGGCTGAGGCAATCCAGCCGCCGTGCGCGTCCATCGCTTCGATGTTAAAACCGCCGTAGGTGCGCGGCACGAAAGCGCCGGTGCCGTAAACGGAGCGCTCGAACGGTGCGTTGGGGAAGTCGTAATATTTGACCTCGTTTTCAGCGCGATCTTCCAAAAGATTTTTGCCGAGCTTGAATCCCGTTGCGTTGGCGGGTTGTAAGATCGCGGAATTCACATACTCTTCATAACGCATGCCCGAAAGTTTTTCGATCACCCGCCCCAAAATCAAAAATCCGAAATTCGAATATTGAAACTGCGTGCCGGGCGCGAAATCGAGCGGGCGCGCGAGCATGTAGCGAATGATGGTCTCGGGCGCGGGTGGCGGAGCAACTTGCATGGCTTGCGCGATCTCCAATGCTTTGAACATCGGATCGCCGCTGGTGTAAAGATTCCATCCCGCGGTGTGCTGCAACAAATGCTGCACGGTGATGTCGCGCACGCGCGCATCGTTGATCGTCGCATAAATCGAATCGTTGAGAATTCCCTCCGCTCCAAAAATTTTATCCGCCAACCGAACTTTCCCCTCCTCCATCAACTTCATGATTGCCGCTGCAGTGATGGGCTTGGAAACGCTGGCGATGCGAAAGCGATGATGCGGCTGCACGAGTTCATTGGTCTCGCGATTTGCCATTCCAAAACCGCGCGCGTAAACCAAACGCCCGTCTTTGACGATCGCCACGCTGCCGCCGGGGAGATTCCATTGCTGCATGAAATTCACGACGGCGACGTCCACGTGCGCGAGTTGTGGAATCGGCGTGCCGGTTTGGGCATAAGCGGCGCTGCATCGAAGTAGAACAACTATTGTCATCGGCGCGATGATTTTTTGCAAGAACCGAGAAAAGGTTTTCATGGATTCATCTTCCGCATATTGGAAAAAATTAAATAAATGGAAAACTGCTTTAGGCAAATTTTTTACGAGAACTTGCTGTAAGAAAATAACTCGACATCGTATTGCAAAAAACCGCCGTTCCCTTAATAAACTAGCATGGCAGCATGGCTTTGCTACCGAAATGGGAGGAATCACAGAAACCCAGGGACGAACCACCGCAAAGGCGGGATGATGCCGGTTTGCGCAGGTTGATTTACGTAAAAATACAGAAGGATTTCACATCATTTTATTAATGTGATAATTCTATCACAACCTTTTAGAGTTTTATTCTGCGTTTAACACTCTAATTCGCATAACCCGGACAAGCCGGAACCCAAAAAGCCAAAGCGCACGCAAAGACATGAAGTTACCGCAAAGGCTTTTTGCTTTTCTTTGCGCAGCCTTAGCGGCTTCGCGCCTTTGCATGAATGCTTTTAAATGAAAATCTAAGAAGTTGGAGACTTTTAAAAGTTGCACAAAAT
>CAYZFF010000632.1:0-2392 GCA_964477305.1 uncultured Cytophagia bacterium
ATGTCATTCCGCCAGGAATCTTTTTTGAATCCACGGAATTGCTGGAGACAAAAAGGGTTCTTGCAGAATGACATGTATACGATAGGCTTTCCTTGTCAGATAAAAATGAGGCACAAATGAAACAAAGGGCCCGTTGTGTTTTTCTGCTTTTGCTTATTTTAACTACGCCCGTCTTTGCCGACGCCGACTCCGCCGACAAAGTCAATCTCGATTCCATTCGCGTCAGCTTCGAAGCCAGCGATATGGCGTTGCGCGAAGCGCTGCAAAACCTCATCGCGCAAACCCGGCTGCAAATTGTTTATCATGACGCGCTGGTCAAAGGCATGAAAGTAAGTTGCGCGTGTCAGAACGTCACGTTGCGGCAAGCCTTGCAGGAACTGCTGAAATCGACGCCGCTTACTTTTGAGGCAATGCCGGATGGGCAAATCGTCATCGTCAAACGCAAATACAATTTGAAGGGTTACATCAAAGCCGCCGAGAGCGGCGAGACGCTGCCTTACGCGAATGTGGTGGTTAAGGGCACGCAACAGGGAACCACTTCGAATGTCAGCGGCTATTTCGTGCTGGTGAATGTACCAGCCGGGCTTTGCACCTTGCGCGTAAGTTATATCGGCTATCAAACCGTTGAGGCGCCCATCACCAGCGCTGATTCAAAAGAAACCATCACCATCAATTTGCGGCAAAAAGCTTTGCTCGGCGAAGAGGTGACCGTGACCGCGGATAATTTGCAAACCATGGAAGTCGTGCCGGAAGCGGCGCAAATTCGTCTCTCGCCGCGCCAGATTGCGACGCTGCCCGCGGTCGGCGAAGTCGATATATTCCGCTCGCTGCAATTGCTGCCCGGCATCAGCGGCGTGAATGACGGCTCCTCGGGGCTTTACGTTCGCGGCGGCACACCCGATCAGAATCTGGTGTTGTTTGACGGCATGACGATTTATCACGTCGATCATTTTTTCGGTTTCATCAGCGCGTTCAACACCGAAGCGGTCAAAGACGTGCGCGTGTTCAAAGGGGGCTTTCCCGCGAAATTTGGCGGCAGAACCTCGAGCATTGTCGAGCTGACCGGCAAGTCCGGCAGCTTCGATCATTTTCAAGCCGGCGGCAGTTTGAACTTGTTGAGTGGCAGCGCCATCGTGCAGGCGCCGATCTCCGGTCGCGGCGCGTGGCTACTCTCGCTGCGGCGCTCGTACACGGATTTTATCAAGAGCGGGCTTTATGATAAAATTTATGCTTCGATTACCGGCCAAAATAAATCCGGCGCCGGAACCACGACGCCGAACAATGCTGGCCCGGGTGATGGCCCGCAGGGCTTGCAAGCCCTCACCACGACGCCGGATTTTTATTATTATGATTTGAACAGCAAATTGTCCTATTCAATCTCCGGTCGCGATCGCGTGGCTTTGAGTTTTTATAGCGGCCGCGACAATTTGGATCAATCGCAGGATTTGGGCAATCTCCAATTCCGCCGCGGCGGCCCGCCGAATGCCGGACAAGCGCCGCAGCAAGTTGGCTCGGAGAACCTCACCGAATGGGGCAATCTTGGCGCGAGCGGCAACTGGTCGCGCGTGTGGAGTGATCGGCTTTATTCGAGCCTGTTGACAGCGTACTCCAATTATTCCAGCGATAGCCGCCGCGGTTTGAATGCCGGCGGCGATAACGCCAACACGATTTTTCGCGCGTTTGGCTCGTCGGAAAAAAATGAGGTGCGCGATCTGACGCTGCGCTTCGATAACGAGTGGCAATTGCACCGGGCGCATCGGTTGGAATTTGGCACGTGGCTGTCACGCACGAATGTGGAAGTGGCATTTACCGCCAACGATACGATTGATATTCTCACGCGCGACAATGAAGCCGAGCAAGCTGCCTTTTATTTGCAGGACAAATGGCAAGTGTTTCGGCCGCTGGAGTTGACGCTCGGCTTGCGCGCGACCAATTATAAACCGACGCGAAAGACTTACTACGAGCCGCGCGCCTCGTTGCGGTTGAATTTGCGGCGCGGGTTGGCGCTCAAAGGCGCGTGGGGCGAATATCACCAATTTGTCAATCGCGTCACCAACGAAAATGTTTTGGAAGGCAATCGCGATTTTTGGCTTTTAGCCGATGAACGGCTGCAGCCGAGCTTTGCCGAGCATAAGATTCTCGGGGCGACGTATGAGAATTTCGATTATATTTTTGACGTCGAAGCCTATCACAAAAATCTCGACGGCGTCGCGGAGTTTTCGCAGCGCTTTCGCCGCTCGCCGGAACAACGGGCGGATGATCTTTTTTTTCTCGGCACCGGCGTGGCGAAGGGCATCGAATTTTTAGCGCAGAAGAAAAGTGGCAAGCTGAACGGCTGGGCGAGTTACACGCTGGCGAAAGTGCAGTATCAAATTTCTCCGTTTAATAACGG
>CAYZFF010000633.1:0-2387 GCA_964477305.1 uncultured Cytophagia bacterium
TTCGCCGCCTCTTTAACTCCCTCCAAAACCTGATTCACTTCCTCGAACGAATTATAAAGATGCCACGAAATCCGCAAGGCGTTGACGCCGCCTTCACCGACGCCGCGGGTGCGCAGTTTGTATTTCTCCGCGAGAAAGCTTTGCAATTTCAGGTATTCGAGATTTTTCATTTTAAATGTGATCATCGCACTGCGGGCTGAGGAATCGACGGGGGAGAGAATCTCAACGTTGGGAATCTCTTGCAGGCCGTTTAAAAATGCCGTTGATAACGCGGCGATTCGCGCCCACACATTTTCCATGCCAATCGTCGTGAGGAAATCAATCGCCGCACCGAGGCCGCCGAAGACCGGTGTGCTCACCGTGCCGTATTCATAGCGTTGTGCCGTCGGGTGCAGCGTCAGCTCGCCGGTTTGCAAATCATGACTCTTATCCGAATAGGCGCCGACTTCGAGCGCCTGAACCGTGTCGAGCATATTTTTCCGAACATAAAGCAAGCCTGTGCCTTTCGGGCCGAGCATCCATTTATGGCCGCTGGTGGCGTAGGCGTCGCAACCGATTTCGTGCAAATTGAAATTTAGCATCCCCGCAGTTTGCGCGCCGTCGATGAAGAGCCAAAGGTTCTTTGCTTTCGCCAGCGCCGCAATTTCTTTCACGGGCAAAATTTGCCCGGTGGTCGTCGTCGCATGAGGGATGCTGATCACGCGCGTGCGTTTGGAAATTAGCCGCTCAATGCGTTCGAGATTTTCCGGCGCCGATTGGGTCGAGGGCGCAAAGAGCTTGATCACAATGCCGTCGCGCTTTTGCCGTGCCAGCCACGGCACGGCATTGCCGACGTGTTCGTGCGTCGTCGTAATCACCTCGTCTCCGCGTTTTAACGGCAGACCGTTGCAAACGATATTGATGCCTTCGGTGGCATTGCGCGTGTAGGCAATTTCTTCGGCGTCGCAACCGAGCAGCGCGGCGGCTTTCTGTTTTATGCTGACCCAAATCTGCTCGCTATGCCCGGTCTCGGAAATTTTTTCAAGTTCATTCATGCGCGCCACTACCGCATCAATGACAGCATACGGCGAAGCGCCGAGGCCGCCGGTGTTGAGATAAACGCGCTCGTGGGTCAACGGGAACTGCTCGCGAACGAAGGCCCAAAACCGTTCGTCGTTTTTATTGCCATTTTGCAAGCTAACGGCCGGTACCTTCTTGCGCGGCAGCAATGGCGCGCTTGCCACCGCAGCAAATCCGCGGGTGAGATAGTTGACAAATTGACGTCGTCGCATTGAACTCTCCAAATGATCTGAGTTTTTAAAGCTTTTGTGTTAAAGATGGCAAAATCAGTCTCAAAGGCAAGGAGAATCTACATAGAGGCGCGGGGAGGGAGGTGATCAATCTAAACGAAACACGAGGTTATAACGGCGGGCACATGGCGTTGCAGTTTTATTTCAGAGAACTTGATTCTCTTGCTTTTTATGACGATATTATGAACACGAAATTGGCTAATTCAGTTTTAGCCGCACCGTCAAAAACTATTTTGAAGGAATCCCCCGGGCATGAAAAATTCACTGAAGTATTTTATCGTCTCGATTTATCTGCTTCCGAGCTTTGGGCAACTCAATCTCTTTGCACAAACTGCTGAAAGCGCGCATCGCAGCAACCCCCTCGTGTGCGCCATCAAAACGGTGAGTAGCGACGTCGCGTATGTTTTCACCTCGCCGTTGCGAATGGGCCCCCGTGGCGGCGTTAAATTAGTGGCGCTTTCCGCGTTGACCACCGTATTCATCCTGCGCGCCGATGACAAGGTTGATGAAGAACTCGGGCTGGAGAACTATGAATTTCATTCGCTGCCGTTTCGCGAGTTGGCTGATATCGGCCAAATTTATGACGACATCAAGCCGACTAATTTCGCGATCGGGCTGACCGCAACCACGTTTGCCGGCGGGCTGGCCTTGCGCGATAAAAAACTTTTGCAAACCTCGCGCTTGCTGGCCGAATCGGTGGTGTTGACGCAATTTTTCACTTCAACGAGCAAAGGCATTTTCGGCCGCGCGCGTCCCTACACTGATCACGGCCCGCGGGATTTCAATTTTTTCAAATTCGGCAAATCGGAAGATTTCAAATCCATGCCTTCCGGCCATGTGAGCAGCGCATTTGCGCTCATGACGGTGCTGGCGAAACAATATAATCGTTGGTATGTGAAAATTCCGGCCTATACGTTCGCGGTATCCGTGGCTTTTCAGAGAATGACCAGCCGCAATCATTGGGCTTCGGATACGATGGTCGGCGGCGCGCTGGGATATTGGGTGGGCAGCACGTTGGTGCAGAAGCAACGCCGCGCGCCGACAAATTGCGCGGCGCTCAATATCTATCCGATGGGCAATCGCCTTGGGGTCGCGATG
>CAYZFF010000634.1:0-2380 GCA_964477305.1 uncultured Cytophagia bacterium
CTCGGAATGACATCTTCATTCATTCGAAAAACGCTGTAGGATCGACATTAATATAACTTTCCCATTTCACGTGGCTGTCATTCCCGCATGCTTTTGGCGAGAATCCAGCGGTTTAAAGCCTGTAGATGCCCGATTAAAGCGCTCGGGCATGACGAGCACGTGGGTAAGTTATTTAATCGGCAATCCTTATTTGCGAGTTCTTTCTTTCTCCGCCGCATTTTTAACAAACTCTTCAAGACCCGCCACAATCGCCGCGGCAGTTTTATCGCGGAACGCGGGATCGAGAATCAACGCTTCTTCGAGAGGATGCATGATAAACGCCGGTTCGAGAAGCACAGAGGGCATGCTCGTGACCCGGCAGACCGAGAGGTTGTCATAAAACAATCCGAAATTCGGCAATTTCAATTCGCGCAATAAATGGCGCAGAATGCTTTGCGCCAGCGGGTAGCTTTGCGGATGAAAATAATACACACTGCTGCCGCGGTTTTTATCGGGATTGACGCCGTCCGGCAGTGCGTTGTAATGCAGGCTCACGAAAATATCGGCGCCAGCGACTTCAGCTAATTTCGTGCGCGTCGCGAGGGTTATGCCCTCTTCCGCCGTTTGCCGGGTGAGCACGACGCTGCTGCCGCGCGCTTCCAGTTTTTTCGCCACCATTTCAGCCAAAAGAAACGTCGCATCCTTTTCAAAAAAACCGGACGGCCCGATGGCATTCGGCTCCGGGCCGTGGCCGGGGTCGATGCAAATCGTCAAATCCCGCAACGGATGCTTGCGCGACTTCTCGGTGAGCGGCGATTTTTTTATTTCGAGAATAAGGTTGTTTTCATCATAGTAAGCGCGATAGCCCCATTGTTGTTGCTGGTTCAAATCAATCGTGAGTCGATACTTCTCTTCGCCATCCTGCGACCAGCGAATTTCGTCGATCAGCGGATCGCCAAAATCGTGGCGAATCCAGTCGGTGTCGGAAGTGGCGCCGTAAATAGTGACATGCAGCCGTTGTGATCTTCGTTCCTGTTCAATTTTATACGGCAGGCGTTCCGACATAAAAATTGTAAGGCGGGAAAATTTTTCGAAACTTTTGGTGCGCACAATTTCAACGACGCTTTGCGGCAATGGCGTGCCGGGCGGCAAAAAATTGATGCCGTTCGCCGGCACCCAAACCGACTCGCCCTCGGCTAATCGCGCGCGATAAGAACTTCCTTCCCGGCCGGTAATCCACAATTGCACGCCCGCCGGTAAAAAGAGCTGATAGCCGCGCCCAGGTTTAGTGCGGCCGACCGTCAGAGCCTGCGTTAATCTCGCAATTCGAGGAATGCGGAAATTCCCAATGGTTAATTTACCGGGCGCATTTATGGTTAGACGCTGTCCCAACGAATCCGTAATCTCAAAACGAATGGTGGCGTTCGTCGCCAGATCTTGGGGACGAATCATGTAAACGCCGGTGTAAATGCCGCGCACGAACGGCGTCGCCGGCGGGCGGGCCTGTCCGAAAACCGCTTCACCGACATTGTAACTTTTTGTCGGCGGACGCTCGGCCATGGGCAAATTCGTCACGAGGCTGTCGATAGAAAAGCGCACCGTGCAACCCGGCGAGGCTTTTACCGTGACACCGAGCACGTCGCCCGGCAGCATTTCTAAATTCACGTTGGGAAAAACATAACTCGAATCAATGACCAGCGTATCGGTTGGTGAAGTGGCAAGATAAGGTGGAATGAAAACGTTGCGCTCAACAACGGTAGAGTCTGCAATTGTGCTGTCGGCAAAAATCGGCCGCAACACGGCGCGAAAAGTAAACGGCCCCGTTTTGATCGGGACCACCGCAAGATACGTTCTGTTGGGATAAAGCCGCGCTGCGTGGCCGTTAATCGTGACGGAGAATTGGTTCGGTGTGTTAACGGTCGCGGCGCCGAACGGGCGATAATCGTAGTTGCCAAAAATAAAAGTAGAGTCGGTCGCCGAGATAGTTAAGCCTTCGCGCGGATAAATCACTTCGAGTTTGGAAAGATATTGCGCGGTCAACGGATCGCCGCCGAGATTGATGGCAAGCCCAAGCGTCCAGAGAAAAATTCCTTTAGCCAATTTGCGCAAGATGTTCCTCAAGCACGTTAGGCGGGGTTCGCCGCAATAAATATCGCAACCCGGCTAACAGCATGCCGAGATCGTCCATCTGGCCAAGAATGGGGAAAAGAAAATCCGGAATGATATCGAGCGGCGAAATCAAATACGCAATCGACGCGACGAAAACGAGTTTGCCAAAAGCCGGCACGCGCGCATCGCGAAAAAGCCGGCCGAGCAGGCGAAAAAGTTTGGGCAGATTCCAAATCAATTTCCAGAAGGAGGGCTGCTTCCATGTTGACGAATTTGAGAAGTTCGCAGGCAT
>CAYZFF010000635.1:0-2377 GCA_964477305.1 uncultured Cytophagia bacterium
TACGGGCCGGCGCTACGAAGTTCAGGTTGATGATATGGAAGCGGCCTATCGCCAGCGCCCGCAGATGAGCAGCGCCGAACTGAACGCGTTGAAAACGCAAAGCACGCTTTACACCACTCCGAGCCATTTTCATTATGGCAGCATGGGCGGTTACCTCACGTTTGCGGAAGTGCTCACCGAGTTGGATAACATGCGCGCGCTGTATCCGAATCTCATCACCATTCGCCAGTCCATTGGCAACTCGCTCGAAGGCCGCCAGCTTTGGATGGTGAAAATTTCCGACAATCCGGATACGGATGAAGACGAAATGGAAATTTTGTATACGGGTTTGCACCACGCGCGCGAGCCGCAGGGCATGACCGCGGTGATTTATTTTATGTGGTACATGCTGGAGAATTACGGCGTCGATCCAACCGTGACGAATTTAGTCGATGGCCGCGAGCTGTATTTCGTGCCGGTGGTGAATCCGGATGGCTATGTTTACAACCAAACGACGAACCCGAGCGGCGGCGGCCTGTGGCGCAAGAACCGGCGCAACAACGGCAACGGCACGTTTGGCGTAGATTTGAACCGCAATTACGGTTATAAATGGGGCTACAACAACAGCGGCTCCAGCCCCACGCCTTCGAGCGAAACTTATCGCGGCACCGCGGGTTTTTCTGAACCCGAGACGCAAGTCATGCGCGATTTTGCCATCAGCCGTCATTTTAAAATGGCCAACAATTTTCATTCGTATGGCAATTATTTGATCTATCCCTGGGGTTACATCGCCAACTTTTTTACGCCCGATCATTCGGTGTACGTTGCCTGGGGCCAGGACATGACGCAATTCAACAATTATTCCGATGGCACCGCCAACCAAACCGTCGGCTATTTGGTCAACGGCGAAGCCAATGATTGGCTGTATGGCGAACAAACGCTGAAGAATAAGGTGTTTGGTTTTACGATAGAAGTCGGCACGGGCACGGATGGATTTTGGCCGACTCAGGCGCGCATCATTCCGCTGGCGGATGAAAATATTTATCCCAATTTGGTTTTGGCCGCCGGCGGAGGGAGTGATGTCACGCCGCCGGTTATTTCGAGCGAAGCGGCTTCCAACATCACCGGCACCGGCGCGACCATCACCTGGACCACCGACGAAATTTCCAATTCGGTGGTTGAATATGGCTTGACCACGAGTTATGGAAGCATGACCTATAATTCCACATTGGTCACTAGCCATAGCATTGCTCTGAGCGGCTTGACGGCCAACACGCTTTATCACTATCGCGTCAAGTCCACCGATGCGGCGGGGAATGACGCCGTTGCGGGTGATCATACTTTCCAAACCGGCGCCTCCTTCAACTATGCGCCGACGGCCACGACGATTTTGCAGGGGACGTTGAACTCCGGCAGTTACACCAATCTAGCCACGAACAACAGCAGCTACTACGTCGTCAATTCCACGACGAGCGGCACGCGCAAAACGGACTGGTACGGCAGTGTCACTGTCTCACAAGCACCAGCCAGCATCACGAAGCTGACGGTAACGTATGATGGAAAATTTTCCCGCAGCGTGACCCAAACGCTTCATCTTTATAATTGGGTGTCGTCATCCTGGACGCAGGTCAATTCCCGCACGGTCAGCACTTCGGATGTGACGACAACGTATACGGCGACTGCGCCGGCGAACTACATTTCCGCCACCGGCCAAATCCGGCTGCGTGTTCTCGGCACTGGCAGCAATCAAAACTTCACTTGCTCCGGCGACTATATGCAATTCACGGTGGAAACCTCCGGCACTAACATTTCCAAAGCGATTGCGCTCAATGCCGCCGACGGCGCACCGGCCTCATTCAAGCTTTATCCGAATCATCCCAATCCCTTTAACCCGAGCACTCAAATTCGCTTTGATCTGGCCACTGAGGCGCAGGTGAAATTAACCGTCTACGATATGCTTGGCCGCGAGATCGCGCAGCTTGCCAATGGCACGCAGCCGGCCGGCCAGCATGAAGTTCGCTTTGACGGCAAAGATCTCGCCAGCGGGATTTATTACTATCGCCTCGAGGTGCAAAGCGCAGCCGGGGCAAAGAAATTTGTCGAAGTCAGGAAGATGGCGTTGATGCGATAAGGCCATGGGGCCCGAACGGAAAAGGCTCACGCATAAATTTTTGCCGCAAAATAGAAGCGCCTCGGCAATTTGTCGAGGCGCTTTTTGCATCGACATACAAAAGTTTTCGAGTCATTGTCAGCACCAGCGGTTTGGCGCGGTACAACGGCCATAATTTCAAAACTGTGATGGCCCCCAAATCAAGAAACCCAAGATGCCTCCCATTAATAAAACACCCGAGCTGCGACGGGAATTAACCCTGCTGGACTCCACGATGATCAACGTCGG
>CAYZFF010000636.1:0-2373 GCA_964477305.1 uncultured Cytophagia bacterium
CCGGTGGCATCCGTCACGCTGACTCGCGGTATGCCCTCAAGTGAGACATACGCATTAGGGAGCGGTTGCCCGCGCTCGGATTTTATTTGGCCTTCGATGCCGCCAGTTTGCGCGGCAACGCCGGCGACAAAAAACAAAATGCCGAAGCTGGCGGCTTTTGCGGACCGCGCCAGTTGCAAGTGAATTTTCATTTCTCCTCCGGTCGTTGGGTTAAGAAAATTACCGAATCGCCTCGTGATGAAAGCGGGATTGTCGCGGTTGCAAGCACTGCCGGGATCACCCACGAAGCGATTGGTGCTGATAAAAAATTTGTGTCACCTCTTGTTCGAAAAAACTCAATGATCGAATGCTTTCAATTCCAGTTCCATTCGTTGTGCATACGGGTCATTGGGGTCATTCACGACCACCGCCGGCACTGGTGGCAGCGCGGTGTGGCGGTGCAGGAATCGCCACAAGATCAAACCGCCGGCAACTAACGCGACGAATGGCAGAATCCAAGCCAGCAGGTTGAAACCCTGCTTCGTGGGTTTGGCCAAAACGCGCTCGCCGTATTGAGCAACATAAGCTTGAAGAATTTCTTCTTCACTTTCGCCGCGCGCCAACGCCGTGCGGATTTTCGCGCGCATGTCATAGGCGATTTGCGAACTGTGTGCATCGGCCGTCATCGACCAACAACATGGCGCGATGAGCAATCCGGCAATTTTTCTCACTTCATCATTCGCGACGTTTTGTGTGGAGTCTGGTAAATCCATCGCGGCACTGGATCGCAAAATTAAAACGAAGCTCAAGAGAATGAGCTGACGAACAAACATTAGAGATTTCATACATGAACCTAATTCTTTTTATGGTTGTCGAACGGCCGAGAAGACAGTTTTCGTGCCGCTTTTTTCAAAATCGAGATGCAACTCAACGCTGTCGCCGACTGCGAGTGAACGTTTCAAACCGATCAACATGATGTGGCGCCCGCGCGGTTCCAGTTTCGCGCTGCTTTGCGCTGGAATCTCAATGCCGTTTTCGACGGGCTGCATCATCATGCGGTCGCCGTCCATGATGGTTTCGTGGAGTTCCGTCGTCTCGCAAACCTCTGCGCGCGCCCGCAACAGGCGATCCGCCACGCCGCCGCGATTCTGCACCACCAAATAAACCACGCCATTGCTGCCGGAGTGATGCATATTCGCCATGCTGCTATCCGCCATCATCCCCGCATGGCCTTCGTGTGAAACCATCACCGGCCGCGACCAAATTTCTTCAATACTGATTTCTGCCGTATTCGGAACGCGCTGACAACCGGCGGCCAGCGCGATCATCAATAAACCAAAACAAAAAATTTTCGACATAAATACTCCTTTCCAGAGTTTTTGATAAAACAAGCGAGGGCATTTCATGTAATGTCGCAATCATTCATGGGAGCAAATTTAGCACTGCCACATGAGGCAGACCAGATGTCTGCGCTACCCATCATTCGAATGGCTCAGTTCATTTTTTCACGTTCAACAAAAGCCGAATGTCATGCACGACGTCTTCGACCGGAGCATCGTGATCAATGAGGAGCCGCCAGACACCGTTTTGATCCACCACAAACATGCGCGTGGAATGGTTCATCAAATACCCCGCCGCGCTGGCGGCAATATTGACTCTTTCGGCATAAACGCCGAAATTTGCATACACTTCTTTCAAGGCTTCCGGGCTGCCGGTCAAGCCAGTAAAGTCGGAACTGAAAACGGCCAAATGTGTTTTCAATTTTTCCGGCGTATCGCGTTGCGGATCAACGGTGACGTAAACGAATTTGACCTGTTGGGCGTCGGCTTGCAACGCATCGTATACACGTTTCCAGGTTGAGAGCGTCAACGGGCAAACGTCCGGGCAAAAGGTATAGCCGAAAAAGAACACCACCACTTTGCCACGCTGGTCGCTCAATTTGAAGGGCTGGCCGTTGTGATCTTCCAACGCAAAATCCGCCATGGCCGTTTCCGGCATCTCGGTGCCGCGAAAGGTATCGGTGGATCGACAGGCCAGGCCGCAAAACAACAGCAGGTAAATGAACAGAGGGCGCATAATTTAGTTTTTCCGAAAAAATTCCTGCAAGATTGACGGTGACTTTGATGATTCGTGCAAATAGCGGACGTACAAGTAAATCGCCAAAATATCGGACTCCGGCAAAGCTTCGGCCCAACCCATCATCGCGGTGCCGGCAATGCCTTTGCGAATAATCTGCAGCCGCGCTTGCTCGGAGAAAAAAGTCGCTTGCAGCGGATCGGTGAAATTCGACGGTTGCTGCAGCAACCCCTCGGGATGCGCAATTTTGCCGTCGCCGCGTGCACCGTGACAACCGGCGCAGAGTTCGGCGAACAATTCCCCGCCCCGTTTGAGTTG
>CAYZFF010000637.1:0-2360 GCA_964477305.1 uncultured Cytophagia bacterium
GTTTTTATGAATCCGTTTAAAGGATTGTTGAAGTAATGACGATTTCTTTTTCGTTGCGGTTCCCTTTTCGTTGCCAATTTTAGGAAGCTGATTATGCTGAAAAGAATGCTTTTTCTAATCGCTCTTGCCGCGAGTTTAATTAGTCATAACAATCTCGTTGCCCAAGCCACCAAAGGCGCGATTCGCGGCAAAATCACCGACCAGAAAAACGGCGAGCCTTTGCCCGGCGCGAATGTCGTGGTCAAAGGCACGGCGCGCGGTGCGGCCACGGATTTCGAGGGCAAATTCGCGATTCCCGAACTCAACGCCGGCGACTATCAGCTCGACATCAGCTTGATCGGCTACAAGCAAGTGCAACGCACTGGCGTCAAAGTCACCGCGGGCGTGGCAACGGAAATCAATTTACAATTAGAAGAAACCGCGTTGGCGCTCGGACAGGAAGTTGTCGTTATCGGCGAACGGCCGTTGTTCAGCATCGATGAAACCACCACGCGCCGCACCATTTCGAGTGCGGAAATTGAAAAGTCCGTCGTCGAAAATGTCACCGACGTTGTTGCCAATCAAGTCGGCGTCGTCGAAAGCGATAACGAGATTCACATTCGCGGCGGGCGCTCGTATGAAAACGCGTTTTTGCTCGACGGTGTTTCCGTGCAAGATCCGCTTTCCGGCACCGGCTTCGGTTTGCGGCTTTCTACCGAAGCTATTGAAGAAGTCGAAGTGCTTACCGGCGGCTTCAATGCCGAGTTCGGCCAAGCCATGAGCGGCATAGTGAATGTTACCACCAAAGAAGGCGGCGAAAAATATCACGGTACGATTTCCTACAAGCGCGATCATTTCGGCAATCACGATCCCGGCACGTTCATCATCGGCACGTTCAGCGATCAAAGCCGCTTCAGCTTCAACACGGATATTGCGGAGTTCAGCATCAACGGCCCGGAGCCAATGACGAATTACGTTTTACCTGCTCTCGGCATTCGCCCGCCTGGAAAATTTTCTCTTTTCTTAAACACATACGCTTTGCTCAGCAACGATTTCACCAAGCGCCGCGCCGAGCAGCTTTATTCTTCCACTTTTTACGGCACGCGTTTCGCGCCGCGACAGGAGAATGATTACAACGGCCTCGCGAAACTCACGTGGCGCATCGATCCGACGCACAAACTCGTGCTCTCGTACAACGGTTCCGTGGCGCTCAATCAAAACACGCAGTCGCTGCAAACCAACCTCGAATACGTGCCGGCCGGCCCAGGCTATCCGTACGACTTTCAAAACAATCTCGATAATTTCAACACGTTCACGCATCTCAACAACAGCTTTGGCATTGCATGGACGCACACGTTGAACAGCCGCACGTTTTATGAGTTGAAGCTTTCGCGTTTTTTCGCCAATCTGCGCGCCGAGCCGAACGGCAAGCTGTGGCCGGAGTATGTCGAGCCGTTCGATTTTCCGCGCCCGCCGATTATCACGTATGTGACGAATCCCGACGGTTCGATCACCGTGCCGCCGGACGGATTTTATGACGCGGGCAACGGCCCGACGTGGCACGATCATTACGTTGAAGATTTCGTGCTCAAAGCCGATGTGAGTTATAATCGCAGCCAGCGCCACGACTATAAAGCCGGCCTCGAGATGACGTATCGCGAGATGCAGCTCATCGACATTTACGCGCCGTGGTCCGGGCCGCTCGGTTTGAACAACGACATCTATCGCGTCTATCCCAATTACGGCGCGATGTATGCGCAGGATAAAATTACTTATGAAGGCATGATCATCAATGTCGGCGTGCGGCTTGATTATTGGTTCCCCGGCAAGTATGTCGAAGACGCCGTCGAGAATTTGAGCGTCGCGACGATCAACGAAGCCGCACGCGATAAATTTCGCGATGAAACTTATGGCCTGTTTGGCCGGCGCTGGAAAGGCCGTCTCAGTCCGCGCCTCGGCGTATCGTTTCCGGTGACGGATAATCAAATTTTATTTTTCTCGTATGGCCATTTTTCCAAATTGCCGCGGCCGCAATTTGTTTACGCCAAGCTCGGCGCCAACAACTCGCGCTCCGCATTTCAGCGCATCGGCAATCCGAATCTCAATCCCGAAACCACCGTGGCGTATGAAATCGGTTTGAAGCACAAATTCAGCGAGAATGACGCGCTGTCGATCTCGGCGTATTATCGCGATATTTTTGATTACGTCACCACGGTGAACGTGAGCGGCACGGGGCGCTTCATTCGCGAGTCGTTCACAACGTATTTGAATTTGGATTACTCGCGCAGCCGCGGCATCGAAGCCGAGTATAAAAAACGCGCCGGCGATTTTCTCACCGGCTCGGTGACCGGAAGCTATTCGATTGCCACCGGCAAAAGCTC
>CAYZFF010000638.1:0-2358 GCA_964477305.1 uncultured Cytophagia bacterium
TGATTGGAACAATCTTGCGCCCGAATCTCCGGCCGTACGCCGTCGCCGTTTATGAAGCCGGGAACAAAGTGTTCGTCGCCGATGACGCCACCGGGAATCTTTTCACCTATGACGGCAATACCAACGCCGAAATCAACGCCGCGCTCGTCGGCAGGTTGGTCTCGGCGATGGTCGTTCACGAAGCCAGCGCCAAACTTTATGCGCTGTCTTTCGACTTGAAAAAGATTGCCGTGGTCAACGCCAACACCGGCGCTTTGGTCAAATATCTCCCGGGCAAATATCCGACGGGATTTACTTTTCTCGGCAGCGGCGATCTGGCGCTCGATGAGGACATTGGAAAACTTTATGCCTTTGTCAGCGGCGACACCGTCGCGCAAATCGACATCGCCACTGATGCTATCACACCGATTGCGCTAAATAAAGCGGATTTTGTTTTCAACACCGTCATGGCGGTTAATCCTGCGACGCACGAGCTTTTCATTACGCGCGCCCAGCAAACCGGGGCGGCGAGCTTCCTTGAAATTATCAACGGCCGCACGTTGCAAAAAACTTCGGCGCCGGGCATCGGCGGCAGCGCGCTTGGCATCGGCGTGAATTGGACGGCAAACAAAGTTTATGTCTCCACCGGCGGCGGCATCGGCGTGCCGTTTCGCGTGCTGCATCGCAACACGAACTCGATACAAAACATTGCGGCAGACAACGACGCGACCTATTTCTTTTGCGATCCGGCAACAAATCAAGTTTTTACCAGTTCGGAGGTCAACGCCTTCACGACGATTATCGACGGCGCCACCGACGCGTTTTTTAATTTTCCGATGAAGAGTGCGACACTCGCGAGTGGGATTCGCCGTCGAAGCGGACATATTTATTTTGCCGGCACGAATTTTATCGGCGTTCTTGAGCGCGAGACACAATTGCTGGAAATGATTTCCGTTAATAATCCGAATGCCGGCGGCATTATCGTTCAAGGCCTGGCGCTCAACCAAGCCACCGGACGCGTCTATGCGATTAATGACAGCCGGTTGAATTTCGTGACGGTGATTCAAGACACGGACGATTTCATCCGGCCGCCGATTTACCTGGGCGGCGGCACGCAGGGTCTTAAAGTTCTCGATCCGGTTAGCAAAGAAGTTGTGGATCGGTGGCCGCGCGGCGGTGGCAGCATAGCGATGGCGATCCGTCCGGGTGGCGGTCGCATTTACGCTTCCGCCGGATTTTCACTTTATGTTTATGCCGGCGCCGGCAGCTCATCGCTGCTGCACACGATCAATATAGGAACTGGATTGGCGGTTCCCGTCATCACGCCGGACGGCAAAAAAATTTACGCCACAGCAGACGCCGCCAGCAAAGTTGTCGCCATCGATTTGGAAGCCAATCGGGTGACGGCGGAAATTCCCGTTTCCTCGGTGCCGTGGGGCGCGGCCATGGCGCCGGATGGATCGAAGGTTTATGTCGGCACCCGCGGCTTCGAGAATGAAATTGCCATTATCGATGTCGCTTCAAACGCGGTCAGAAAAAAAATCGCTTTGAAAATGCCGCCGGCGATGCGAGCGACGGGGCCCTGGGGCTTGGCGCTCAATCCGAGCGGCACGAAACTCTATGTGGCGAATTATTTGACGAACGCCGTCTCGGTGATCAACACGATTACGGAAACGTTTGTCAAGGACATTTCCGTCGGTGAACAGCCACGCTGGATCACAATTACGCCCGACGGCAAACAGGTTTATGTGAGCAATGCGATGAGCGGCACGGTCTCGATTATCGACAGCGGCGCCGACGCGGTGATCAAAACGGTGACGGTGGGAGCAAATCCGCAGAGTCTCGGCGCGTTTCCGGATGGCAGCGCCGTTTATGTGGTGAATCAAAACACGATTTCGCCGTCGTCGCTTTCTGTAATTAATACGTCCGACTTTTCCGTAGTGACGACGCCGCTGCCGGAGGGCAACATCAGCAGTCTGGCGATTGCCGATCCGGCGGCAAAAATTGCCGGACGCGTCACGCGCGGCAACACCGCAGTGGAGGGCGCGAGCGTTCGCGCTTTGCAGAGCGGCGCGCCGAGAGGAATGGCCACGACGAACGCCGCCGGCGATTATTCGATTTTTAATTTGCGGCCGGGCGTTTATGATATTGAAGTCAATGCGGCCAATACGCCGCCGCAAAGCGCGCCGGGAAAAATCGCCGGTCGAGGCCAGACCACTGTTGTTCATTTTAATCTGGACGCAACCGAAGTTGCCGCGCCCGCAGTGGCGCCGCGACAATTTCGGTTGGAACAGAATTATCCCAATCCATTCAACCGCGCGACAGCGCGCTCGGGAGGAAGTCCGGCCACGACGATTCACTATGAGATTCCCGCTCGCA
>CAYZFF010000639.1:0-2358 GCA_964477305.1 uncultured Cytophagia bacterium
ACGAACGCCATCTTTTTTTCTTGCGCCGATGCTCGCGGCGCGATATATTGAAAGCCAATGCGCCAATATATAGGAGCGCGGCGAAGTCCGACTTGCACTCCGAGATTTTCCTAAATTAGAACAACCGCCGAGCGCAAGTCGGACTTCACTATGCAATCTGCCAAGAACTTCCTTGAAAATCAAGATCAAAAATGGCTGAGCAAACAATTATTCATTACGCCAAAACCGCCACGCCGCTCGGCAAACATTTGTGGGTGGCGCAATCCGAACGCGGCGTGTGCTGGATGGATTTTCGCCTTTCGGAAAAGGCGTTTTTGGCGCGGCTCGCTCGGCGTTGGCCGAAGGCTCATTTTGTCAAAAGCGCGAGCGCGCTGCAAAAGCCCATTGTCGAGCTGAACGAATATTTTGCCGGGCGGCGCAAAAAATTTACGTTCAAATTAGCGCCGGAAGGCACGGCGTTTCAGCAAAAAGTTTGGCAGGCGGTTTATGAAATTCCGTTTGGGCAGGTGACGACGTATCAAGCGATCGCGAAGCAAATCAAAAAGCCGCAGGCCGGGCGCGCGGTGGGCCATGCCAACGGCCGCAATCCGATCTCACTGGTGATTCCCTGCCATCGCGTCATCGGCAGCAACGGCGATTTGTGCGGCTACGGCGGCGGGCTGGATTTGAAGAAACAGTTGTTGGAATTTGAAGGCGTAGCGCTGGCCAGAAAAGCTTGAAGAGCGAGGATGGAGGTTCGATAGTAGAGGATGGATGCTTGATTACGGAAAATCGCGATCATCGGTTTTGACAACGCGTCGGCGGCGCGTCTCCAATTTTGCTTATAATTTGCTTATAATTTCCCTTGCCCCATAATCCCAAAAATATTATATTGGCCTGGTTTATACGACGCGTCGGAGGCTAAAAACATGCTCAATATTCTCTGGGACACCCGCGGCTATTTTTTTTGGTTGCTGGTGATTTCCTTGTTTTGCTGGATTCTTGAACGTCTAACGCCGTGGCGCCCGGAACAAAAAGCGTGGCGCCGGCAAATCGGGCAGGATTTTTTCTGGCTGGTTTTCAACGGCCATTACGCCGGAGTGGCCATCGCTTTCATTAGCAGTTGGCTCATTCAGCAATTCAACCCGTGGTTTGGGAAATGGAACGTCCCGTCGCCGGAGTCTATCCAACTTCTCGCCGGCAGTCCGTGGTGGGTCCAATTCGTCACCTTCCTTTTGCTCAAAGATTTTCTCGAATACCTCGTGCATAATTTATTGCATCGGGTTCCGGTGTTGTGGGAATTTCACAAACTCCATCACAGCATTGAAGAACTCGACTGGATCGGCAATATGCGTTTTCACTGGATGGAGATCGTGGTTTATAAAAGCTTGACGTTTTTACCGCTGGTGATGCTCGGCGTCAACGGCAACGTCATGTTGGGGATTGCCATGGTGACGACGCTCATCGGCCATCTCAATCATTCGAATTTAAATTTCACTTGGGGCCCATTGCGTTACGTGGTCAACTCGCCGCGCCTGCATGTGTGGCATCACGATGTGATTCTGCACGGCCAGCACGGGAAAAATTTCGGCGTGGTGTTCTGTTTGTGGGATTGGCTTTTCGGCACGGCTTATTTGCCGGCGCATCAAGCGCAACCGGAAAAACTTGGCTTTGAAAATATGGAAAGCTTTCCGCGCCGCCTGTTGCCGCGTTTGCTTTATCCCCTGTTTAAAAAATAATGTGCAATCCATTTTGAGTGGTATGTCGTAATTTTTTAATCAATCCCTTTAACGAATCTCTTGAGGAGAAGGTATTTATGCGAAGACGGTTTGCTGTGTTAGTTTGTGGAAGCCTGGTCATGAGCTTCATCGGCTGCGAGCAAAAAGCGCCGACGCCTGATCCGGTCAAACGCGGTGAATATTTGGTGACCATTAGTGGCTGCCACGATTGCCACACACCTAAAAATATGGGACCAGGCGGCATGCCGGAGCCAGATATGACGCGCATGCTTTCAGGGCACCCGGCCGAAGCCCCTTATCCACTTTGGAAGCCTGAAGATTTGCAGACGAATAATGCTCTTACCTCTACGAACACCATGCTGAGCGCTTGGGCCGGGCCGTGGGGCGTTAGTTTCGCCGCCAATCTCACGTCGGATAAAGAAACTGGTATCGGCGAATGGACGGAGGAGGCTTTCATCCAAGCCCTGCGCACCGGTAAACATCAGGGCCAACCGAATGGCCGCGATATTTTGCCGCCGATGCCCTGGCAAAACATCAGAATAATGACTGACGAAGACCTCAAGGCCGTTTGGGCTTATCTGCGCAGCATTCCAGCAGTGAAAAATCAAGCGCCGTTGCCGGTGCCGCCCAGTATGCCGCC
>CAYZFF010000640.1:0-2350 GCA_964477305.1 uncultured Cytophagia bacterium
GAGCCGCCGTCGCGCACCCACACCCAAAAACCCATGAACGTTTCAAAGCCCAAACCGTAAATGCCCAACTCGCCGACTTTGCCGCGATTCTTGCACACGTCATCGAGCGGCCGTTGTTCCATGTACCAGCGCAGTTTGGGAAAATCTTGCGCAATGTTTTTGATCATTGCGTTCGCGTGCCACGGCGGATCTTCGCGCGGATAACACACGACTTCTTCGAGCCGCCCGGCAGGCGTGTCAATCCAACGTTCGATTTTTTTCTCGTCGTCCGACGACTCGATGATGCGCTCGTTCCATTTCGGCGTTTCGCGCATCGTCAAATTGTCGTAGATGTACCAGCCGTCCATGCCGTAATATTTGACGGCGTTGAGATAAGCTTCATCGAGCGGCGGATCTTCATGCAAATAAATATCCCAAAACGGCTTGCCGAGCAAACGGCACGGCACCATGTTGGAAATGTCGGGAATCACCGGCACATGATCCGGGATTTGCCGGCGCATCGCCGTGAGAATACGCTGGCGGGAAGTGAGAGGGGTTGCCATAGAAATCTCGCGCTAACTTTTGAACCACCACGAAGGCACAAAGACCCGAAGAGAAGCTTTTTGATAGGGCCTCTGGTTTCTCGTCTCTGCGTGGTTAAAAAACTTCTTGCCGATCAAACAACTTGCAGAATTTTATTCTGAGTTTGAGTACATTCGCAACTAAACAGCCAGCAACTTGCCTTGATCAAACGCGGCACACAGCGAGGCGATATCGCCAATGGTTTCGCCAAGTTGCGCGGGAACAATTTCACAAGCTGCCGCGGCTTGCGGCAAAGCCTCTTGATCAAAGACTTTTTTTGCGGGCGCTAACAAGGCCTCGCCGAGCCGCATGCCGATTCCACCCAAAATGATCCGCTCGGGATTCAATGTATCGGCGAGCAAGGCAAATCCTCGTCCGAGATAAAACCCCGCGCGGGCAAACACTTCGCGGGCTTCAGTTGAACCGGCTTTGTACTGCTCATAAATAGCGATCACTGTCGCCGACGCGTTCCAAATCGCCGGATACATCATCTGCGCCAATTTCGCGATACCGGTGCCGCTGCCAAAACCTTCAAGTGATCCGGCTTTGCCGTAACACCGCGGGCCGTCTTCAGCGATGCGAATGTGGCCGATTTCTCCGGCGCAATCGTTCGCGCCGCGATAAAGTTGGCCGTTGAGAATCAACCCAGCGCCGAAGCCCGTGCCCATGGTGATGAAGATCATGTTCCGAAAACCTTTTCCGGCGCCGAAATAAAATTCGGCCAACGCGCCGGCGTTGCCGTCATGTTCGACATACACGGGCAAGGTAAACCGTTCCTTCAATAATTTTTTTAACGAGATATTCGTCCAGCCGGGAAGATTCGGCGGCGATTTAATAATACCATTGAGCACATCCAGCGGCCCGCCAATGGAAACGCTGATCGCGGCCACTGGGTGCGAGGCCGACCGTAGCGCGGTGGCAATGTTGGTTGTCAGCTCTGCAAAGACAATTTTGAAGCCACGCTCGGGACGGGTGAGGAATTGCATGCGCCATTGAATCTCACCGCGCGATGTGCCCAACACCACGGCGGTTTTGGTGCCGCCGATGTCGAGGCCGAGAATGAGTTTTTCTGTGATGGTCATTTTCTCATTAACAATTGTATGCCGTCACCGATTTGATATTTTCCCGGGATCGTCACCGGAAGTTTGCCGGTGAGGTCAATCGCGCCGAGGAGCGCCTTGGCAACCGCCCGCTCGCCCACTTTGGCACCGTTGTACGGTGTCAGCATCACTGCCGTTTCCGGCAACTTGCCCATCACGTAAGGATCGCCAAAAGCAACGGTAATCACCGGCTGCGGTAACGTTACAACATGTGTAAAAAAATCTTGTAAAGCCAATGAAAAAGTTGGCTTGCCTTTCCACGCGCCAATCGAGAGATACACCCCGAGTACAATCACATCAGCATCATCGGATCGTGCAGTTTGCTCAATCAGCTCGCGGCTCGATTCATTCGACAAATGCGTAAGCGAAACCGTCGCGAGCTGTGATTCGAGTTGCCGCTGCAACTCGCGGCCAAATTCCGGATACGGCGCTTCGGAAACCGCGACGATTTTCAAACGCGTCGTCGCCGGCAATGGCAGCAGATTATTCTGATTACGCAACAGCGTCACCGAAGCGTTGGAGATTTTGTCGGCGAGCGCTTCGGTTGCGGGCGCAGCGACGAAGTCGGAGATTTTTTCAACATCCACCAAACGCTTGCGATCCAAGCCGAGCCACGATTTGACCGTCAAAATCCGGCGCACCGATTCATCCAAGCGCTGCCGGCTAATGCGTCCGGATTGCACCGCCGC
>CAYZFF010000641.1:0-2345 GCA_964477305.1 uncultured Cytophagia bacterium
CGAGACGTTTCAATAATTGAATTTGTCCGGCATGATATAAATCGTGCGCGGCGATTCCGGAAATGAGCGCCAAGTTGTCGACTTTGCCGCCCAAAGAAATTTTATTAAGATCTCGCGGTTTCATGGCTGCAATGGCCGCGCGCAAAACTTGGTGAGTTTCGGCCAACAGCTTGAGATCCGTTTGCCACGCGCTCTCGGTTTGTGCCTCGGGACGGGTGAACCAATTTGAGCCTTTGAGTGCAAAGGAGCCTCGCGGTTCGCCGGCGAGGCGACGATAAACTGCATACTTCCAATAAGCCGCATGTACGACGATTTCCCAGATGTTGTGGCGCTTTGGTGCTGGCCGCCACGCCGCGGTTTTTATGGAAAGCCCGCGCAACGAGCCGCGCAGATTCGTGCCGTGCCATGATTTACGATCATAGGCCTGATCGAGGCTAGCGAGGAGAAGTTTGATTTCGGGATTGAGCATCAGAGATTTTCCGCGCACATTAATCTGCAAATTAACGGCTTCAACATAAACTGCGATGACAAAAATTTTATATCCGCACAATATACCATAACGCGATTCAAAAAGCAAATCGGAAATAGCCTTTGCTGTAATTTTTTTGAAGTGAGAGTGCTTGCAATTAGAGATTTTTTTTGTTAGATTGCAGTATCTTTAATAACCGTGCCATAGATTTTCCGCAGACAATCCATTCGTGCAAGAAATTCTCGATACCGGAATACGGGTTTACTGATGAGCAATTTTACTGAATTTTACTTTGCCATTTTACCATTTCGCCGCCACTAAGATTTTTGTGATTTCACGCCATGCGCACTCTCGCCGCCGAAGTGTTGTCTTATTTGCCCACCGAAAGTTTTTTTGCCTTAGCTGCATGTGCCGACATTTTTGTGGTGGCGGATGATATTCAATTTTCGACCAACCGCAATATTAATCGCACGCGCCTCAAGACCGCAACCGGCGGGCAATGGTTGACCATTCCGATTTTGACGAAAGGCCGCCACGGGCAGAAACTGCATGAGGTGGAAATTGATCCCACGCGGGAATGGCAGCGCCAACACTGGCGGACAATCCAGCTCAACTATCATAATGCGCCATATTTCGGCGAACTGGCTGACGAACTGGAATCGTTGTATCAACAGCCGTATCAAAAATTAGCGGAAGTGACGTGGACGTTTCTGCAATTTTTCTGGAGAATTTTGCATTGGGAGAAATTGCCGCAACAAACTTCCGAATTTCATCTTACAGGCAGCGGCGCTCAGAGAGTGACGGCGTTGGCGCGCGCCGTGGAGGCTGGCGTTTATTTGACCGCAGAAAAATATCGCGCGGTGCTGCAGCCGGAGTTGATGCCGGACCTGCAGCTTCGTTTTATTAATTTGGCGCTGCCGCCATATCATCAACAATTTGATGGTTTCGTGAACGGATTAAACCTGCTCGATTTATTGTTCAATGAAGGCGTGGCATTTACGCGGCAGCGATTGCAGGCCTGGCGTAATATGATTCCGTGAATTATTTCAGCTAATTTTTATCATGATCTCACCCTTGCACCCATGAGCCAATCTGAACCCACGATTGTTTTAGATAAAAGGTTTGGGCAAAATGAAAGTTTTATCGTCATGCCCAAAATCGTGGCCATCATTCCCGCCTTCGACGAAGAAAAATCCGTTGGCAAAGTGGTGCAGGCCATTCCGCAGCCGCCGGTGGAAAAAATCATCGTGGTGAATAACAACTCGCGTGATCGCACGGCCGAGGTAGCGGCGCAGGCCGGCGCGCTGGTGGTGTTCGAGGGCGAGCCGGGTTACGGCGCCGCGTGTTTGCGCGGTATCGCTGAGGCGAAAAAATGCGGCGCGGAACTGGTGGTTTTTCTTGACGCCGATCACAGCGATTATCCCGAAGAAATTCCGGATTTGATCGCGCCGATTCTCGCCGGGAAATGTGACTTCGTCATTGGTTCGCGCGCGTTGGGAGAGAAAGAAGCCGGCGCGATGACGCCGCAACAAGTTTTCGGCAACTGGTTGGCCTGCCACTTGATGCGGCTTTTGCTCGGCGCGCGCTACAGTGATCTCGGCCCGTTTCGCGCGATCTCGATGGCGGCGCTGGAGAGATTGCAAATGTGCGACCGTAATTACGGCTGGACGGTGGAAATGCAGATTAAAGCCGCGCTGCAACATTTGCGGGTAGCCGAAGTGCCGGCGCGTTACCGCCGGCGTATCGGCAAATCCAAAATTTCCGGCACAGTGAAGGGAACCGTGCTGGCGGGATGGAAAATTATTACAACGATTTTGCGTTATGGAATTTTTCGGTGAGTTAAGGATCAACATTTAAATAACTTTCCCATTTCACG
>CAYZFF010000642.1:0-2342 GCA_964477305.1 uncultured Cytophagia bacterium
TTTGGCGAGGCGCAGCAACGTTTGCGATTTGGACTGACTGTTTCAAGATTAAACAAAGTTACAATTTTCGCTTTAAAATAATTTTCCTTACTTACGCTTTCGTATAACTTTTTGCCGGAAAATGTTAACTAATTTTTACGCGTTCAATTTCATTGACCTTTATGTGCGCAGAGATGCGCAGAGCGTTCGCGCTTGTTGCTACAGACAATGCGCTGCGCCGGTTTGGCCGCACATTTCGCTTGACTTTGGCCAGTGGCGGCTTTATTTTGTTGCAGCAAATTAAATTTTCCCAAATACTTTTTAAGCGGATTTATGAAACATCTGCAATCGATAAAAAATTTATGGCTGTTCGCGGTCGCCGGTCTTATGTTGTCATGTGGCCTCAGCAACGATCCTCGAAAAGTTTCCGAGGAGTTTTGTTTTCGTTATTTTATCAAACTGGCGCAGGCCGAAGCCCTCGAACTCGCCAGCGGCCTCGCCGCCGACAAGCTGCGCAAGGAAATCGAATTGCTCAAAGGCAGCGCCCGTCAATTTCAAGACGGCGAGCAGGAATTTCACCGCGCCAAACCGTTTATCGATTACAAAATGACCGAGCGCACGGATCAGGATGTCGATCATGTGCTGTTTCTCTATCATCTCAAAATCGAAGCCCGGCAGGGAAACGAAACAATGGAACGCGAAATTCTGGTGAGTACAGTTCGCGAAAACGGCCGCTGGACCGTGAACAATTTTGAAGATTACCGTTAAGCAAGCCGGCGTGTCACCCTTCGACTTCGCTCCATTAGGGTGACGCGAATAAATCAGCGCTCTTTTTACAAAACTGCATTGCCAATACTTGAATGGCCAATCCCACAACAGATTCATCGCTCATCAAAAAGCTCGCCGCCCTTGTCGGCGCGGAAAATGTTTTTGCTTCTTTGGAAGATCGCTTTGCTTATGCCTACGACGCCACGCCGATGCGCGAAAACACGCCGCTGGCTGCGGTGCGCCCGGTGACGGTTGATCACGTGCAGGCCATCATGCAATTGGCTAACACGGAAAACGTTGTCGTGGTGCCGCGCGGCGCCGGCACCGGCCTTTCCGGCGGCAGCATTCCGGTCGAGCACTCAATCGTCATGCTTTTTCCGTCATGGAAAAAAATTATAGAAATTGATTCGGAAAATTTAACGGCGTGGGTCGAGCCTGGTGTGATTACGGCCGATTTACATGCAGCCGTTGAAGCCCAGGGCCTATTCTATCCACCGGACCCTGGCAGCATGCGTGTTTGCACCATTGGCGGCAACGTCGCGGAAAACTCCGGCGGTTTGCGTGGCCTCAAATACGGCGTGACTAAAGATTATGTGATGGGACTCGAAGTGGTGTTGCCGACCGGCGAGTTGCTGCGCGTGGGCAATAAGTGCATGAAAGACGTCGCCGGATTTTCTTTCAAGGAATTATTTATCGGTAGCGAAGGCAGCCTCGGTATTTTCACGAAAATTCTCTTGCAGCTTATTCCCAAACCGGCGGCGGCCAAAACGTTGCTGGCACTTTATGATGATATGCAAGCCGCAGCGGGAACGGTTTCCGCTATTATCGCCGCGAAAATCATTCCGTGCACTTTGGAATTTTTAGATTCTACCACCATCCGCTGCGTGGAAGATTACGCACACGTCGGCTTACCGACCAATACCGAGGCACTTCTGCTCATCGAAGTCGATGGACATCCTGCCGCCGTCGCCGATGAGTTCGAGCAAGTGCAAACACTTTGCAAAAAACACGGCGCGCGTGAAATTCGGATCGCCAAAGATGCAGCGGAAGCGGATAAATTAAAAACGGCGCGCCGTTCGGCGTTCTCGGCTTTGGCACGGATGAAGCCGACGACGATTCTTGAAGATGTCACCGTGCCGCGCAGCGAAATTGCCAAAATGCTGCAACACATTCAGGACATTGGCAAAAAATACAACGTCACCTTTGGCAACTTCGGCCATTTTGGGGACGGCAATTTGCATCCGACCTGCCTCACCGACGAGCGTGATCATGACGAAATTCATCGCGTCGAAAAGGCCTTTGAACAGATTTTTCTCGCCGCGGTCAATCTCGGCGGCACGATCACGGGTGAACACGGTATTGGCTTATCGAAGAAAAAATTTTTGGAAAAAGTTTCCGGCCCGGCCGGCATGGAAGTGATGCGCAAAATCAAAGGTGTACTCGACCCCAATAACATTTTGAATGCCGGAAAAATTTTTGACCTCAAACCCAAATGTGAATATCCCTTGCATCCCACCCATGATTGATTTAAATTATAAAACCTAACGACGCCCAACGCGAACCCGGCGTGCATACAACAATATCAAATCGCTTGC
>CAYZFF010000643.1:0-2318 GCA_964477305.1 uncultured Cytophagia bacterium
CCAAAAGCGCGCGGGAATGACAGGCCCATGAAATGAGCAAGTTATTTAATCGGTGATTCTTAGCGCCGGCCATAATACGGCGCGCCTTTTTTACCAGTGTCAACTTTCAAGAGTTGCGAAAGATTGCCATTGACTTGCCGCACGGCATACAACGGCGTGCCATTGCTCCAGGACAGCGCATAAACCGACGACCCCACCAAACCGGGATATAAAGCTTCACCACTCGTTCCCCGCACGACAAACAAACCTTCGGAATGATTGGTGCCGAGATACATTTCGCCGCTTTCGGAGAAGGTGAGCGAGAGCACGCTGCGACCGCTCAACCAACTCGCGGCGGCCACATCCAAAACCACTTCCGGCGCGCCGAGCGTCTCGCCTTGCATCTGGCTGCGCCAAATTTTTTCTTCGGCCAGCGCCTTGTTGCGGCCGGCGAAATAAACGAAGCCATTATAGACGCGCACCGCGGACAGCGTGTCGACCGTCGTCAGCGCTCGCGAGATCGCTTGATTCGGTTTCACGAGATAAATATCTGTTCCAATCGTTACCCAGAGATTGCCGCTCGCGTCAAAATCCATGTCGCGCACTTCATCAGTGGCATTGCCGGGCAGGCTCACAAAAGGCGTCTGCACGCCGGCCGGCGAAAACGTGACGATATTGCGCAAGCGGCCGGTTCGATAAAGCGCATACAGCATGTTGCCTGGCCCCATGCGCAGCGCGTTGGCGCGCAAAAACGAAGTCGTCGCTAAATTGGTGGTCGTCCCGTTCGGCGCGATCTTCTTGATGCGGCTGTTGGTGAGGCCGGAAATCGTTTGCTCGGTGGACAAATAAACATTGCCCTCAGTATCAACGTCGATGCCGTACGCGCGCAAAGCATCACGATTGGCAGTATAGCCTGGATCTTCAATCTTGCCAAACGATGCGACCGCCGCCTTGAGTTTATAGCGCACCGTGGCGCTGAATTTTTCCGCGCCCAGCACGGCAATACGGATTTTCACCGAATCACTAATAATGTTGGGCGATTTAACCGTAAGCTGCGTCGGGCTGGCCGACACCACTACCACCGGCGTCGTATCAAAATAAACGCTATTGTCTTCTTTTTTCGTCGAAAAATTTTCGCCAATTAGGGCGACCTCACCCGCGCCGGCCAAAGCGCTGTCCGGCGGCGCAATCGTCCGCACCACAGGCGCCGGGTTGGATTGATCGGCAGGGTCAAACAAACTGGGCGCCGTGTCATTCTTGCAGCCGGTGAGCAGAACCGGCAAAGTAATTATCGCGGCTAAAAAAGTATATTGTTTCATTTTTATCCCACTGTTTTAAAGCACAATGGCAACAAATAGTCTCTGCTTTTGGCGGGTCGCACTTTTTAGACAAGCCGGTTGAAAAAACAGCGCCCCACCAAAGGGCGTGACTACAAATTAAAACGCAAAGTTCACTGAAAAACGATTCACCGTATCAAACACCTCGTGCGGTGTATAAGCATAATCCAACGCCAGTTGATAGCTTTTGAACGACTTTTGCAAACCGGCGCCGGCACTGAAATGATGGTCATCGTTCGGGGTGGAATAACCGGCGCGCAGCGCCACCGTTTTCATAAAGAGATATTCCGCGCCGAGATTCAACTGTTCCTGATAATCGCGCGGATGCACGGCGTCGACGGAAAGCAGCAAACCGTGCAACTTGCTATCCGGCAGCAGCAAGTCCGTGGCATTCATGGACAGGCCGATTTTAAACGTGAGCGGCAGTTGAAAACTTTCTTCGACGTATTTGATTTCTTTGGAAAAATTCCGCACCGCCATCCCGAAATCCAAACTTTTGAAACCGGTGCGATAAAGAATCCCAAAATCAAACGCCGCCACGCCCTTGGCATAATTCACCTGCGTGGGGCTGCCGTCGGTGGCAAAACCGGTCACGGCGCTCCCCAAATCCTGTTTGACGTATTTCAGATTGCCGCCCAATGAAAATTTGTCGGAGAGGGCTTTCGCGTAACCGAGGCCAATGGCAAAAGCATTGGGGCTAAAATCGCCGGTTTCTTCAAAACCATTCTCATCGTTCGTGCGAATCGTGCCGATGAACTGGCCATATTCAACCGCGACGACGGTGAAGCCAAAAATTCCCCAACGCCCGTCAAAAGGGCGAAAGGCGGCGCTGCCAAACGTGTAATCAATGTCCGCAATCCAATTGACCTTGCCAAAAGACAAATTGGCGAGGCCCTCGAGGCGGGCCATGCTGGCGGGATTGAAAAACATCGCCGCGGAAACACTTTGCAGCGAGGTGAAAGCTTCTCCCATCGCTCCGGCGCGCGCATCGGTGGTGATCGT
>CAYZFF010000644.1:0-2315 GCA_964477305.1 uncultured Cytophagia bacterium
GCCACCTCAAAATCCGCATCTGAAAATTTAACGACGGGATATTCGCGAAGTTTCTTTTTGAAAATCTCGGTGATTTGCGACAGCAATTCATTCGTGCGGGCTTCAAAGCGCATCACCAGCACCGGCTGCGTGTTCGAGGCACGCACCAGGCCCCAGCCATCGCCGAAGAGCACGCGGGCGCCGTCGATGTCGATGACTTGATGCGATTTTTTGAAAAACGCCACCATGTCGCTCACGATTTGGAATTTCGTCTCGTCCGTCGCCTCGACGCGAATCTCCGGTGTGGAAATGAACGCGGGAATTTCATCGTGTAGTTCCGCCATCGTTTTGCCGGAATGCGAGAGAATTTGCATCATGCGTCCACTGCCAAAAATCGCATCGTCAAAACCGAAATAGCCTTCACCAAAAAATATGTGGCCGCTCATTTCACCCGCCAACGGCGCATGCTCCTCATGCATTTTCGCTTTCAGCAGTGAATGGCCGGTTTTCCACATGATCGGATGGCCACCATATTTTTTGATATACTCCGGCAAGGCTTGGCTGCATTTCACATCGAAAACGATTTTGCTGCCCGGCACGCGGGAGAGCGTGTCGCGCGCAAACATCGCGACCAACTTATCGGCAAATATCGGACGCCCGAGATTGTCGATAATGCCGAGGCGATCTGCATCGCCATCATAGCCGATGCCAAGATCGGCTTTCTCTGCAATAACTTTCGCGCGCAGATCTTTGATGTATTTCATCACCGTCGGATCGGGCAAGTGATTGGGAAAACGGCCGTCCGGTTCGCAATAAAGACATACGACTTCGCAGCCCATATCCTTCCAAATTTGCGGCGCAAACAAACCGCCGCAGCCGTTGCCGGGGTCGACAACAATTTTGAGCGGCTTCGCCAGTTTCACGCGCTGTTTGATGGTGGCAATATAATCCGGGGTGACATTAATGATTTCAACTTTACCTTTGCCGCTGGCAAATTTGCCCGCTTGAATAATTTTATAGAGTTGTTGAATTTCTTCGCCGTAAATCGCGCCAACGGAAACGTGTCCGTCCGCCGCTTTCAAACCGGTAGACATTTTGAAACCATTGTAGTCAATCGGATTATGGCTGCCGGTGATCATCACGCCGCCGTCGGCTCGTTGCTGCACGATGCCAAAATATTGCGTTGGCGTCGGCACCACGCCAACATCAATCACCTCGATGCCGCAACCGACCATCGCCTCGACCAGGGTATTACGCAAACGTTCTGACGAAAGCCGCACGTCGCGTCCTACCACGAGACGCTTACGGCCTTGCCCCAACATGTGGGTCGCGAAGGCTTTGCCAATTAAAGTTACATTCTCGTTGGTCAAATCATTTTCGGCGATGCCCCGAATATCATATTCACGAAAGATGTTGCCACTAATCACTGGATGCTCCTTTCAGTTCGGTTGTTGCCCTATCACATGCCGATCAAAGCCGGCGAAATCTTGGATGATTTGTACCTGAAACAAACCCGCTTCGCGGAACAATTTTTCAATCGCGGTGCTGCGCTGGCTGGCCATTTCGCAAGCGACCCAGCCGCCGGACCGCAAATGGTTTTTACAATAGTCGAGGATGCAGCGATAAAATTTCAAGCCGTCTCCTTGCACATACAGAGCTGCTGCCGGTTCCCAATCATGAATTTCTGGCTGCAAACCCGGGCGCTCGCTTTCCAAAACATACGGCGGATTGGAAACAACGAGGTCGAAGGTTTCATCGAAATTTAATTTTGTCATATCCGCCAAGCGAAACTCAATGCGCTCCGCCACGCCAAGCTTTTTTGCATTGGCTTGCGCTATTTCAAGTGCGGCGGCGGAGAGGTCGAGGGCGACAATTTGCACATTCACAATGAGCTTGGCTAATGAAACCGCGATACATCCCGAACCTGTGCCGAGATCGATGATTCGCGGCATCTCCATTGACGCGGCCAACTCGACAATTTTTTCAACGAGCAATTCGGTTTCGGGGCGCGGAATTAACACGGCAGGCGTGACAGCAAACTCGAATCCGCAAAACTCACAATTGCCGAGGATATATTGCAACGGCTCACGATGGAGACGGCGCTGCAAAAGCGCTTCAAACTGCGCCTGTTCGTGTTGCTGCAATCGTTGTTCGCGCATCAAGTAAAGATTGGCGCGATCCGATTGCACCGCGGCGCCCAGCAGCCATTCCGCCTCGCGCTGCGCCGATTCGATACCGGCGGCGCGAAGTTGTTTTTCGGTAGATTTTAAAAGATCAAGAATTCGCAAAGTAATTTTAGGCAATCGCTTAAAAGCTTTTCAATTATTTTTATAGTA
>CAYZFF010000645.1:0-2313 GCA_964477305.1 uncultured Cytophagia bacterium
CACAACCCTTTGTGTCGCCTGCGCAGTTTCGGTTTGCAGGCGAATAAAATAAATGCCGGCGGGCGCGGGTTCGCCATTGGTTTGGTGGCCGTCCCAAGGCTGAGTATAATTTCCGGCCGTTAAAGGGGCGGCCAACAAAGTTGCCATTTCCTGGCCGAGCGTGTTGAAAACCGTTAGCCGCACCGTCTCATTTCGACCCAGTGAAAAATTCACTAACAACGATTGTTCATTCACCAGGAACGGATTCGGATAAATCGGCTGCAGCGCAAAGGTGTACGGAATCAGCGTGCCATCAACATTCAAGCTGTTGAAATCCACCTGTTGCAAATTTTTGAGCACCCAATAATCCGGATCGACCAGCACGCGCGTGATTTGTTTGTTGGCAGGAAAACGGTATTCTAGAAAACCGCCGGTGTGCTCCAGCGTAAATCGCAAGGTGTCGACGCCAGCAATTGCAGCGAGATCGAATGGCAAGCGATAGGAATCGCCGCTCTGAATTTGTTGCAGCCGGAAAATGAGTTGCCCATTTTCCCATTTCCACGCGTAACGCAAGCTTGGCCGCCCGGCGCGGTAAACCCACTGCTCAAAAAACCAATCCAGTTCTTTGCCGGAAAGGCCCTCGGCGAGATTCTTGAAATCATCCGTCGTCGCGGTGCCAAAACGATAGCGCGGGTCAGCCACATAATTTCGCAAGAGCCGAAAGAAGGTGGTGTCGTCGATGACATGACGCAGCATATGCAATACCCATGCGCCTTTGTCATAGACGGTGCCGCTAAAAATACTGCCGACTGAAGTGGTGTCGCGCACAAAAACGCTGCCAGTGTGATTATAATCCATGCTCGCCATGTAATTGCGATATGCCGCTTTGCCGTCGCGGTGCTCGAAATAAAGCGCTTCGCTGTAACTGGCGAAACCTTCGTTGAGCCAAATGTCCTGCCAGGACTTCATCGTGATCAAATCGCCAAACCACTGATGTGCCAACTCATGCGAAATTAGGCCGTCACTAAAACCGCCAATGCTGGTGATAGTTTGATGTTCCATGCCGCCGCCCCACGCAAATTGCGCGTGACCGTATTTTTCTTTTTTAAACGGATAGTCGCCAAAAGCTTGATTGAAGAATGCCAACATATCGCGCGTGTCGGCAAGCTGCGCCTGTGCCGAAGCCAAATTCTCCGGATAAACATAATGCCGAAGCGGCATGCTCGTACCGTCGCGAAACGTGAAGGTCTCGCCAAATTCCGCATAGTTGCTCACCGCGATGGAGACGAGATACGTCGTGATCGGATAGCGTTCTTTCCACGAAAAAGTTTTCCAGCCGTTGGCCGACTGCACGCTTTCCAATTTGCCATTCGAAACGCCGGTTAAATTATCCGGCACGATGAGATCGACTTGCACGGAATCCGCTTTGTCGGTGGGCGTGTCTTTGCACGGCCACCACAGCCGCGCAAAATACGGCTCGCTGAGGCTGGCAATGATCGGCGCGCCGGAATGCGTGTTGAATGTGAACGCGCCAAATCCGCCGCTTTGCGGTTGGCCGCGATAATTCACGCGCACGCGAAACTTTTGACCGCGCAGCACGGCTTGATTGAGCGTGAGGGTCAAAACGTTGCCGCTGCGCGAAAACGAAACGGCGTTTTCGCCGACGCTGGTGATTTGCAAATTCGCATAAAAATCCATCGGCACGCTGGCAAGGCCATCGGCTTCGCTTTTCGCTTCCATCAGCAATTGGCCTTCGACCTCCTGCGTGGCTGTCAGAATTTTAAGTTGCAAATGATAGAAGAGCGCATCGTAGCCATAGTTGCTAATGGCAATGGCGCTGTTTGCGGTGTTGCGTTTCAGGGAAAGTTGCTGCGCCTTGAGCTGGGCTTCGAGGCGATGATGGGAAAGGTCTTGCGCCAAAACGGCGGTTTGAAACAAAATGGCGGCGAGAGGGATAAGAGATTTTTGCATAATCATAACGGCCAATCAACAATGCGTTTATTCTGACGTCGGATAATATTCGAACAACCTTGTTGTTGATAAAAATACGAAAAAATATTTTTTATTGCACCAATTTTTTGCGAAAAACTTAGCGGTCAAATTTTTCCAACCCGCCTCTCTGCGTGAGGCATACAGATCATTGGAAACTACCGTCGCCGTCATCGATACTTTTGCAGGCGCGGCGGGACTCGCCATTTTCTGAGGCAAGTTGAAAATAGCTCTCTTGCAGCACGCTACAATTTTTCAATTTACGGTAGCGGCGAGACGTAAGTGAGAGACGCGCACCTGCCGTTTATCGTTCGACGTTTTGCCCGTCCACACGGCAATGACAGC
>CAYZFF010000646.1:0-2284 GCA_964477305.1 uncultured Cytophagia bacterium
CGGATTTGCCGTGTTGTATTTATCATCCTTGTTGCCGGTTGGTCAAATTTAAATGCGCTCACTACAGGCCGAACGGATCGTTTAAAAGGCGCGCCGTTCTACAAAACTTACAATAAAAAAGCCGTGCTCGCCAATGCCGGCGTCGGCTGTGTGGCCGTGAGCCTTGATGAAATCACGAAATCCGAGTTTCTTTACGCAGGTCGCGAACAAGCGTTGCAACCTTTGGTCAACGCGATGACGGCGTATTGGGATAGTCTCGGCATGAGCAAGCGCCTGCCAAATGATTTGCTGGCATCAAAAGGGGCGCCGTATGTTTATGTCGGCAGCGCTGAGGGCGAAGGCGCACCGCCGGAAGCCGCCATGCAACGCACTGAGCATGATAAATTCCCGCCGATGGTGATTCATATTCAGAATGCCTCATCAGTTTGGCGCACCGCGCTGCGCGAAGCAATGCAAGCCTCGCAAGTGGAGTATGTGATTTGGATCAAGCTGGGCTTTAGTGAATATCCCAAAGCTGGCAAGGGCATTTTTGGTAAAAAAGTCGTGCTGGGAACGGGGTATGAAGAGAACCTCAAATTTTTGAGCGCAGAGGACAAACCAGTTGAAGTTTTACAAGTCACGGGCATGGTGTTAGATCGTGAGGGCAACGTTGTGCGCGCCGGGGCAGAAGGCATCGCCGCCAAAGACTCGCCGTTTTGGGTGCAAGTTTTAGAGGCTCAACAAGCCATGAACAACGAAGCGCTGCAGAATTTGCTTCAGCATGAACGCCGGGAAGACTTGCCCGGCCGGCCCTTAAAATGGCAAGCGGCTCTGCGCAGTCTGGCCACGCAGTTGTTAAAATAGTCCGGTGGTTTCTTTTTTGCCGGTGCGCTGAAATTTTTATTTTGCAGCGTTTTGGAATGCGCGACTATGTCTTTTCAATTCAACGCACTTTCAGCGCCACGAAAGTTATATCATCGTGCGACGGTTCGCCTTTTGCCCATTTTTCTCCTTTGTTCACCAGGTGTTTGATGATTTGTTGCGGCGATTGTGTTGCAACTTCGGCAAAAGCTGCCTGCACTTGCTCCTCATCAAAAATTTCACCGGCCGCGTTAAAAAGTTCGGTAAATCCATCGCTCATCAATAGAATCGCATCGCCGGACGAGATCTGAACTTCGCGTTTCTGATAAGGAAAATTTGCAACACTGCCCAAGGGCATGGCTTTGAGATTGATTTCCTCGACGGTCTGTGATGACGCGCGATACAGCAACAGCGGCGGCATGCCGGCGGAGCAGATTTCGAGTCGCTCGCCTTTTAATTGGATCATTTGCAACGCCATGTAATGCCGAAGCAAATTCACCCGTCTCAAGGCTTCATTCAATTGCTTAAACACTTTCACTAAATCCGGCTCATCACGCAATGTGGTCAAAATACTTTTGGTGGCGGTGACCATCATGCCGGCATTCAGGCCATGGCCGGTGGCGTCGCCAATCACGACCGTGAGCGCGCCATCCTTGCCCATTTGAAAATCATAATAATCGCCGCCGACCTCGGTAGCGGTTTTCATGTAAACGTCGATTTCGAAATCAGGCAACTGCGGAATTTTCTTGGGCACTAAAGCCAGTTGCAGCCGGCGCGCCCGTTCCAATTCATCGGTTTTGCGCCGGTTTTCAGCTTCAAGCAAAGTCTGCATTTTTTCCAGTTGCGCATTTTTCTCACGCAATTCCGCTTCGACATAAAGGCGTTGCAGCTCGACGGCGGCGCGCGCGGCAAAAATTTTGAAGATCGCGACTGCGCGCGGTTTTTTCGGCATCGGTTTCGTATCTACCGCCGCCAAATGCCCAAGCACTCGACCGCTCACATCCAACAGCGGCACTCCCATATAACTCACCACGCCGGCCTCGTGGAATTGCATATCACTCGGATAAAGCTCCAAAACATTGTCGGCAAAATGCACGAGATCGCGGCTCTCAATCACAAGCTCGCACACTGTACCGGCGAGGTTATGTTCGTAGTACGGAATGAATTTTCCGCCAAACCAGAACCCGAGTGTGCGCAACTGCTGCGCTTCGGGAAAATATTCCGTCACCCACGCGCCATGTGTATTCATCGCCAGCGCCAGATTCTTCACCAACGCGGCAAAAAATTGCTTGCCCGTTTTTGCCGCGGTTCCCGCAAAAATCGAACGCAAGGCGGCGTCTGCATCAAAACCGTTCCGCGGCGCCGCCGGCTCAAATATTTTTTTAGGTATTGAAGTCAATGGCATTTTATCATTCTAATTTCATGTTTTGTCGCCGCGCACGAT
>CAYZFF010000647.1:0-2283 GCA_964477305.1 uncultured Cytophagia bacterium
AGCCGCCGGCGCTTTTCCATCAGCGCCAGCGCTAACATTTCCCGCTGCGAGCGCGGCAAGACGTCGAGTGAAACTGTTAAAACGTTGGGCATCATTTGACATTCTTAGACCTTCGATTCGTGTTTCCACATTTTTGCTGATTTTCTACGCGACCTCGGCTGCCAACCTGTACCCTGTGAAAACCTGTGAAAAAGCTGTGACTTTCACAGGGTAACCTATCCTGTGAAATCCCCCTCTTAAGGGGGATTCACAGGTACAGGGATAGGTTAGCCGCTTGGATTATCTGAAACCGCTGCAGTGATCAGTTGATAAATTGCTTTTGTCCCACTCGCTCCGCCGTCTTGACGACGAATTTTCTTTTTCTGAACCAAGGCATAAACGGCCTTTCGTGCTGAGGTTTCAGAACAAATATCTGCTTGTGACACAATATCAGTCAAAAGGGATGCGCCTTTTTCTCGCAAATAGCGTAAGACATATTCCTCCGGCCTGCTGAACCGTTCTTTTGCTTTTACAGGCTCCGCTTTCTCTAGACGAACAGCATCTGCATGAAAACAGATCGTTGCGGCAAAATTAAATGGTTCAACGTCACGGAGTTTTTCTCCGGTAAAAGTTATAAGCGTCGCAGCGTTTTCACTTTGCACTTTAAACATGGTGTCAACAGCGCCTTTGATTGAAGAACTTCCGCGATAACCGCCGCCCCGGTTGTCATGGTGCAAAACCACAATAGCCACTTGCATCTCGTTCGCCAAGCGTCTCAAATTCAACAAGACCGGCAACACTTCTTTCGTGCTATTTTCTTCGGCCCCCGGCATCACGTCAGCCAATGCGTCAATAATGATGAAATTGGCATCAACTTTTCTTATTATTCCACGCAAAGACTCCACATCCGGCAATTTCCGAAAATCGAATTGTGCCATTGAACTGAATGCAATTGGAATCTCTTTTTTAACACTATGTCCGTGCATAACCTCCGCCAAGCGCCGCCTTAGCCGTTGATATCCGCTCTCCTCGTCAACAATCAACACTGTCGCTTGACGCGTTTCAAATTCCAGCCATGATTTTCCCAAAGAAACACAGACCGCAGCATCTAGACAAACATAGGTTTTCTTACTTCCTGGGGAACCATACAAAATGGAAACGCTGGGCCTTGCGAACACCGGCTTGATGAGCCATTCGGTTGGAGGCAAGGGTTGAAGGGCTTCGGCTGCCCAGTGAATAACAAAACGGTCTGAGTTTACGCCAAATGGATGACGTGTTTCCTCTAAGGCGCCAAGAATTTGCGAAAATTGTTCTTCATTAGTTCCATTTAGTGAAAGTTTGACAAGTTGCTGCCCAAGCGCGATGCGCTGACGTTTTCTCGACTTCTCCAAAATAATTCGAATGTAGGAATCCAAGTTTACCGCCGAAACCCCTTCATCCTTCAGCCCCGTCAGAAAATAATTTCCACCAGCGTCCTCCAATTTACCATTTTGCTTGAGCGCATTCGCCACCGTGATGAGGTTGATTCGTTCCTGACCGAGCCATAGGTTAAGAATGGCGCGAAACACTTCCTGATGCGTGGTCAAGTAAAAATCCAAAGTGCGGAGTTGACCGATTACCGCCTCGACGAATTCTGAAAAACTCAAAAGTATGCCAAGCAAAGCCCTTTCTGCGTCTTCACTATACGGTGGAAGGCCGCTGGCTATTTCATAGGCTTGATTTTCTTCGACAAAGGTTCCGTTTGGCATTTTAGCTGGGAGAAGCAGCATGTGAATCAGCCTTATCTAAAAATCTAAAATTCATCGCAACAAACCGCGTCGAGGACACGCCGGCCGTTCTTGAGGCCACAACAACCGCCGGGCAAAATAACTTCTCAATCGTCAGCGTTGCCCAAAAGAGTATTGAAGCCAATATTGTCTTACCGGACAGTGCTTCTATATAGGAATGCGCTACAAACGGTGTAGCAATGCTACAAATGGTGTAGCAATTTCATTTTGGTGGGAAAATTCTTAAAGCTGCCAGTCGATGGGTAGATCGGGATTGTAAACGAGGTAGGAACCAGTGCGAATAGCGTTCTTGAGATGTCTTCCTAAGCTATCATGTTTCTGATGAATGGCTTGTATTGATCGTGAAATTGCATTTGAGAGATTCTTGCGCATTTTCTCCGATAAATCTGGCAGCTTTCGCGGCTTTCCTCGCCGATTTGTTGATGATCCAAGATATTCTTCAAGTTGCCTTAACTCTTCGCGGAGCTTAATTTCTTTTTGAGAATTATTGTTTCGTTTGGCTTCTTCGATTTCATTG
>CAYZFF010000648.1:0-2282 GCA_964477305.1 uncultured Cytophagia bacterium
GCGCAAGGCTCGCCTTCGCGATATAGCACTGGAAAATACGGGCCGGCGAAGAAATCGCCGTTTCTGGGCTGGCGCAGTGTGTTGCTGGTATGATCCTCCGATGCAGTGCCGGTGCGATAACGCGCGCCGTCGGGAATCAGGTGGATGGCGATGGAAAGACGCGGCCGGTTGCTGACATTGGCACGGCTGCCGTGAATGGTGAGATGATGATGGAAACTCACGCACCCCGCCGGCAATACGGCTGGCACGGTGCGGAAGACGTGGCCGGTTTTCTCTTCGATGCGTTTGATCTGCGCGTCGATATCTTGTTGGTAGAAATGATCCTCGCCCAGCAATCCCCACTTGTGACTGCCAGACACGAACTCCATGCAACCATTTTTTTCGTCAACGTCTTCGAGTGCAACCCAAGCCGTCAGCGCCGTATTGCTGTCGAGACATTGCCAATACCCCTGATCCTGATGCCAACCAATGTTGCCGGCCACACCACTTTGCGGCGGTTTGTAGAGCAGTTGATCATGCCAAAGGCGAATGCCTTTTACGCCCGCAAGCCGGGCGGCAATCTGGCCAATTCTCGCATCGAGCACGAGCCGGGCCATGGTTGCGTCGGTCCAATAGGCATTATTAACCTGCACAAGCCTGGAAGTGTCGCCGGGCTGCGGATCGCGGCTCAACGGCGGCCGCTTGGTTTCGTACTCACCAGCGACAACTTTGCGATGATGCTCGCGAAATTCTCCCAGCTCCTCGTCGGAAAAAAGCTTGGGGCTGAGCCAGTAACCCTGCTCTTGGTAAAAAGCAATATCTCCGGCAGCGGGAATATCGAATGTGTTCATAAATTTTCTCCGATGAATGAATTGCTACAATCGCGCCTAAACCATCACAACTGCAGAACCGCTAATTCGCGGTTGATCATGCCGCACTTTTATCATCTCCTAACTTGCGAAACTCCTGCCAACAGCGAAATAGCCCGCGCGGCACGTGGAAACAACCTTTCCATTTGCCGCCCTTGAGAGATAAAAGCACTTCACCGCGGCGGTTCAAATAGCCGAACCATTCGCCGAACTGCGGATCAGGAAAATGGCCCCACGTGTAGTCGTGCAGTTTTTCAAACCATTGCCAGCATGCCTCTCGTCCGGTGAGCGCGTATCCCATCAACATGGCGAGCAGCGCTTCGACATGCACCCACCACAATTTTTGATCCCACTCCAACTGTTGCGGCGGTTTGCCTTTCGCATCTAAAAAATAAAAAATGCCGCCATATTTTTCATCCCAGCCAAATTGCAGAATCGACAGGGCCGTGTCAACGGCTTGCTCAATAGTTTTCTGGTCGCCGCGCTGCTGGGCAATCTCCATGACAAACCACATACTTTCAAGGCCGTGGCCGGGATTGATCAGCCGACCATCGAAACAATCCGGATGGCTGCCGTCCAGCGCCAGATATTCGTAGATGATCCCCCGATCCTTATCGAGAAATGTATTCATGATGTCGCTAACAAAATTTTCCGCATTGATTGGCTCGCCCGTGCCTTCCAGAAGCCAGCGCATTTCTAACGTCAGATTGGCAAGAATCATCGGCAGCGCAAAGGAACGCAGCGGCCGCGTGCCGGGCACAATTTTAGAGTATTTGCCTTTGGGATTCTCTTGGCGGGCGAGAATGTTTCGGTAAGTTTGCAGCGCAATATCCCGGCAGGCCTCATCTCCGCTCGCCCGGGAAAACTCGCTGAATGCCATGGCCGCAAAGCAATCGGAAAATATGTTGTAAGGCTGTACCAGTGGATTGCCCTGTTGATCCAGTGAGAAATACCAATTGCCCTCAACATCACGGCCATGTTTTCTTAAAAAGTCAATACCGTACCTGGCGATATCCAGCCATTGTTCTCGTTGTTCCAGGCGATTGAACAGCATGGAAAAAGTCCACACCTGTCTCGCTTGCAGCCAGATAAATTTGTCCGTATCGTAAACCGTGCCATCGCGGTCGAGACAGGAGAAGTAACCGCCGTAGGCGCGATCAATTGAATATTTTTGCCAAAACGGAATTACCGCATCGAGCAATGCCTCATGATATTGTTTTGCGTACTGCTCGTATTTTGTCGGCATACACCGTCCTTAATAAATTTTCTCAATTCCATCACTTCCAATTTGGCGCACGCGCCTGGAGTTGGCCGTTGAATATTCCAACAGCCACAGATCGCCGTTCGGCGCGACCAAGCCACCGGTCGACCCTCGGGGTGCGCTTGAATGTGCTAACCTCGCCATTCGTGCTTGCTTTTCTGTTTTAGTTTTCT
>CAYZFF010000649.1:0-2271 GCA_964477305.1 uncultured Cytophagia bacterium
AAATTCCCGTGCTCAATAAATAGGAATAATTTTTTAAAAGCAAGAAGTTTTTGTAGCGTTAAATAATTATTTCGTCAGATTGATATCCAGCTTTTTCATCCGCGACCACAGCGTCGAGCGATTGAGGCCGAGCAATTGCGCGGCGCCGTGCGGGCCGGCTAAAACACCGTTGGTTTTTTCGAGCGCTTGCAAAATGTGCCGGCGTTCGGCTTCCTGCAAGGTGAGAAAATTTTCCGTGGCGGGCGCCGTTTCATGCAGCTCGCCGAGGTCTTTTTCCTGCAAGATTTTTCCCGGGCACAAAATCACCGCGCGCTCTAAAATGTTGGCCAGCTCGCGCACGTTGCCCGGCCACGGGTAATGCTGTAATTTTTCCACGGCTTGCAGGTCGAGGCCGTTAATGTGTTTGCCCAGCCGGCGCGAAAATTGGCCGACAAAATAATTCGCCAGCAAGGGAATATCTTCGCGGCGCTCGCGCAGCGCCGGCACGGCAATGGGAAAAATATTCAGCCGGTAAAACAAGTCGGGCCGGAAGGCGCCATGGCGCACCTCTTCTTCCAAATGGCGATTGGTTGCCGCAATCACCCGCACATTCACTTGCAAGGTTTCGTCGCCGCCGACGCGCTCAAATTGCTGCTCCTGCAAAACGCGCAGCAGTTTCACTTGCGTTTCCGGCGGCAACTCGCCAACTTCATCGAGGAAAATCGTGCCGTTGTCCGCCAGCTCGAAGCGGCCTTTGCGCCGTTCTGTGGCGCCGGTGAACGCGCCTTTCTCGTGGCCAAACAATTCGCTTTCCACCAAGCCCGCCGGCAACGCGCCGCAATTGACCTTCACCATCACCCCGTCTTTTCTCGCGCTCAAATGGTGAATCGCGCGCGCGATCAATTCTTTGCCGGTGCCGGTTTCGCCGAGCAGCAAAACCGTGGAATCGGTGGCCGCCACTTTTTCGAGGCTGTGAAAAACTTTTTGCATCGCCGCAGAAACGCCGAGCATCTCGCCGTAGCGCATTTCGCTGCGCAATTCCTCCTGCAAATAAAGATTTTGATTTTGCAGATCGTCGGCGCGTTTGCGGTCGGTGATATCGCGCGCAATAAACACCGTGCAATTTTTGCCGTCGATTTTCAGCGGCAGCGGCGCGGTGCGTGCTTCAAACCAACGATGCCCGGCGGGCGTTTTTAAATCACATTCCAAAAGTTGGGATTGGCCGGAGGTGATTGTCTCATGTACCGCGGCGAGAAAGCGTTCGGCCAGCGCCGGCGGAAAAACTTCATGAAAGCGCTGGCCTTTCAGTCTATCCGCGGCGAGAAAATTCATGTTGTCGGCGGACGTGAGAATTTCGACAAACCGGCCTTCTTCCGTGATGACAAAAACGATATCCGGCAACGCATTGCCGATGGCCCGTAGGCGGGCTTCGCTTTCCTGCAACGCCTGCTCGGCTTGCCGGCGCTGCTGCGCGCTGACGATGATCTCGCCGACGACGTGCAACATGCGCACGTCTTCTTCCACCCAAACTTTTTCGGATTTGACGGCGTCGAAGCCGAGAAAGCCCAGCACGCGGCCGCTCGAAGTCAGCGGCACGATGAGCAACGATTGAATGTCCTGCGCCTGCAACATCGCCTTTTCCACCGCGGCCTCGGGCGGAAGCGCTTTAACCCGGGGAATATAAACGGTGGCGGCGGCAAGAATTTTCGGATGCAGCCATTTGAAATCCGTGAGCGGCACTTCTTGCAAGTTTTGGATTTGCGGCGCCACGCCCGGCGCGCACCATTCGTGCGTGTTGCGCGCTTTTTTGCCGTCATCCAATAACGAAAACAAATAACTGCGATCCACCCCGGCGAGCATGCCCATGATCTCCAGCGCGTCGTTGATGCCCACATCGATTTCGTGCCAGGGCAAATTGAGAAAAAGCGTGGAGATTTCGCTAATCATCTGCTCGATGGCCAGCCGCGCATGTTCGGCTTTTTTGCGCTCAGTGATTTCTTTTTGCCAATCGGCGCTGACGGTGGAAAGGGTTGTCTCTGGTGGTTGCATTTTTCCGTCCGTTGATTACTGGAGCAGGCTTCTAACCGATAAAAAGGGTTTTACCTAACCCGGACAAGCCGGAACCCAAAAAGCAAAAGCGCACGCCAAGACGCAGAGCTACCGCAAAGGCTTTTTGCTTTTCTTTGCGCAGCCTTAGCGGCTTCGCGTCTTGGCGTGAATGCTTTTAAATGAAAATCTAAAAAATTGGAGATTATTAACTTGACAATGTTAACGTAGCCTTGAAATGTCATT
>CAYZFF010000650.1:0-2268 GCA_964477305.1 uncultured Cytophagia bacterium
TAGAAAAAAGATTAAGGAAAAACTTGCAAAAACCAGCCGCTTTTTTTACCTTATTTCAAATTAACGGTTTTCTCCATAAAAGCAAGACCGAAAATACGGCCATGCTGCGTTTCGCGCTCGTTATTTTTCTCGCCTTAATTGTTGTTGTGCTGCTGGTGCGTTGGTTTGAACGGCAAATGGTTTTCTTTCCGAGCAAGTATCCCACTGGTTTTAATCGGATAAAAACTGCCGAGCGGCTAAGTTTTTCTGAGGTGTGGTTTAGCGCTGCCGATGGCGTCAAACTGCATGGCTGGTTGGTGCCGCATCCGGCGCCGAAGGCAATTTTGTTGATGTGCCACGGCAATGCCGGCAATGTGAGCGACCGTTATGAATGGCTGGAAATGTTGCATCAACGCGTGCCGGCGAACCTGTTTATTTTTGATTACCGCGGTTTTGGTCGCAGCGCCGGCGAGCCGACTGAGGAAGGATGTTATCACGATGCTGAAGCAGCATTGCAGTGGCTGGCACAGCAAGAGAACAATTTGCCAATTGTTGTGCACGGCCATTCACTCGGTAGCGCCGTTGCCATTGATTTGGCGCAGCGCGTGCCGGATCAAATCGCGGGACTCATTCTCGAATCCGCTTTCACCAATGCCACAGACATGGCGCGGTTAATGTTCGGGCCAATTCCGGTGCACTGGCTCACCACCATGAAATGGGCGAGCGCCGAAAAGATCACGGCGATCACGATTCCCAAATTGTTTATTCACGGCGAACACGACTCAATCATTCCGCTGCGGCTTGGGCAAAAACTCTTTGCCGCCGCCGCGCCGCCAAAAGAGTTTGTGGTTCTGCCCGCCGCCGATCACAATGACACGTTTGTGGCCGGCGGCGAGTTGTATTATCAAAAAATCCGTGCTTTTGTTGAACAGCGTGCAACGAACCCATAATGCCTATTATGCCACCGCCGCCATTCAAATTTTCTTCGCGTTTCGATAAATGGAATCTCCAAGCAAATCGTTTGAGTCTTTTACTCGAGGAGAAAAAGAAAAAAGGCGTTCAAATTTTCGATCTCACCGCCTCCAACCCGACGGCAGTTGGCTTTGCTTATCCCGCCGAGGATATTTTGCCCGCGTTGACGCAACCGCAAATATTGCAATACGAGCCTGAGCCGCGCGGGTTGCTTTCAACCCGGCAAGCCGTGGCCGAATATTATGGACGGCGCGGTGTGGCGGTCGAGCCAGAGCAAATTCATCTCACTGCCAGCACCAGCGAAGCCTACACCTTCCTGTTTAAATTGCTCGCCGATCCCGGACAGAATATTCTCGTGCCGCAGCCGAGTTATCCGCTGTTCGATTTTCTCGCCGGCTTGGAGGATGTTGAATTATTGCCTTATCGTTTGGTTTATCATGATGAATGGCTGATTGATTTTGACTCGATTGCCGAGGCGAGCACTTCGCAAACGCGCGCGATGATCTGGGTTAATCCCAACAATCCCACCGGCTCATTTATCAAAAAATCCGAGCTGGCGCAATTAACCCAAATCTGCGCCGATCAGCAACTGGCTTTGATCGTGGATGAAGTCTTCTCCGACTACGCTTTCGCCGCCGATCCGAATCGCGTTGGTTCTCTCGTCAATGTTTCGGAGGTGTTGACATTTGTGATGAGCGGGCTCTCGAAAATTCTTGGTTTACCACAAATGAAGCTGGGCTGGATCATCGTCAATGGCCCGGAGAATTTGCGGCGGCAGGCGCAGGAATATCTCGAATTGATCGCCGACACTTATCTTTCCGTCAGCACGCCAATTCAGCGCGCCGCGCCGCATTGGCTGAAATTAGCCGCGCCGTTGCAGGAGCAAATTCATCGCCGCGTGCGCGGCAATTTGCTTTTTCTGCAAACACAACTCAATGCGCACCCCACCTGCCGGCTGCTCCGCACCGAAGGCGGCTGGTATGCGATCTTGCAGAGTGAAGTTTTCATTCCTGAGGAAGATCTGATTTTGACGCTGCTTGAGAAAGATAACGTATTGGTGCATCCTGGGTATTTTTTTGATTTTGTCGCCGAAGGCTTTTTGATCGTCAGCCTTTTGCCGCAACCGGAAATTTTTTGTGAAGGTGTGCGGCTTTTATTAAATCGGATAAGGCCGTAAGCATTGCTTCCCGCCAATGGGTCATTCTGTAAGAAGCCTTTTTCAGTTCAACGATTGGGCACATTTTTAAAAAGTTCCCTACGGGATGACATTCATGCATGAACGTCTTTGAGAGGCAATGCCGAATAATTGCAAATTTA
>CAYZFF010000651.1:0-2261 GCA_964477305.1 uncultured Cytophagia bacterium
TTCATTGCGCTGGACATGCCGGCGGAGATTAAAACGGCATTGGCGAACTACATACAGCCGCTCAAATCCCTGCGCGGTCGCGTGAGTTGGACGAAGCCGGAGAACTTGCATCTGACCCTCAAATTCCTCGGCGACACGCCAGCCGCGCGCATCGAAGAAATCGCTGCTGTTTTGCACGAGATCGCCGCTGTAACGCCAGCGTTCTCGGCAGACGTTACCGGCAGCGGCGTTTTTCCGAACGACGAAAAACCGCGGGTGTTGTGGGTGGGGTTGGACGAGCCAACGGGGGCGCTGTTTAAATTAGCCCAAGCTATCGACGCGCGGATGTACCGCTTCGGCTTCGCAAAAGAGAAACGCGCCTTTGCACCGCACTTAACGATAGGCCGGATCAAAGAGGCGCGCATTGCGGAAATCATTCGCAGCCTTCAAGAAAAACCGTTGGCGGCGAGGCCGGCGCATTTTAATGAAATTGTTTTTATGCAAAGCGAGCTGCACACTGCCGGCTCGATTTACACGCCGCTGCGAAAATTTGCTTTAAACAAAATTTGATATTTTATTATTCAACCCCAACGCATTAATTCGGCGCAGAGAAGCATATTGGCTTCGTCTGCTTGATCTGTTTATTAAAATACCATAACATCCTTCGGGAGGAGCAATGACTAGCGAGAAAGAAAAGGAAGAAAAACTTAAAGCGCTTGAGCGCGCCATTGTTGAGATCGACCGGCAACACGGCAAAGGCGCGATTATGCGGCTGGGCGACGACCGCGCCAAGCTGGCGATCGAAGCCATTCCCACCGGCGCGATTTCGCTGGATGCGGCGCTGGGCATCGGCGGCGTGCCGCGCGGGCGTATCATCGAAATTTTTGGGCCGGAATCCAGCGGCAAAACCACGCTGGCGTTGACGATTACGGCGCAGGCGCAAAAACTTGGCGGACTGGCGGCGTTCATCGACGCCGAACATGCGCTGGATTCGATTTACGCCAAAAAGCTCGGCGTCGATACGGACAATCTTATCATCTCGCAGCCGGACACCGGTGAGCAAGCGCTGGAGATCACCGAAACCCTCGTGCGCAGCGGCGCGCTCGATATCATCGTCATTGACTCGGTGGCTGCACTGGTGCCTAAATCTGAAATCGAAGGTGAAATGGGCGACGCGCAAATGGGTATGCAGGCGCGCCTCATGAGCCAGGCCATGCGAAAACTAACCGGCGTCATCAGCAAATCGAATGTCTGTGTGATATTTATTAATCAGATTCGCGAAAAAATCGGCGTGATGTTTGGCAATCCGGAAACTACGACCGGCGGCCGCGCGTTGAAGTTTTATTCATCCGTGCGCCTCGATATTCGCCGCACGGCTTCGGTGAAAGACGGCGACGAAGTCACTGGTAGCCGCGTCAAAGTCAAGGTGGTCAAAAATAAAGTGGCGCCGCCGTTCCGCGAGGCCGAGTTCGACATCATGTATGGCAGCGGCATTTCCACCGAAGGCGATCTCGCCGACATGGCCATCAACCTTGGCATGATCGAAAAAAGCGGCACGTGGTTTACGCTGGGCCAGGAACGCATCCAGGGCCGTGAAAATCTCAAACGGTTTCTGATCGAAAATCCCGAAGTGTTGAAAGATCTCGATCAAAAAGTGCGGCGCAAAGTGGGCTTGAGTAAAGATGAAGAAACGCCGGCGTCGAACGGCGCCGCGAAGGAACCGGCAAAAGAAGCGAAAGCGCCGCGTCCGGCGAAGTAAGCCGGCGGGATCGGCTCGATTTTGACGAGTGCCTCAAATGTCTGATGCCGCACAAAAATCATTTTTAGATGATGCCGAGCCGCAGCAGGAGTTGCGCGCGGCCCTGGCAAAGGCTTATCGCTTGCTCGCCGTTCGGGCGCGCAGCGAAAAAGAATTGCGCGAAGCTTTGTTGCGCAAAGGTTTTGGCCCGGATCTCGTTGCGGCTGCCATGGCGCAATGCAAAGAGCAGCGCTTCATCGACGACGCTGACTTCGCGCGGCAATTCGTGCAAAGCCGCCTGCTCAACCGCCCCAAAGGCCGTACGCGTTTGACTTTGGAATTGCGCCAAAAAGGCGTTGACGCGTCGACGATTGCCGCCACCCTCGACGAGCTTTTGCCGGCGGAACATCAAGCCGAGTTGGCCGATCAGCTCGCCGAGAAATTGCGCAAACGCTTGGCGAATTTGCCGCCACCGAAAGCCCGCCAGCGTCTGGCCGATTTTCTCCGCCGCCGCGGGTTTACTTGGGAGATGATTCAAGGGACG
>CAYZFF010000652.1:0-2259 GCA_964477305.1 uncultured Cytophagia bacterium
GCTTGCAAGCCGGTGAAGAGTTTGTCTCAACCAAAAGAATGTTGATGGCGAAATAAAGTTCGAGTTCCAAAATTGAAAATCCGAAGTCAAAACGGAGTGACAAGCTTTAGCAGGGTGCTGAAAAACTCAATTCTATGTCATGCCCGCGAAGGCGGGCATCCAGAAAATCCAACAAAATCATGGATTCCCGCTTTCGCGGGCATGACAATTTTAAGTGATTTTGGACTTTTTCAGCATCCTGTTAGCTTGTCCAGCGCTAAAGTGATTGCTTCATGAACAATTTTGCAGTAAATTTGACCACAACAAAGTCAAGTTTACTGCAAAATTAAATATGTCCACACCTTTAGTTCTGTTTGAAAGTTACGACCGCAATGCCGTCGGCCGCTCGTTTCATTTCGCCGAACCAGCCGAAGAAATTTCTGCAACAGCGCTCGATCAAGTCATACCAGCTTTGCGGCGCATTGACGCGGCCGTACAAAATGGCTTGCATGCTGCTGGCTTCATCGCTTATGAGGCAGCACCCGCCTTCGATTCCCATTTGCGCGTTAAAAACCCCTCTGCTTTCCCTTTGCTCTGGTTTGGTTTATTTAAAGAGCGACACCAAATTCAAGCCGGAAAATTTTATGGTGACGGCCAATTTTCTTTAACTAACGCGCAAGCGAGCTTGGATGAAAATGCGTACAGCCAAGCCGTTGAGCACATTCGCGAACGCATCGCTGCCGGTGACACGTACCAGGTGAATTTCACTTTACGGCAGCGCGCCCACTTTGCCGGCGATGATTTGGCGTTGTACCATCGGCTGTGCCGCAATCAGCGCGCGGGTTATTGCGCTTATTTGAACATCGGGCGCTATCGCATTCTCTCGGTCTCACCGGAACTTTTTTTTCACTGGCAACAGGGCCAACTCACGACGAAACCGATGAAAGGCACGCGCCCGCGCGGACGCACAACTGCGGAAGATCGTGTGTATGCCGAACAACTTCAATCTTCTCCCAAAGAACGCGCGGAGAATTTAATGATTGTCGATTTGCTGCGCAACGATATGGGGCGTATTGCCGAATTTGGCTCGGTGCAAGTTCCGCAGCTTTTCGAAGTCGAGCGCTATGAAACCGTGTTGCAAATGACGTCAACGGTTATCGCGCGGCCGTTGCCACAAGCGGGGTTTGTGGAAATTCTGCAAGCCTTGTTTCCCAGCGGCTCGATCACCGGCGCGCCCAAAATTCGGACCATGGAAATCATTCATGCGCTCGAAGATTCGCCGCGGCAAATTTATACCGGAGCTATTGGTTTTCTTTCGCCGGGGCCGGAGGCGGTGTTTAATGTGGCGATTCGCACGTTGCTGATCGACACCCAAACCGGCGGCGCCGAACTGGGCCTCGGCAGCGGCATCACTTATGATTCCCTGCCGGCGGCGGAGTACAAAGAATGTTTGTTGAAAGGAAATTTTTTGAGCCAGTCGCGTCCGGATTTTTCACTGCTCGAAACGTTGCGTTACGAAAACCCCGCTGGTTATTTTCTGCTTGATCGCCACCTCGCCCGTCTCGCCGATGCCGCTGATTATTTCGGTTTTTCATATAATGAGAATGCCGTTCGCGCCGCACTGGAAGAAGCGGCGACACGAATGCTGGCGGGAAAATTCAAAGTTCGCTTATCGCTCAATCGCCATGGCGCGATGCAAGTCACCCACGAATCGCTTGACGAAAAACCAATTTGGCGCGTGGCGCTTTCGCGTGCGCCGGTGGATAGCCGCGACGTTTTCTTGTTTCACAAAACCACCCACCGGGAAATTTATGAAACCCGCCGCGCCGCGCAACCGGAAGTTGATGAGGTTTTATTGATTAACGAAAAAGGCGAGTTGACTGAATCGACGGCAGCGAACCTGGTCTTGCGGTTGGAGGGGAAAGATTACACGCCGCCGATCTCGTGCGGCCTGTTGGCGGGAACGTGGCGTGCCGAGTTGTTGGAACGAGGTCAACTTGTCGAACGCGTTCTGCGCCCCGAAGATTTATTCAAAGCGCAAGCGATTTTTCTAATCAATTCCGTCCGAGGCTGGATGCCGGTACAAATCGTTAGCGGTAGTTAAAAAATAAACTTACCAAATAGACGTGGTGCCGCCCCTAAATTTGTGGGCGGCTGTTGCTATAGAGAAATTCCGTGCGACAAACCGTGCCAGCAAGTGAGTAACACCAACAAAGATGAAAAAACTAATTCTGGCTGCGGCCGGTCAACGTCACGAGCATGCCATCGGCAAGATTCAAC
>CAYZFF010000653.1:0-2235 GCA_964477305.1 uncultured Cytophagia bacterium
ATCAATTCAAGTGCACTTTAAAAAGTTGGTGATGCGCTTTTTCATCAAAGCGGCCATGCCGTCAAGCTATCCGGCGCCGGGTCAATTTCCGAAGACGGAGTGCTCGACTAAGCTTCCCACCTCCCCTTCGTAAAATCGATGCAAATAGTCTTCGGCTTCAAACAGATGTTGCGTAATCGGCAGCGTTCCGCGCGCGATGAGATATTTCAATTCTTCCAGATTGCGCGACCAACAGGCGCCATTAAAAAACTCGGCGCCGGCAAATTGGGTTTTGTACAACGCGTTGGCTGAATAACAACTGCCCAAATAGATATGTTGAAATTTCTCCGGCGCAAAAAAATCAACTGCCGCGGTCATCATAAACATGCCGAGATGCTGGCGGTAATAATTGAGGTCATAAAAAGCATAATAATATTGCACCACCTGCGGCGGTTCCAGATACAGCGTCACCAACCCCACGTCTTTATTCGCCAGGTTATCCCGAAAGAGCAATAGATGCGAGGTAATTTTTGAGTTCATGAGGTTATGCAAACGTTCCGCCGTCATAATTTCTTTGCCAAACTTGATGTCGGCATACGTGAGACAAAACTCGCGCCAGCCGTCGTCAAAGACAAAATTTTCCCGCGCCACCAATTGAAACGAAATATCCGAGCATTTGCGCATAATCCGCCGGTTCTCCGACGAGAGCGAAAACTCATTTAAGGCGACTCGCACGCTACGGCACAAATAAAAGCGATCTAAATTTTTTGAGGACGGCAGAAATCCTTTGGCAAAAAAATGCGGCGGCCGTTCCTCGCCTTCGGGAAAAGCCCAAATGGCATAAGGAAAAATATAATGGGTGTAGTCCGGGGCGGCTTCGGAAAAGAGAAGTTTCATCGATGCACAGGTTTTTGATCTTAACGGGTGGCGCGAAGCTATGACCAAAAGTAGTTATTGCCGCGGCCAATTGCAAATTCTTTTTCGGCAAGGTGGAATTGAGTCAGGGCGGAAAAGCGCTTGCAGGTTTCCGGTTTTTGCTGTAAATTTTTGAGCGTGCAAGGGAGCCGGAGCAGTGTTTCGACTTTGGGAAAAGGCGAGGCGATAAAACGCTTCTCCAAAATCTTATTCGCTACCACATTCAATTTATTCTTCGACACGGTGCAATTGCAGAAAGAAGTCAATGTGCAAGAATGGCTCCATCCATCATCTTTTTCAAACTGCCGAGGCTAAAATTCGGGTGCTCCTGAAACTCACGGGGCTGACGTTTTTGCTTTTCGCCGGCCCAACAGTGGGCATGCAGGAACCGCTGGATGCGGCCGCATTTTATCAGCGCGGCAAAGCGTATTATCAAAAAGGCGATTATGAAAACGCCATCGCGGACTTCAGCCTCGCCATTAAGATCAAACCGGATTATGCCAATGCTTACCTCAGCCGCGGCAATGCTTACGGGGCGCAGGGTGATTATCAGCGCGCGATCGTCGACTACACCGAAGCGCTCAAATTACAACCCGGTGAGATTACGGCTTACAACAATCGCGGCAACGTCTATTTACTCAAAAACGACATCAGCCGGGCGATTGCCGATTTTGATCAAGCGATTCAACGCCAGCCCAATTTAGCCGAAGCATATTGCAATCGCGGTGTGGCGTACACCTATCGCGGTGATTATGCGCGCGCACTTGCCGATTTCGACCAGGCGCTCAAAATCAATTCGCGGGACGCGGAAGTTTATAACCGGCGCGGGAAAGTATATACGTTGCTCAATCGTTATGATGAGGCGCTCGCGGATTTTGATCGCGCGCTGCACCTGCAGCCGGAACTCGCCGAAGCTTATTCCAATAGCGGCATCGTCGGAATCAAAAAGGGCGATTTCGAGGTTGCCATTGCCCATTTTACCCACGCCCTCAAACTCAAGCCCGGGTTAGCGGAAGCTTATGTCCAGCGCGGCCTGGCTTACGCCAAACAGGAAAACTTCAAACGCGCCATTCTCGATTATGACCGCGCGATTCAATTGAAACGCGAAAAAATTCTCGCTGCACAAAAACGGAACAATGATTTGGCACCGACCATTAAACTCAAACCCGAAGACGCCGAGCTTTATTACAATCGCGGGCGCGCCTACCATGCGTTGGGTAAGTTTGATCTCGCCGTCGCCGATTATACGCAGGCTATTAACATCAAACCGGGCTATGTTTTTGCATATTACATTCGCGCCACGGCTTATCGCGACAAAGGCGATCGCGCCAAAGCCATTTT
>CAYZFF010000654.1:0-2220 GCA_964477305.1 uncultured Cytophagia bacterium
TGCTGACCTTCGGCGATTGCCGCAACTTTCGCGAGTGGCCGAATTATCTCGAATTGGGATTCGGTCCGGAGCATGTCGCCGATCTCATTCGCATGGCGACGGATGCGGAGTTGAATTGGGCGGATTCAGATAGTTTGGAAGTCTGGGCGCCAATTCACGCCTGGCGCGCGCTCGGCCAACTTCGCGCCGAAGCCGCGATTGCGCCACTGATCGATTTTTTCGATCAGGTCGACCCCGAAGATGACTGGTCTCCCAGCGAGTTTCCCCAAGTGCTGGGGATGATCGGCCCGGCCGCGATTCCGGCGTTGGCCGCAATCGTCGCAAATCCGGCGTTGCAAAAAAATCCGCGCACCTATGCCGGCGATAGCCTGGCGGAAATCGGCAAGCAACATCCGGCCAGCCGCGCAGAATGCATCAAAAGCTTGATTGCAGGTTTGGAATTTTTCGAACAGAATGAGCTTCTTCTCAATGGCTTTTTTGTTTCCAATTTGCTTGACCTCAAAGCGGTTGAAGCCACGCCGGTGCTGGAACGCGCCTTTGCCGCCCGCCGCGTCGCAGAATTCGTCGCCGGTGATTGGGAAGATGTGCAAGTCGAGTTTGGGTTGCTCGCGGCGCGAAAAACTAAACCGACGTATTCGGTTTGGGATAGTCTGGAGCAGGACAAAGATATCGACGAATTCGAGGATGACGAAGACGATGAAGAGTTTTTTGAGACGGAAAACGTTGCTGATGACGAAGCTTTCATCGAAACGCTCACCGGGATTCACCACAATCGCAAGAAACGCAACGCCGCCAAAGTAAAAAGCCGGCGGGCCATGGCCAAAAAATCACGCCGGCAAAATAAGAAGAAGAAAAAGAAGAAATAATGAAAATACTCGTCATCGGCAGCGGCGGGCGCGAGCATGCGTTGGCGTGGAAACTCGCACAAAGCTCGCAGGTGAAAAAAATTTATTGTGCGCCGGGCAATCCGGGAATTGCGCAAACGGCAACGTGTGTCGATATTCCAGTTACTAATGTGGCGGCGCTGCGGCATTTTGCGAAAACGCAACAAATTGATCTGACCGTTGTTGGTCCTGAAGCGCCGCTGGTCGCCGGTATCGTGGATGAATTTGCCGCGGATGGCTTGCGCATCTTTGGGCCGTCGCAGCAGGCGGCAAGGCTCGAAGGCAGCAAAGTTTTCGCAAAAGAAATTATGCGAAAATATTTGATTCCGACGGCGGAAGCGAAGATTTTTTCGAATGTGCCCGATGCGCAGGCTTATATTAAAAGAGCGCCGGCGCCGTTCGTGATCAAAGCCGATGGCCTCGCCGCCGGCAAAGGCGTGATCATCGCGCGCACGCGCGAAACCGCGCTGGCAGCGATTGCGCGCCTCATGCAAGTGCGCGAATTTGGCGAAGCAGGAAACCAAATCGTGATCGAAGAATTTATGGAGGGGCAGGAAGTCTCTGTTCTTTGCCTCACCGATGGAAAAAATCTTTGTGTGCTGCCACCGGCGCAGGATCACAAAACGATTTTCGATAATGACGAAGGCCAAAACACCGGCGGCATGGGCGCGTATGCGCCGGCGCCGTTTATGACGGCCGCGCTGATGTTGCGAGTCGAAAATGAAATTTTGCGGCCCACGCTCGCGGCGATGGCGCAAGAAAATTCTCCCTATCGCGGCGTGTTGTATGCCGGACTCATGATCACGAAAGACGGCCCGAAAGTTGTTGAGTTCAATTGCCGCTTCGGCGATCCGGAAACGCAGGCGATTCTGCCGTTGCTCGAATCCGATTTGGCCGAAGCCATGTGGCGTGTCACCAACGGCGATTTGGAAAATTATGAATTGAAAATTTCACCGCGCTGGGCTGTGAGTGTTGTGCTGGCATCCGGTGGCTACCCGGGAAGTTTTGAAAAGGGCAAATTGATTAACGGCCTCGAACATATTCGTGATCACGAGGTGATGGTTTTTCATGCGGGCACAAGGCTCGATCACGACGGCAACTTTGTAACGAACGGCGGGCGCGTGCTGGCCGTTACCGGAGTTGGCGATACTTTTCTCAACGCCCATGAGCGCGCATATTGTGCGGCGGGGAAAATTCAATTCGAGGGGATGCATTATCGCAAAGATATTGGCATGAAAGCGATGCGGTATGTTTAGAAAATTTTAAATAACTCAAATTGTCATTCTGAAAGAATCTTTTTAGATTTCGAGAAATATGCTAATGCACTGTTAACTTA
>CAYZFF010000655.1:0-2211 GCA_964477305.1 uncultured Cytophagia bacterium
CAGGTGGCAATATTAATAACGCTGTCGTCAAAGTTGGAAATGTATACAAGTATTGGTTCACCGGTATTGGCACTCGATTTCGTATCGGTATGGCAACTTCAACGGACGGGATTAACTGGCAAAAATCAAATGCAAATCCAGTGCTCGATGTCGGCGCGACTGACCAGTTTGATTCTGAGCATGTTTATAATCCCATGGTAGTTTATCATGATAGTCTTTACTGGATGTGGTACGCTGGTAACAATGGCACAAATTGGCAAATCGGCCTCGCGACTTCAAAAGATGGGTTGCAGTGGAAAAAACATCCTAACAACCCGGTTTTGAGAATCGGCGCGGTGGGAAAATGGGATGATAAACATCTGACCGCGCCTTTCGTCATACGCGATGGCGCCGTCTTCAAAATGTGGTATCGCGGTGAGAGCACGCAATTCCCCGGCAAAGGTTCGACCGGATACGCCGAGTCGCCGGATGGTATTAACTGGGAAAGATATTCCGGCAATCCGGTTTTTACTCCCGCTGCAAGCGGCTGGGATTCGCGCTCACTCACGATTTCTCCAATCGTAAAGCGCGACGGAAAATATGAAGGTTGGTATGGCGGCAGCGACGGATCGACGAGCCAGATCGGTTATGCAACGTCGCCGGACGGCATTAACTGGCAACGTTATCCGGGCAATCCCGTTTTTTCGCCGATGCGAGATAGCTCATGGGACGGCGAACAGATTAGTAGCCCGTTCGTTCTCTTTGAAACAACTGTTTACAAAATGTGGTACTCCGGTTTCGGCTCGAGCGGCTGGCGACTCGGTTATGCCACTTCACAAGCAGCAACACCGCCCGTTGCAAAACGTTTTGTTTATATTCCGCGCATTTACGGGTTGCCCGGCGACACCATTACTGTGACGTTTTTTTCCGACACTGTTGCCACGATCAGCGGCGGCGATATCGTTATCAAGTTCGATGGCAATGCCTTGAAAGCGCTTAAAATGCAATCGACCAAATATACGCGCGACTTTTTGATCGTCGCTAATCTCGATACGCCCGGCGTCGCGCATGTTTCGCTGGCGGCTCCGCGTGCCGCAGCCGGCGGTCCCGGCGGTTTGTTCAACATCAAAATGCTCGTCAACCCGTCATTGCCGGTTCATCCAATTGCGCAGCCGCGACCGTTACAATTGGCATCCGTTGTGCTTTATAATGAATACGGCAAAGCAATTCCGCTCACCAAACGCGATGGCGAATTTATTTTAGGGCGTACGCGCGGCGACGTGAATCGGGATGGCCGGGTCAATTCCGCCGATGCCATTCTAACTTTGCGCATTGCCGCCGGATTATTGTTGCCGACTCCCACTCAACTTGCCGATGCCGATGTGGACGGCAATGGTCGCGTGGAGAGTATTGATGCAAGTTGCATGTTGCATCGCGCTGTTGGCTTGGAATGCCCGCCCGGCGGCGCTTCGAGTGTTGCGGCTAATCTTATCATCGCGCCGTTTTCAATCAGCGCGGGCAATGAGATCGAAACAAAAATTTCGGTGAGCGGCGTCGATAAGCTGCTCAGCGGCGACGTGAGCTTGCGATTTGATGCCAATGCGCTTGAAATCATGGCTATTCAACCGAGCGCCGAATTTTCCGAGGGTGTTTTGCTGGCCAATTTAAATCATGCCGGTCAAGCCCAATTTAGCTTTGCAACTGCAAACGGCGTTCAAACTCAAGCCGTCGCCGTTATTCGTTTGCGCGCCAAAACTCCAATTACCGAAAAAAGTCTGCGCGCAAACTCTGCGACGTTTTTTGACGCGCAAGGCCGGCGCTGGAACGGTGTTCTTACCGCCGTTGAAGAAACCGCTTCATCCGATTTGCCCAACGAATTCGGCTTGGAACAAAATTATCCGAATCCGTTCAGTATTCAACCCACCGCCGCGGGGTTAACGAAAACACAGATTAGTTACACACTTCCCGAACGCGGCCATGTCAAGCTCATCGTTTATGATTTGCACGGGCGGCAAGTGCGTTTATTGGAAGACGCAGCAAGGGAAGCCGGTTCATATATACAAAATTGGAATGGCCTCGATGAATACGGCACGCCGGTCTCCTCGGGGGTTTATTTGTATCGTTTGCAAATTGGGCAGACGGCATTGACCAAAAAAATGACGATTGTGGAATAAAAAAGATTGCGCGTGAAGTCCAACTTGCGCACGTCCAGTTTCTAATTTTTGAAAATTG
>CAYZFF010000656.1:0-2209 GCA_964477305.1 uncultured Cytophagia bacterium
ACTGATCACTGAATACTGGTTACTGAACACCGGTTACTTGCTTAAACCAAGCTGCTCACGATACGGCAAATCCGCATTGTTGTGCAGCGCCCAGTACGGCACACGCAGCGATTTTTTGATTTCGCCTTGATTGCCGTCGCTGGAAACCCATTTGAGAATGCGGCGCGGATAGTTTTTTTCAACCCAATACGTTTCTTTGCGATTGCCGATTTGCCACGTCCAGCGATAGGTTGCGGCGTTGCCTTCGAGGGCCTTGAGCATTTCGCCGTCTTCTTTCATAATCCAGCCCGCTTGAAAATCGGCCTGCTGATGCGCCGCGCGGGAATTCCACGAACTCGGGAAAATTTGCAGCTCGCGTTTTTGGCCGCTGGCCAGCTTTTCGCCGTTCAACTCGCGAATCCAAATCGGCAGATTATCTTCATACGCGGCATTCGCCGGCAATTTAAGATTGCGCTTTTGATCGCCCTCGCTTTGAAAATAGCTGTGCAAAGTCAATTCGGCCTGCTCGCGTTGCGGCGTGAGAATTTGCATCACGTGCCCGCACCATTCCTGCGCGGAAAAAGAAATTTTGAGCGGCTCGAACGGGGCGCGGCCCAACTCGGCATTCACGCTGCTGAAAGTCGACGTCATCAGCGAATAATCATAAAGCCCGGTGGTGAATTTGACGACACGATTAAGCTTCAACACCGGCACGCGATCACTCGGCGGAATTGCTTCAGACTCAACTTTGATGCGCGTGGTGCGCGAAATATCCTCAGTGACAAAAACAAGCACACTGAATCCCTCCCGCGGCTCACCATAACGCGGCACCACGACGCGATACGACGAGACTTCACCTTTGCCGTCGCCCCAGTAGGCCCAAAAATCTTGCGCGAAACCCGGGGCGGCTGCGAGCAGCAAAAGGCAGATCACGCCGGAAAAAAAGAGAAACTTCTGCATAACACTACTCCGAAATTTATCGCTTTACTTTTGCGGGCGACGCGTTTCACATGCTGACCGTAAAATCGCTGGACAAAATATGGGTGCCCCACATGGCCTTCAACGCGCCTGCCGTCTCGTTCGCCGCGGTCAATTCCACGGTGAACGCTTCCACGGATTCGGAATTTGTTGACAAGCTCAACGGCACACTCGCCAAATCATCCGCCGCCGAATATTCCGTGCCCCACATGCCGGTCTTTTTGTTGAAGATCAACTCCCATTGATCCGCGCTCATTTTTTTCATAAACAAAGAATAAGTGCCCTTTGGGATCACCGTCGTGCCGAATTTAAGATCGGCATCGGTTGTCATTTGGGTGGCCTCGTTCATTCCCATGCGCCACACGATCCCATCCGTGGCTTGCGCGAGCATATCGCGGCCTTGCAGTTTCGGCCGGCCATAATTAATGCTGACCGTAGCACTGCCAAAAGTGGCCGTGGCGTCGCCGCGATCACCAACGGCCGGGGTTTCGGTTGATCCCTCGGGCTTGCTCTCGGCAGTGCTGGTTTGCGCCTCATCTTTTTTGCTGCATGTAACAAATGAAAAGAGTGCTACCGTCAATAATGCCAAACGCACGACGTGAAGTGGCTTCATGAAAAATCTCCAAAGAGTTAATAGTGAAACAACATAACAGATGAGCAAAATAATAAAAGACGAACATCGTTATTGATTCGTTGCAGGCACCAGCGCCACGATGCGCAATGGCCCGCCGCTGCCGCCTTTGATTTTCATCGGCAACGCCACCACCAACGCGCCGGTGGTGGGCAATTGATCAAGGTTGGCAACGTTTTCAAACGCGGGAATATTCCGCTCAAACAAAATTTGATGACTCTCAAAAAGTTTGGATTGGCCATAATCAATGCTCGGCGTGTCCAGCCCAATGGCGTTGATATTTCGATTGGCCACGAGCCAGCGCGCGGCCTCGGGATGCAGGCCGGGAAAATGCAATTCCGCCACCGCTTCCGGCCCGTGTTTATCGGTGCCTAAATATTGTAAACGTTCCGGCCAAAATTTTCCATAACCGGTGCGCAACAGCACAATTGTTTGGTTGGGGATTTGGCCGTACTGCGCTTCCCAGGCCGTGAAATCGTCCGCGCTGATTTGATAATCGCGATCGGCTTGCGCCTTTTGGGAAACGTCGATCACCACCGCCGGGGCGATGAGTTGCTCCAATGGCAGTTGGTCGATAGTTTTGCGGCCTTCGGCAAAATGAATTGGCGCGTCGAGATGCGT
>CAYZFF010000657.1:0-2196 GCA_964477305.1 uncultured Cytophagia bacterium
AATCACCGGCAATGCCTTCTCTGCTGCGCGGCCCTTGAGCGCAAAAACTCTCTCAATGGCAACCAGCAATCGCGCATCGCCCCCGAAGCCGTACAACGTGTCGGTTAGATAAGCAATAATCTCGCCATGTTGCAGCGATTTGACGGCGGCCGCAATAGCAACAGCCTCAGGATTGGCGGAATCTACCGTGATAATCTTCATAGTACTGTTTTAAGCTGCTGCACATTTTTTAAAACGTCATTTGCCGTAATCTCCCCCATACACGCGTGCGTGCCCAGCGGACAACGGTCGCTGCCGTGTGCACTGCAGGGCCGGCAGGCAAGCTTTTTTTCGATCACGACATGCCCATCGCCGAACGGCGCGAAACCGAATGCCGGCACTGTCGGCCCAAAAATCGTGATGACTTTGCAGCGGGTTGCCACGCCAAGATGCGTCGGCGCACTATCATTGCTGATTAAAATTTCGCAACGATCCAACAAGGCGGCGGATTGCCGCAACGACAATTTACCCGCGGTATTGCAACAATTTTTATCCAGTGCTGCGGCAATTTGTGCGCAGAGCGCTATGTCGCTGCTGCCGCCAATTAAAAAAACAAAAGCCTCGGTTTCTTGAATGAGTTTTTGAGCCAGTCCAATAAAACGCTCGGCCGGCCAACGTTTGGTGGCCCATACCGATCCCGGGGCCAAGGCACAAAACCATTTATCTTTGGGTGCAGCCTTTAAAAAGGCTGCGGCATTTTGCGCGTCGTTTTTATCCCATGCCACTTTGGGCGGCGGCGTGACAAAGCTTCGGTTAAAAGCTCGCAACAAATCTAAGTTGCGTTCGACTTCATGTTTCTGCGGATATGGCACCCGCTGGGTAAACAACCACGCGCCGGCGCTGCGATCGAAGCCGAGGCGTTCAGGAATTTTCGCCAGCCGAACCAGCAACGCGCTGCGCAGCGAACGGTGCGGCACCAGCGCTAAATCATATTTTTCCTGTCGTAGTTTTTTGGCCAAACGCCATAGCGCGACGAATCCGCGTTGCTCGCCGCGTTTGTCAAAGGTCAAAACCCGTTGAATAAAATTGTTCTTTTCCAACAAATTCACCGCCGCCGGAATCGCCATGAAATCAACGGTGCTCTCGGGAAAAATCTGCTGTGCGGCCTCAGCCAGCGGCGTTGCCAAAATCACATCGCCAATAAAAGCTGTTTGTACAATTAATATTTTTTTACGTTTCACCACTGCATACAGGTTACGGCTTACTAAGCACTGGCTTCGTCTTCCATCGGCGGTGCATCCAGAACCAGTGGTCGGGATATTGCCGAATATATTTTTCTAAAACTTTCGTCCACGTTTCTGTAATTCGCCGTAATTTTTCTTCCTCGGCGCTCGCGTCATTTTCCGAGAAATTGAACATCAGCAATTCAGCTTCAACGCGGTGGCGGCCGTGCGGTTCGCGAATCGCAACGCAAAACACGATCGGCGCTTGCGTTTTTAAAACGAAGGCTGCCGGTCCCTGCGCCGTCGAGGCCGGCCGGCCGAGAAAATCCACAAAAATGCCGTTGCTGCCGGCGTCCTGATCGGCGAGAATGGCGACAAATTTTTTTTCACGCAACGCTTTGAGAATGCCGCGCAACGCCGCCCCCCGCGGAATCGAGGGCATGTTCATCTTCGTGCGGATGCCGCGGATCATCGCATCGACATAAGGATTGTTTTGTTCTTGATACAGATAAACCATCGGATATTGCATTTGCGCCACGAGCGCGCCCATGTATTCCCAATTGCCGAAATGCCCGGTCATGCAGATCGCGCCTTTGCCGAGCTTCAGCGCTTGCTCGTAGGGATTTTGCTCGCGCGGCATGGCGAAGCCGATCCACCGCTGTAATTCCTCCGGCGCCAGCCCGGGCAGGCGCAAATATTCCAACAGCATTCTGCCGAAATTTTCATAAGATCGGCGCGCAATCGTTTTTAATTCGGCGGCGGATTTTTCCGGAAAGGCGTGTCTCAAATTTTCCAGCGCCACGCGGCGGCGAATACGCAAAATCGAAAACGTCAATTTGCCCAAACCGGCGCCAAGAACGAGCAGGCATGCAAGCGGGAGCCTTTGCGCTAAAAAAAACAAAAACCGCGTGCCTTGATATTCCAACCAATGTTTGAAACGCCGCATGATAAAACTTAGGCAAAAATTCGCTGATTGTCAAATTGAAAAATTCTG
>CAYZFF010000658.1:0-2185 GCA_964477305.1 uncultured Cytophagia bacterium
CGACTGGCCCGTGCGCAAGCTTTCCTGCACGCGCTCCGGTGCAATCGCGCCGAGCCACAAAATGGCGATGGGAATTTTTTCTGCGGTCCGGCCGTATTCGCCAAAATCTTCGCCGCCCATCACCGGCTCCTTCGCCACCACTTTATCCGCGCCCAGAATGGCCTGCATCGACGCCGCCATTTTTTTAACCAGGGCCGGGTCGTTGTAGGTTGACGGGGTGAACTCGTCTGCAACTTTGACAATCGGCATCCTACTCTCCGGCACGCCGGCGGCGATAGCAACGCCTTTACAGATACGTTCAATGGATTTTAAGGTTTGCGCTTTCGCTTGATCGGAATAAGAACGCACCGTGAGTTGCAACTGCACTTCGTCTGAAATAATATTGTGCTTCGTGCCGCCGTGAATCGAGCCGACCGTGACCACCGCCGGATCAATGGGCTTCATTTCACGGCTGACGATGGTTTGCAGAGCCATAATCGTCTGCGCTGCCATCACCACCGGATCTTTCGTGGTGTGCGGATAGGCGCCGTGCCCGCCCACGCCGCGAATCGTAATGTCGACCGAATTGACATTGGCCAGCGCATAGCCTTCACAATATCCCACCGTTCCGGCCGGCAGCTCCGAAGCGACGTGCCACGCGACGCAAAAATCGGGCTTGGGAAATTTGGTGAAAAGTCCGTCGCTTAATACCGCGCGCGCGCCGCCGCCGCGCTCTTCCGCGGGCTGGCCAAGAAAAACCAGCGTGCCGCGCCATTGATTTTTGAGTTGGCTCAACAACCGCGCGGTGCCAATGAACGCCGTCATGTGCACGTCGTGGCCGCAGGCGTGCATCACGCCGACGTCGTTGTTTTGCTCATCATGCACGCGCACTTTGCTGGCGTATTCAACCCCGGTGTTTTCCGTGACCGGCAAGGCATCGAGATCGGTGCGGATCAACACCGTCGGCCCCGCGCCGTTTTTCAAAACCCCGACCACCCCGTGTTTGCCCACTCCCGTGGTAACGGTATATCCGGCTTGAGTGAGTTCTGCGGCCATCCGCGCCGCGGTTTTTTCTTCGTGAAAGGAAAGCTCGGGGTTGCGGTGCAAATGTTGATAAAGCTGCTCTAACGTTGCATATTCCTGGTTGGCGCGGGCTTTGATCTCGTCGTGCCATTTACCGGATTTTGCATTCTGCGCGGAGATGGTTGCGGCGCCGCAAGCAAGCATCAGCACCGCCCAGCGGATGGTCAGTCGCATTTTTCCTCCTTGAATTGGGTTGATCACAATATAAAAATTTGTTTCTGATTTGCAAGCGGCACGCAACATTTTTTGCAACTACTCAGCCCTTTTTTTGAATGTCATTCTGCAAGAATCCTGTTTCGCACCAGCACAGTACTCGAAGTGAAAAAGATTCCTTCGGAATGACAGCCTCTTTTGGTGACTGCGTCGTTGCCGTTTTTTATATAAAATGCAGTGGGAAAACCGTGGTATTGAAGCCACCGGCAGTTCTGCTTGACTTTGCACGGCGACTTCCCTATATTAAAAATCATTGAGTCGGCTGCATTAAATTTTATTTCACCCCTAAACGGTACATGGAAAATCCCAAACCACGGCGGCGGCAACAATTGCCGGGCAACCGCCGGATCAATTTTTCTTTATGGTACATCATGATCGCGGTCATGATGATGTACGCGCTGCACAGCTATTTTGTGGTTGACGATATGCGTCGTCTCGAGTACAGCGAATTTAAAAAATTGCTTAAAGAAAAGAAAATTATCGCCTGCGAAATTACTCCACAGGAAATCACCGGATTGCTGGCCGCGACGGCTGTCGAGGATGCGGCAAACCGGCCGTTGGCCCCGACGGGCGCGGATGCCGACAAGCAAAAAACGGGAATAAAATTTTCAACCATTCCGGTTGATGATCCCGAGTTGGTGAAAGAACTGGAAGCGGCCGGCGTCAAATTTTCCGGCAAAGCTGACGACGGCTGGTGGCAGGTGGTTTTATTGAATTGGATATTGCCCTTGCTGGTGCTGGTGGCGATTTGGGGCCTCATGTTCCGGCGGGTCAATCCGCAGGGCGGCCTGATGTCGATTGGCAAAAGTAAGGCAAAAGTTTACGTCGAAGGCAAAACCAAGGTGACGTTTCAAGACGTGGCCGGTATCGATGAAGCGGTGGAAGAAGTGCGCGAGGTGGTGGAGTATCT
>CAYZFF010000659.1:0-2184 GCA_964477305.1 uncultured Cytophagia bacterium
CAGAGCCATCAACATCCGGTCAACCGATTTTTTCATACCATCGGCATTCCGTTAATTGCTGCGTCGATTCTGCTGTTTGTAGCCGCGCCGTTTGTCAGCAATTTATGGAAAATCGCGGCGGCGCTGTTCGTGGTCGGTTGGATTTTTCAATTTATCGGGCACGCGTTCGAAGGCAAGCCGCCGGAATTTTTTCGCGACTGGCGTTTTCTGTTCGTCGGCCTGCGCTGGTGGAGCGCGAAAATCCGCGGACGCGCCTGATAGACAATAGGAAGGCATTTAACGATTTAATGTTGCAATAGAACGGTCACTCGAGGAGGAGGGAAGCCGGGGCGCTGTCGCCAGATGGCGCCCCGTTGTTTTTAGGCCTTGGTGCTTTCCAAAATCTTCGCAATGATTTGACTCGTGGCGCGCCCATGGGTTAACGGAATGCGCTCGACTCTCCCGCCCGCCGCTTGCACGATATCATGCCCAACGATTTCTTCAATTTGATAATCTTCGCCTTTGGCCAGCACCTCCGGCTGCAACGCGCGAATCAACTCCAGCGGCGTGTCCTCATCAAAGAAAACCACATAATCCACACACTCGAGCGCGGCAAGCACAACGGCGCGATCTTCCTGCGGCGTAATCGGCCGGGTCGGGCCTTTGAGGCGTTGCACCGAGGCATCGGTATTCAACCCGATCACCAAAACATCGGCGCAAGCCCGCGCTTTTTGCAAATACTCCACATGCCCGCGATGAATCAAATCAAAGCAGCCGTTGGTAAATGCGACCTTGGTGCCGTAATGCCGCCATTCGCGGCGCATGGCAAGCAGTTCGTTTAATTCTACGATTCGTCCCATTCCAAGTGCTCCAGTATTCAGTGTTCAGTGAGCAGTATTCAGTGTCATTAAGTTAGCAGACAATGATTCCGTCCCGCAGGGACGATGTGAAAATAGCCCAGAAATTTCATTTCTGGGAACCAAGTGATACACCGCAATCTAAAGTCCCATCGGGACGATTGATACGAACGGTTGAGAATTGCCAATATACCGTTTTCATTCGTCCCTTTCGGGACTTGACGGATTGTTTAAATTTTATTCCCCGCGATGAATCGCGGGGCTATTTTCACAAGTCCTCTGCGGGCGCAGCCTTCGGGAGTGTTTGATCTCCGCTTATCTTAATGACATGGAGTATTCAGTGAAGCGACACAAAAAACTGAATACTGATTACAGAATACTTCTCCCACTACTCCTGCCACTGCTGGTGATGCGCAATCGCTTCGACCAGTTTTTGTTGATCAATCGGCACCGCGCCAACTTCGCCGACGACCACGCCGGCGGCATAATTGGCGAGGTGGGCGGCTTCGAGAATATCCGCGCCGGCTGCGAGCGCCACCGTCAACGTGGCAATCACCGTATCCCCGGCGCCGGAAACATCGTGCACGCGGCGCGCGCGCGTTGGAATCAAATGGTGCGCGCCGTTTTGTGAAAAGAGCGCCATGCCGCGCTCGCCGAGCGTGATGAGAACATGCGCACACTGCAAACGCTGCAATAAAATTTCTCCGGCGCGTTCGAGATCATTTGCCGTCGTGAGTTTCATGCCAATCACCTCTTCCGCCTCTTTGCGATTCGGCTTGAACACCGTGACGTTCTGATATTCAAAAAAGTGGTTGAACTTCGGATCAACCGTGATGAGGCAACCATGGCTTTGGGCCATGGCGATCACACGGCCGAGAAAGGGTTGCGAAATGACGCCTTTATTATAATCTTCAATCAGAATCGCATCGAGCTTCGGCAGAAGGTTTTCGAGATGGTGCAACAATTTTTCCTGCATCTCCGGCGCCAGATCGTGCCGCGATTCGCGATCCGTGCGGACGACGTGTTGATCGTGCGCGATAACGCGGGTTTTAATCGTCGTCGGCCGGCTGGCATCGATAAAAATTCCCGCGTTGGGAAAACCGGCGTTTTGCACCAACTCCGCCAGCCGTTGGCCGGAGCCATCATTGCCGATTACGCCGATCGGCAAGGGCAACGCGCCGAGCGCCGCAATGTTGTTGGCGACATTCGCCGCGCCGCCGAGATGTTCAGTTTCGCTGTCAATATCCACCACCGGCACCGGCGCCTCCGGCGAAATGCGCGTGACGCTGCCCCAGAGATAACGATCCAGCATGAAATCGCCGAGCACCGCAATGCGTTTGCCCTGCAT
>CAYZFF010000660.1:0-2184 GCA_964477305.1 uncultured Cytophagia bacterium
TAAGGCACAAAAAGCATCAGAATGCGGGCTTTTTTGAACATTGACTTTGGACTTCCGACCTCGGACTATTTCAGCAGCGCCAACGTCGCCGTGGAGATCGCGAACCCAATGGTCGTAAAGCGAAAGAAACGCAGCAGACGGCTTTTCTTTTTGAGTTCTTTCTCGCTTTTATCCAGCACGCCGTTCAAGTTGTCGATCTCCTGTTTGCGGCGTTCGGCAATGCCGTTGGCTTCGTTGAATTGCTGTTGCAAATTGCCGACGCGTTCGCGCAACACACTGCTCTCCTGTTTCAGATCGCCGAGTTGGGTGAAAACCTCCGGCAGCAGGCCGAAGCGAATATTGCTCAACCGTTCGGCGACGCGGATCGGCAACACAAAACCGGTGTCGTTCTTGGCGCCAATCACCATGATGACGCTATCGGGTATGACTTGTGTCTGGGAGCGGAGGGAGAGGGGAGCGCACAAACTCATTAAGCTCGCGCAGCAAATCAGTCGGCGTACCTTTATAGACATGGAGATTCTCCACAATTTTGATGATTTTCTTTTCGCGAATTTGAACGACTTTGGCCAGCGAGTCGGCGAGTTGTTGCTTGCGGCGATCTTCCCGCTGCAGGGAATCGATGCGGACGAAGGCTAAACGATTGGCCGCTTCGAGCGCATTATTTTTCTCGCGCACCTCGGCGATTTCCTTTAGCAGCTTGTCGAGATTGTCATCGGGGGCGCAGGAAAATTTGAACAGCAACATCCCGCCAATGATGCCAATGGCCAGCAGTGACAGCATTTTGGTTAAATCACGCATTCATTCTCCTCAGATTAATGAACGTATTTGCATGACCGTGAGCACAGGTTTGCTGAATCGTTGATATATTCATTTGGGTTGTCATGCCCGCGACGGCAGGCATCCATACTGCTTATAGAAATTCTAAATTCCCGCGAAAGCGGAAATGACGATGGCAAGCCCAAGTTAAATCCCAAACGCGTATTATCAAAAGATCAGTTTTGTGTGTAAATGGTAACGTATTTACCAAAGAATAGCAAGAACTTTTTATGCTAAACTTATTCCGCTTTCGCACCGCCGCCGATTGGCAAAACTTTGAGGCGCAATGGCTGGCGCCGTATGCCTGCCGCAGCGCGGAGGCAAATGCGACGCGACGGTTTCCGGAGCATGAACATGCCTATCGCACGGCGTTTCAGCGGGATCGCGACCGTTTGATTCATTCGCGGGCGTTCCGGCGGTTGAAGCACAAGCGCCAGGTGTTTATGATTACCGAAGGCGATCATTTTCGCACGCGCCTCACGCACACGCTGGAAGTGGCGCAAATCTCGCGGACGCTGGCGCGGGCGCTGGGCTTGAATGAAGATCTCGTCGAAGCGATCGCGCTCGGCCACGATCTCGGGCACACGCCGTTTGGGCATTTGGGCGAAACCGTGCTCAATGAAATTTTGCAGGGCCGCGATACGCTCGAGGGTGTGCTCGATAGCCGCTCATACGGCGGGTTCAAACACAATTATCAATCGCTGCGCATTGTCGATGGCATCGAGCAGAAATATTTAGTGCCGGGATTGAATTTGACCGCGCCAGTGCGGGAAGGCATTTTAAAACACACCCGGCTCAAACGCGGCCAGTATGTTTATCCCGATTTTGAGTTGGCGGCACTGTCGTTCGAATTGGATGCGGCCACCACGCTTGAGGGCCAGTTGGTGGCCATTGCCGATGAAGTGGCGCAACGCACGCATGATTTGGAAGACGGTTTGCGCGCCGGCCTCACCACCATTGATGCAGTTCGGCAACTCGAAATCGTCGGCCTAGTGGAAGCGCGGCGCGGGAAAATGGTGACCGGCAACGAAGCGCCCGCCGGCCGCGAGCATCTGTATCGCAATCATCTCGTCAATGGGTTGATTCACCTGCTGGTGACGGACATTATCGAACACACGCTGCAGCAAGTGGAAAAATTTTCGACGGAGCAGCAGCGTCTGCATTTTTTTGATCAGGAATTGGTTCGTTTCAGCCCGGCGCTGGAGCCGTTGCAAAAGCAGCTCAATGCGTTCATTTATCAAGAAATTATTTTTGTGCCGAGCGTGCAGCGCATGGATCGGCAAGTGCGCGAGGTTTTGCGCGCGCTGTTTCGCTGCTATTATCTTGAGCCGCGGCTGATGCCGGAGTCCGGCCTGGCGCCCACAACCC
>CAYZFF010000661.1:0-2180 GCA_964477305.1 uncultured Cytophagia bacterium
GGCAGCTTGATTTACCAAGATGGAAAGCTCGTCGGCTCCGAACTCATCGGGCAGTCGTTCGATGATCCGAAATATTTTTGGAGTCGATTGTCGGCGACTGGCCAATTTCCTTATAATGCTGCAGCTTCGTCTGGCTCCAATTTTGGGCCAACCAATCCGGCATTATTCAACGCCGTGCAAGTGCGCGTGCAAGCGTTACGGCAAGCTGATTCGAGCAATACCCAACTCATTCCGGTTGACTTGGTGACGGCTTCGGGCAGCGGCCTCGATCCGCATATCAGTCCGGCAGCGGCATTGTATCAAGTGCCGCGCGTCGCGCGCACCCGTAACTTGGAAGAATCCGTCGTGCGCCAGCTTGTTGAAAAACATATTGAAGGCCGGCAATTAGGATTTCTCGGCGAGCCGCGCGTGAATGTGTTGAAATTAAATTTGGCGTTGGAGACGCAATAACAAATTGATTGACATTCCAATGGTTGCTTTTGTTGATCAGCCTCGAGTTTTTCGTTTTCCCGATGTGGAACCCCGGCCTCATTTCGTCGGAATATTGCGCGCGCTTATGGCAAGCTGGTGTCATCTATTGGCTGCCGCCGCGATGGCAGTTACGCTTTTGCTTTTTGTAGCGATGGCGATTCTGGTCATCATTTACACAGTGCTTTTTGGGGTCGGATTCTCCCTGAGTATATTAGGAATAGCATAAGACAAAAATTTCCGGCTCGAAAAAAGCTGTAACAAATTCCATGGAAAGGATGGTACACTTTTATGACTCGTTTTGCGTTACAACGGTTTGATGAAGTCACGAAAAATTTATGTCTTCACCTTGGCCCTTTCGCCATCGTGTTGTTGGTTATTTCGCTTTTTGCAACAGAATCCGCTTTCGCAGGCATAGGTTTAGGCCTCTCAAGCGATACTACAGTAACCAAAACTCCCAAAGCTGCGCCGTTTGCGTTCGGCGATTTCACCTGGCTGCAAGGGAATAGCCGTCTTCATCAGCAGGTGCTCGATTCCAAGTATTTCACCGGCGACATGACGATGGACATAAACTACAATTTCAACTTCAACCATCCGAAAGACCACACGAATTCCGGATCGACAGCGACGTTTCGCTCCGATGAATTCAGTCTCTCATACATTGAAGTCGGAGGCGACTTCCATGATCCTGAAAGTGGTGCACGTGCAAGACTGATGTTGCAGTTCGGCGCCCGTGCAACCGGCATCCCACGCAATGACAATACGCCGTTGCGCGGACAGTTCGACTTGTATACCGCCTATCGCTTTGTGACGGAAGGATATGTGGGAATGCATTTTGATAAAATGCACGGCATTAACGTCGACGTCGGCATTTTTAAATCCTATGTTGGCCTTTTGAGTTACAACAACTTCGAAAACTGGAACTATCAACCTTCCTTTACTTCGGACAACACCCCATGGTTCTTTACGGGAATCCGCATACAGACATTCCCAACGGATCGGCTCAAGCTTGAATACTGGATTATCAATGGCTGGCAAACATACGCGATGTTCAATGAACAGCCCGGCATCGGTTTTCAAATGATCTATCGTCCGAAGGAAAGTATATCGATTCTCGCCAGTGCGTATGGCGGATGGGACACGCCGAATACACCGGGACGTTTTCGGTTTCACACTGACAATAGTCTGCTTATTCGGTACCGCCATAAACCCGGCAGTTCCATTCCGAAGGCTGCATTCTCCCTTACCGGCGATATTGGTTTCGAGAATGGTGGAGGTGTGGTCGCCTTTGGTGGTGACTCGGCAAAACCTGCACAGAATTTCCTGAGCTGGATGTTCTATAACCGCCTCTGGCTTGGCAAACAAGAGCATTTTGCCTGGACATTGGGCGGAGGTATGCTGCATAATCCAGGGCGCTATTTGGCCCTGCTGCCTACCGGTAATGGAGTTTTGACGCAAAACCCCGGGGATAAATTTGATTCTTGGGACTTCTCCACCGGCTTTCAATACATGCCGAACGAGCACGTCACCTGGGGTCTTGAATACGTTCACCGCCATGCCTCTGTCCCCTACTTCGCCGGACGCGGTGGGCTCACTTCACCAAACGGATGGAATCCACCCATTGGCGACCCGACCGGCTTTGTCGCCGATCTGGTGAAGGATGAAGATCGGATCATTGCTTCGTTCATGGTCCGTTTCTGAGAGACACGCAT
>CAYZFF010000662.1:0-2178 GCA_964477305.1 uncultured Cytophagia bacterium
ACTAAGCAAACGCAAATTGCTCGAGTAATTCTTTGGTTGGATGAAGTCAGCGTTTTTCATAGCAAATTACTTCCTGTTAAGGTTCGACATTTAAATAACTTCCCCATTTCACTTGACTGTCATTTCCGCATGCTTTTGGCGGGAACCCAGTGGTTTAAAGTCTGTGGAGGCCCGATTAAAGCGCTCGGGCATGAGGATCACTTGGGTAAGTTATTTAATCGGCAATCCCATAGCGGTTTCTATTTGAACGAACAGGATTGTTGTAGCCCCGGCCCCTTGCAGGCCGCCTTTAAATCACTAAATTCGGCTTCGCGACATTACCCCCACAAGGGGGTAGGACTGCAAACCTACTCACGCATTAAAGCCTCTGTAAATAACCTTGCGAAAGTTTCGTAGCTTCGCAAGGTTTGATCTCAGACGCAAAGAATTTATAGCCCCTGTGGTTTTACAAATCCGGGAGTCAATGGCTGCAAAAGTTTCGCGAAATGCAGCAACTCTGCTTCCGAATAATTCGCGCCGACGATTTGCAATGCGAGCGGCAGGCCCTGTGCATTCAACCCCGTCGGTATGATCACTGCGGGATGCCCGGTGGCATTGATGATGTAAGAGTATGGCACATACGCCATGTACTTGACGGTTTGCCCCTCTGACGCTGGAATGAGGCTGCCGGTGGCGCATTTCTTAAACGCAGCCCCGTAAGTGATCGGGCAAATAAAAAAATCATGTTGTTTAAAAAACGCTTCCCATTTTTCAATCAGCGCTTTTCTATCAGTTTGAACTTTATTCCAGCCGGCGTCGGAGGCATCCATGATGCTCGCATCAAATGCGGCGAAGTTGGGTGAACCGTCGCTCATGTTTTGCATGCCCATTTGCATGAATTTACGCAACAGCCACGGCTGGCCTTCGCCCATCATGTAGCCGAAAGAGGCCAGAAACATTTTTACGAGATCATCATAAATAATGTCCGGCGCAATTTTTTCGGCGGTGGCGCCGTGCTGCTGCAATGCCGCCAGCAACGCGTTAAGCCTTTCTTTCACTTCGCCGCTTACTTTCACGCTCTCGCCTTCGCGCGGCCAGTCCTCCATCCAAGCAATTTTATATTGCCCCAGCGTTTTATTTGATGCCGGTTGCCAGTCAATCCTGCGCTGAAACCGCTCGTCGATTTTCGTATCACGAATGACGTTCCACATCAGTTCCAAATCTTCCGGCGTTCGCGCTAGCGGGCCGGGCGAGGCCAGGGCAAACCGGGAAAACTTCGTCACCGTATCCGGTGTGGCGCCTTGCGTGGTATTTACCGCGCCAACGGTTGGTTTCAATCCCCACAAACCGCAAAACGCCGCGGGCACGCGAATGCTGCCGCCCAAATCGCTGCCGAGTTCGAGCGCGGTGAATCCCGCTGCCAGCGCGGCTGCGCCGCCGCCCGTGCTGCCGCCGGGTGTACGTGTGGTGTCGTAAGGATTATTGCCGGTGGGATAGACCTCGCCCTGCGTTTGATAATCCGACAACATGAACGGAACGTTCGTGGTGCCGAGAATGATGGCGCCGGCATTTTTGATTTGCTGCACCACGACGCCATCACGCGGCGCAATGAAGCCAAACATTTTGGCGTTCAGCGTGGAGGGTGAGCCTTTGACCCAAAACATTTCTTTGATGGTCACCGGTACGCCGAGTAACGGCTCCGCGGTATCGCCGCGCGCCACGGCTTCGTCCGCAAGTTTCGCTTCCGCCAACGCTTCTTGCTCGCGCAGCCAAATGAGCGCGTTATATTTGTAATTGTTGTTTTTGATGTTGGCGAGATACTCGCTGACAATCTCAGTGGACGCCGCTTCGCGGCGACGAATCATCACCGCGAGTTCCGTGGCCGATTTGTAAATGTATTTTCCCGCCATCGGCAAATCTTGCGGCGGTTTGGCAAAAAGCTCCTTTTGCAAAACAATGGGGCTGCCAATGGGCTTCGGAACAATGGAATAAACATACGCCCCGAAAGCAACGACGAACACGAGCAACCCGCCGAAAACGATGCCGGTCCATTTGAGAATTTTTTTCGTGGTGGGTGACATTATTGATTCACTGGATTCAAGAGTTGAAATCTAAAACAAGTAGAGTTTCTTGGGTAGCAACCATGCGAAGGCTGAAAACCTCCGCATGGTGTGCTCAATACAATCACCCCACCAAACT
>CAYZFF010000663.1:0-2170 GCA_964477305.1 uncultured Cytophagia bacterium
GGAAATTTTGCGTACGGTTTTGCTGCAAACGAAAACATTCGCGTCGGGTTGATTGGTTGCGGCGGACGCGGCACCGGCGCGGCGCAAAACTGCGTCGAATCATCCACCGGCATCGAGATCGTGGCGCTGGGCGACGTCTTTCCGGATCATCTCGCCAGGTGCAAAGAGCAACTGAGCCAGAAAATCGGCGCGAGTTTCAAAGTGACCGACGAGCGTTGTTTCGTCGGATTTGACGCGTATCAAAAAGTCCTCGCGAGCGATATCGATCTCGTCATTCTTGCGACGCCGCCGGGATTTCGCCCCCTCCATTTGCAGGCCGCGATTGCCGCGGGCAAACACGTCTTCATGGAAAAACCCGTGGCGGTCGATCCAGTCGGCGTGCGTTCAGTCATAGCCGCCGCCGATCTCGCCAAACAAAAAGGGCTTGCGATTGTCGCCGGCACGCAGCGCCGCCATCAGCTCGGTTATCTCGAAGCCCTGAAACGCATTCAGGCCGGCGCCATTGGCGATATCGTTTCGGCGCAGGTTTATTGGAATCAAGGCGGGCTGTGGATGCATCCGCGCCAACCCGGATGGACCGACATGGAATGGCAACTGCGCAACTGGTTGTATTTCACTTGGCTCTCCGGTGATCACATCGTCGAGCAACACATTCATAATCTCGACGTCGCGAACTGGGCGCTGCAATCGCATCCGGTTAAAGCGGTCGGCGTCGGCGGACGGCAAGTGCGCGTGGAGCCGGCATACGGCCATATCTTCGATCATTTCGCGCTGGAATTTGAGTATCCCAACGGCGCGCGCGTGCTCAGCATGTGCCGGCAAATCGACGGCACTGCCACGCGCGTCGATGAATATTTGATCGGCACCAAAGGCACGGCTGATCCGGCGAAATGGATTAAAAGCGCGAAACCGTGGCGCCTGGATATTGAAGAACCGCCCAATCCATACGTGCAGGAACACACGGATTTGATTGCGAGCATTCGTAAAGGCCAACCGTTGAACGAAGGACGGCAAGTTGCCGAAAGTACACTAACAGCAATTATGGGTCGCGAAGCCGCGTACACCGGCCAAGCCCTCACCTGGGATGAAATCATGAACGCGGAGCTTGATATTACGCCGAAGAGTTTTGCGTTCGGCCCGATGCCGGTATCGCCGGTGGCCGTGCCCGGTGTGACGAAATTGGCTCGTATGGCGTGACCGCCGAAGTCCGGCTGGCGCAATGAGGCATTTTGAATTTAAAACTTCGTGCGCAATCGGACTGCACCCAACTTTTTTGGAGCGCAAAGATGAAACGACGAGATTTCATGAAAACCGGTTTTGCCGCGAGTGTGGCGGCGTTGGCCTCATCCAATATTTTGCAGGCAAAAACGCCGGCCACTCCGCGAACGGGCAAACATGCTTTCAAGCATAAGTACGCACCGCATTTCGGCATGTTTAAAAATCACGCCGGCGAAGATTTGGTCGACCAACTGAAGTTTATGGCCGAGCAGGGCTTCACGGCTTTGGAAGATAACGGCATGATGTCGCGCCCGATTGCCGAGCAGGAACGCATTGCAAAAGAAATGGCGCGACTAAATATGACCATGGGTGTCTTCGTCACTTATGCTGAATTCGGCAAAGCCACCTTCGTGTACAACGATAAAGACGTGCGCGACATGCTGCTCAAACAAGTGCGCGCGGCGGTGGAGGTGGCGAAGCGGGTGAATGCGAAATGGACGACGGTTGTGCCCGGCATGTTCAGCACGCGCCTGGAATGGGATTACCAAACTGCGAACGTGATCGAGCATTTGAAACATTGCGCCGAGGGGTTTGAGCCGCACGGCGTCGTGATGGTGCTGGAGCCGCTCAATGCCTGGCGCGATCACCCCGGCCTTTTTCTCACCAAAATTCCACAGGCCTATCAAATTTGCCGCGCCGTCAACAGCCCTTCCTGTAAAATTCTCGATGATCTGTATCATCAACAAATCACGGAGGGCAATCTCATTCCCAACCTTGATTTGGCCTGGGATGAAATTGCATATTTTCAAATCGGCGACAACCCCGGCCGCAAAGAACCCACAACCGGCGAAGTCAATTTTCGCAACGTGTTCAAACACCTTTACGAAAAAGGTTATCGCGGCGTGATGGGTATGGAACACGGCAACGCCAAACCCGGCAAAGAAGGCGAACT
>CAYZFF010000664.1:0-2169 GCA_964477305.1 uncultured Cytophagia bacterium
TTGTCGCGTAAAATTTTTTCAAACGGGCCCAACGGCTTCACTGCGGCTTCCTGCATCATTTGCAGCAGCAACGGCGAGGTGGGGCCGTCGTTCTTTTCGTGTTTGAGAAATTGCTCCAAAAACGCCGGAAAAATTTCCGGGCTGGTGAGGCCGGCGGAGAACAAAATGCTTTCGCGCCACCAATCGTCGCCAAAATTTTGCACCAACATCCCGGCGGCGTTTTGGTTGGCAATTTCCAACGCCGCAAAAAACTCCCGAAACGACTTGTGCTGAAACGTATAGGTTTCCGCGCCGGCGCCGACCAACACCCCGGCGCGGTCGCGAATGTTTTCAAGAAATTCGGTGGGCGTGGTTCCGGGCCGCACTTCTTGCAGTTTCCCGGCGATTTGTTTCTCGACTTCGGCGGCTGGGGCTTCGTCTTTGCGCCAGTCTTTTTGCATCCACAGTGCCAACGGTCGCAGCACCAGCCGCGCTTTGGCGGCGCTGAGCAGTGGCTCGATTTTTTTGGCGCGGTCGCGGTGGTCGAGCAAATAGTCGATGCTGCGATTGTACAGCTCGACGCGTTCGCTGGAAAGACTGCCCTGCTCTTTCCAAATGACGGCCATGATTTGCAGCAACACCGGAATGCTGGCCATGTCCGCCAGGGCGCGATTTTCGGCTTTGCCTAAAAATTCCGTGATCGCTTGGGCCTGTGTGCGCGCAGCTTGCTGCATTTCCTGCTGCCGCGCTGGATCATTTAGCTCGTGGTTTTCCAAACGTTCCAGTTCCGCGGCACAAAACCATTGCTGCAAAAATGTCGTCTGCTGCGCCGCATTGAGATCGAGCACGTCGGCGCGGGTGTGCGGGGTTTGCAGGGCGACACCTTCAGCCTCGCGATAGCCGGTGAACCGGCAGGTAACCACAAAGGTGGATTCGCCGTAGGCCGGCGCAGCTTTATCGATCCACTCGCAAATCTGGCGGCGCGTTTTCAAATCGCTCACTTCATCGAGGCCATCCAACAACACCAGCGCGCCGGGTTGGTGCAGCCAGCTCGCAAACTGTTGGGCCGGAATATTTTGATCGTGGGTTTTAGCCCACACGGCGAGGGCCTCAGTGAAGGGCTTGGCCGGGTCGATTTGGCGCAACGGGACGAAAAGGGGAATGCGCGGCTGGGGCAAACGAATGCGCTCGCGGCCGGCAGCATCGAGACAGCAGACGGCAAAATATTTGAGCAGGGTGGTTTTGCCGGAACCGGGGCCGCCGAGCAGAAGCAGCAATTTTTTCTTTTGCAGCGCCCGCTGCAAAACCTCCGGCGGCGAAAGATCGCGTTCATTGGGTTCTGCCGCTGTTGGTAAATGTTTCATCTCCATCTCCCGCCAACGATCCGAAAAACGCAGCGAGACGAAGACGTCCAGCAGGCGCACGTCGATGTTGGCGTGGGAGAGAAAGCCGAAGAGACGGATGCGGCCATGCTCATTGCGGACGAAATTCAGATAATGTTGGGTGGCGGTATCCGCGGGCAATTCGATTTTGGGCGGCGTCACCGGCGCTCGCTTTAAAACTTGTTTGCCGTAATCAAACAAAAGTTTCGTCAAATCACTGCGCACGCGGCGCTCGAAATCTTCGGAGGTTTGAAAAGATTGGGGCAAGCCGGGGTGGGCTTTATCAGCGGCAAAGTTGGCAAAAAAATCTTTGACGCGTTTGTATTGATCGGGATCAAGCTGGTCGAGATTGGCGGAACGCATGCAGCGGTAGAATAAAATTTGCGGCCGCCGGTGCTGCTGCCAGGATTTGTAGGCCAGCGAGAATTCTTCTTCGGTGCCGGAATCATACGTTTTGCCGGTATGGGGATGCGCGCCGCCGGGCGGCATGCCGAAGCGCAGCCACATCATGCCGATAAAAATATCCCACGTATCAACTTTCAACTCGTCAAGAATGACTTGTTCGGGCCGCCCCATTTTGGGTATCACCTCGCGCCAATCCAAAACTTGCAGCGTCACGCCGAGTTCGTCCGCGACCGTCCGGTTGAGTTCATCGGCAACCGTATGCACGCGCTCGCGTTCGGCAGCCAGATCGCTCGGGGAAGCGAGGAAGAGACGAAGCTTTTGATAGTTTTTGGAATCGGGCATGAGGGCCTCTAAAATTGATACACCCCGGGCGCTCCGGAGTGCCCGGGCAATACACGGATCA
>CAYZFF010000665.1:0-2167 GCA_964477305.1 uncultured Cytophagia bacterium
GCAATTACACGGCCTACTGGGGAAAATTTGAGGACGGTATTAATCCCGTCTTGCTCGACAGCGACGGCGAGATGATTGATGCGATTCGTGGCGTCGGTTCAAAAAACACGGTCATCGGTTTGGCCGTTTCCGCCTACTTCACCAGCGGGCCGAATGCCGGTTATTATACGGAAAGTGAAGTGCTGATTAACGGCGCCTTGAGCAACAAAACTTCAGAACTGCAATATCTCGGCGTCATTAAACATGAGTTGGGCCATTTGCTCGGCCTCGATCATGCGCAAATTCAAAAACAAGCCGGCACGGATGGCGTCAGCGCCAACGATGCCGCGGTGCCGCTCATGTTTCCCATCAGCACCACCAATGCCGAATTCACGGCTGATGATATCGTCTCCATCAGCCGCTTATACCCGGCGAATAATTTTTTTACCGGCCGCGGCACGCTGCGGGGCGGCATCCGGCGGCGCAACGGGACATTCGTGCGGGGCGCAAACGTGATTGCCATCAACGCGGTAAATTTTGCCGAGCACTACAGCACGGTGACAGACTATTTCGGCAATGCGTCCGGCGCTTTTGAATTGGCCGGCCTGCCGCCGGGAAATTATTTTTTGCTCGCAGAACCGCTCGTGGAAAATTTCACCGCCGGTTCCAGCGTCGGGCCTTATGCGAGAAATCGTTCCGACCTTTCATTTATTCAACCGATTCCTTTTGAGTATTACAATGGAGCGGCTGAGAGTCACGATCATCTGCTGGATCGCCCCAACGACGCCGTCGCCATCACCGTTGCGCCCAGCAGCGTCACTGAAAATATTTACTTTCTCGCCAACGATCCACCCAATCAGACGCTTGATCAATATTATGATGCCAAAGCCGCTGCTTCGCTGGGCATTGGCACCGCCCAAAATTACGCAGCCGGTGCCATGCGTTTCACTCCTAGCATCAGCGGCCAACTGCTCTGGATTCAAATTTTTATCAACGGCGGCAACAGCGGGATTCAAGGCAGCGGCGCGCTTCGGTTGTCGATTCGGCAGTCCGATGCGAGCAATCGCAATCTTCCCGGCGAGATGCGCGCTCAACTCGATGTTCCATTTTCAGAACTGACGCGCGGCTTGCTCGTTCCCAATGAAATCTGGGTTGGCGACCATAAAATCTCGGTCACGGCTGGTGAGGATTTTTTCATTGCTGCGGAGGTGCTCAATAACGGCGCGATGCAACTGTTGTTTGATGACGGCGTGACCAAACCGACCTTTCGCAGCAGCATTAGAACGTTGACCGGTGAATGGAAATTAACCGGAGAGATTTTCGACAAGCCTTATAACTTAAAACTGGCTACTGCGATTGGCGGTCAGGCAGCGCAAATTACGCCATTGCAATTCACCCTAGAGCAAAACTATCCGAATCCCGTTCGTATAACCTCTACCACCAAAAGTTTTCAAACCGCCTTTCGTTTTATTCTGCCCCAACAAGCACACGTCAATTTAAGCTTATATGACGCACTCGGCCGGCGCGTGCGTGTTCTCGCCAACGCCAATCTTCCTGCCGGCTATAACATTTTTTTCTGGGATGGCAAAAATGAGGACGGCTTCAATTTGTCTAACGGCATCTATTTTTATCGCTTGCAGGCGGGAAATATTGAACAGACAAAAAAATTGACATTGTTGCATTAATAAGGAATGCTCGGTCATTGTTTCATTATTCAAGAGAAGTAGTTTGACAATGTTAAGTTAGTAACAGATCACTCAAAGATTTACGATATTTTTCATTCGTGCGCAGCGGTTTCCGTGGCTCCATTTTTACTTAACATTGCCAAGGTCGCACTAAAATCAAAAAACATATTTTATCATAATCTCAACTTTGTCCCCATTTGCACAAACTCGTTAGTTTTATGTGCATTGTGGTTCACCGCGAGATTGATTTTGTTCGCAATTTTAAACTTTTCGAACTGGTAAAATTGTTGCCGCTCAATATTTAGTAAAAACGTAACTATTCAGCGCAAATTTTCACAAAAAAACCAAAGTGGTAAGCGGATAAAACAGATTGAACAGATTTCGATTTTACCCAATAAATTCTTGAAATCCGCTTTATCCGTTCAATCGGTTTACAAAAAATAGCTGAATAGTTACAAAACACGTTTATAAATCCCATGAAAAAGCATTTCTCTATAGTTTTT
>CAYZFF010000666.1:0-2158 GCA_964477305.1 uncultured Cytophagia bacterium
ACCGGAATTGTTTTCCACGGCTGTGGTCGGTGATAAATTATTTAATGACCAAAGATCATTATAAAACGCGCCGCCGCGCCCGCCGAAAACAATCATGCGATTCTCTTGGCGAATGTAAATCGCCGCCGCGCCTTCGCGTGCTGCCGGTACTGTGCCCGAAGGTGAAAGCTGCTGCCACGTATTGTTCGTTAAATTGAATGCCCATGTTTCATTCGATTGCGATGCGCCAAGATTGCCGCCGAAGATGATGACGCGATTGCTGGCGGCATCAAAAATATTCGTCGGAAACCAACGCCCCACCGGACTAATCGACGGCGTCAAATCCGTCCACTGGTTCGTCGCGAGATCGAGCGCCCAAATATCGCCGCGCGGGCCATTGGTTTGGCCGCCGTAAATAATCATCCGGTGTTTTAACGCGTCATAACTTGCTGTATGCAGACAGCGTTTCTCGGGATGTGTTGTGAGTGAAATCTCTTTCCAGGTTGCGGTGTTGACATTAAACCGCCACGTGTCATCGAAACGTCCAGCGTCTGTGAATCCGGCAAATGTGACCAACTCTTTTGCCCTCGGATCAAAAACTGCCGCGGTGCCGTAACGAATGTTGGGTTGAGGATTGGGTGGATTGAATGGCGACCAGCTTTTGGCGTTTAAATCAAACGCCCACACGTCATTGAAGAATGAGGAACCTTGTCCCGACCAAATAATCATTTGCTGTTTGGCTAAATTGTAGACGCCGTTGGCCGTAAAACGCGGCGCGGGCATCGCACCGGAAGCCGGCGTCAGGTTTGACCACGCGTTATTTCTTAAATCAAACGCCCAAACGTCATTGACGTCGCCCGTCGCGGTTTTGCCGCCGAAAATAACCAACCGGTGATTTAATGAATCGTAAATTGCCGCTGCATTCACGCGCGGCGCTGGCGCATTGCCGGAAGCGGGCGCGAGCTGAACCCAATGTTGCGCGCGGCTCATTTCTGCGACGCCGGCGAGACCGCAAAACGTCATGATAAGTTTGATGCATGTTTTCATATTGTTTTCTCACGAATTTCTCATTAACGGCTCATTTTTTGGCAGTCGTTTTTTCGTATCTTGTTATGAATGATAACAAGATACGAGTGAAAAATAATTCCACCAGAGATGAATTTACGCAACTTTTTTCTTCACCGGGGCATCTCAGAAGTAAGCTAAAGAATTGCCATTGGCTGGCAATTCTTTAAAATGTAACAAATTCGCCGCAACCTCTGTCTAAAATATCAGTACAAGAACTCATGCCCATCCAAATTCGCGGCCTGCACAAAACTTACGTTGGCGGCGTTCATGCCTTGCAGAACGTTGACCTCGATATTGACACTGGCCTGTTCGGCCTGCTCGGCCCGAACGGCGCCGGCAAAAGCTCGCTGATGAAAATTTTGGCGACGCTCGAAACGCCCACTTCCGGCGAGGTGTTGATCAACGGCGCGGAGATTCGCTCGCACCGGCAGCAGATTCGCGCTTCGCTCGGTTATTTGCCGCAATTCTTCGGTGTTTATCCGCCGCTCACCGGCGCGGAGTTTTTGACTTACATTGCCAAACTCAACGGCGTGCCGCGAAAAAATATTCGCGAGACCGTGCATCAAACCCTCGCCAGCGTCGGCCTGCTCGAAGCGCGCGACCGCAAAGCCAAAACCTATTCCGGCGGCATGATGCGGCGGCTCGGCATCGCGCAAGCGGTGATCGGCAATCCGCGTTTGTTGATTGTCGATGAACCGACGACCGGCCTCGATCCCGAAGAACGCATTCGCTTCCGCAATTTGCTCACGGAGATTAGTCGCGACAAAGTCATTATCCTGAGCACCCATATCGTTGGCGACATTTCGAGCACTTGCGAAGATATCGCCGTGCTGGCCAAAGGCAAAGTAGCTTATCGCGGCCATCCCGCCAATATGATTTCACAGGCGGTTGGCAAAGTCTGGCAAGTGTTGTGCACCGAAACGGATTTCCCCAACATCGCCAGCCGGATGCAAGTGATTTCCACAGTTCCGAAAGCGCCCCATCTGCTCCTGCGCGTCGTCGGCGAACCGATGGCCGGTTATGACATGCAAAGTCTGTCGCCGAATCTCGAAGACGCGTATATGTATTTCATGGAATCGGTGGTCGGGCAGAAAGTTGCGGAAGAGGAAGA
>CAYZFF010000667.1:0-2148 GCA_964477305.1 uncultured Cytophagia bacterium
CTGGTTGCGCCGAGGCCTCGCGGTGTTGCGGACGCTGGCGCTGGCGCTCGCGCTGTTGTTGTTGTTTGAACCGGTTTTTACTTTTGGTTTGCAGCACCTGCAAAAGCCAACCGTTGCCCTTCTCCTGGATCGGTCGGCGAGCATGAACCTGACGGATTCCACCGGCCAGCGCGCCGAAGTGGTGCGCCAAGCTTTGGCGCAACCGTGGCTGGCGGCGCTGAAAAAACGCGCTGAGATCGCCAGTTTTTCTTTCAGTGACAGCCTGCGCCGCATGAATTTGGACACGCTCGCACAAATGCGCTTCACCGGTGATGGCAGCGATCCCGGTGGCGCGTTGTTGACAGCGAAGAAACTGCTCGCTAATCAAAATTTCGCCGGCGTTATTATGCTGACCGACGGCGCGCAAAACATGGGCGAAAACCCGGCACGGGTCGCCGAGCAATTTGGCGTGCCGATTATTGCAATCGGTGTCGGCGCGGCACGCGGCACGCGGGATGTTTTTTTGAGCGACGTGGTGACCAATGAAATCGCCTACGCGGAAGCGCGCCTGCCAGTGGAAGTGAGCCTTTCCAGCCTCGGCTACAGCGGTCGCCGCGCCCGTGTGCGTATTTTTGAGGAGCCGCGTGCGTTGGCGGCTGATTCCAGTTTGCGCGCCGCCACTCAAGCCGTGCTGGAGCAGGAAGTTACCTTGCCGGCGGATAACACCGAGTTGACCGCACGCTTCAATCTCACGCCGCATCAAGTTGGACTGAATCGTTATGTGGTGCAAATCGATACACTCGCCGGCGAATTAACGAGCCAAAATAATCGCCGGACTTTTTATGTCCGCGTGTTAAAAAGTAAGTTGAAATTGTGGGTTCTCGCGGGCGCGCCGGCGCCGGATTACAGTTTTCTCCTGCGCACGCTGGCAGCCGATTCCAACTTTCAAACGCAAGCTTTTGTGCAACGCCCAGACGGCAATTTTTATAATAATGTGTCCGCGGCAAATCTCACGGCCAATTTAAATCGTGCCGCAGGCAATCAATTGGACGGCGTGATTATGATCGACTTTCCGCGCCGGGATTCTGATCGTGCCTTGCTCGCGGCGCTACTGCAAAAATTCACCCAAAAGCAAACGCCGCTTTTTTTTCTCAACGGTCCAGGGGTTGATCTTGCGACCCTTTGGCAATTTCGCAATGTATTGCCGCTGGCGGTCGCGCCCTCGGCAACCGGTGAGCGCCTGGTGACGCTACAGCCGGAACTGGCGGGGCTGACGCACGCCATCACCCGCTTTGCAGAAACCCCGGAGGAAAACCGGCGCCTGTGGAACGAATTGCCGCCGGTGTTTTGCAATTTATTCAATCTGCAACCGCTGTCCGGCAGCCAAGTTTTGGCTGCGATTGACGTGCAGCCTGCCGGCCCGGGCCGCGGCGGCATGCCGGTGCTGCTTGCGCAGAAATCGGCAGAGCGTAAAAGCATCGCCATTTTTGCTTATGGCCTTTGGCGCTGGCAATTGCTGATGCAGGGCATCGGCAAAACCCCGGCGGCGTACGAGAGTTTAATTCGCAACGCGGTGCGCTGGATGGTCACGCGTGAGGACGCGAAGCTGGTACGAATCACCAGCAACAAAGAAATTTACCGCGGCGGCGAGGCGATTGAATTGTCGGCGCAGATTTACCAGCCGGATTATCGGCCGCGGGAAGGCGCGAGTGTGCGGGTGCAATTGACTTCCGACCTTCCTGCTATTGGTTTCAAAGGAAAATCGGAACAATTTTCGCAGGAAGTTATTTTGCAGGATGTGGGCGACGGCCTCTATCGCGCGCGCTTGCAAGTGCTCGGCGGCGGCGAATACCAATTTCACGGTATTGCCGAGCAGAGCGGCCAGCCCCTCGGCGAAGACAGTGGCCGCTTTTCCGTGGAGCCTTTCAGTTTGGAATTTCTCAACACGCGTTTGAACGAGCCACTGCTGCGACAAATGGCGCAGGCCACCGGCGGCGCGTACGGCAAGGTCGATAGCCTCCCGTCATTCGTCGAACGCTTGCCCTTAACCTCGTTATCACGACGCGAGACCTCGGACTTCGCACTCTGGGGCCGCGCCCCGGTGTTGTGGATTTTGCTGGCGGTTTTGGGAATTGAATGGCTGGTGCGAAAACGGCAGGGGATGTTGTA
>CAYZFF010000668.1:0-2144 GCA_964477305.1 uncultured Cytophagia bacterium
TTGCCAGATTGCATCTGAAATTGGAAAATCATGGTGAATCGACCACGGCGCGGCGCCGAGAAAACCGCGGCCGCGACATTCCGTAACGTACTTGGCAAAGTCATCGGTTTTAAATTCGCCGAGCAAAACCGGCCGATCTAATTTTTCCAACCCACAGAGACTCATCGGATTTTTTATTTCCCACGGCTCGCCGTGATGATGGGTGTAATGATGAATCTCAACAAAATCTAAATGTGCTGTGCCGATTTCACCACAGCGCGCCCAATAACCACCCTTCCAGCCGGTCGAGCACGTGTAAGGCAAATCCGGTGCAATGATTTTAATCACCGCCCGATAATCACGAATAACTTGCCGGAGTTGATTGAGCGGGACCTTGCGCTCGAGGTGTAAATAATCAATTTCATTGTGCAGATCAATCGACCACAGCACCTCGCGCATTTGGCGAATGAAAGTATCCACCACCATTCGCATTGGCGTGACGTTAAGAAAATCCGGCAAATGCGGCTGCGCCTCGTCATTTTTAAATTCAAACAAAACCGCTGCGAGCTTGAGCTGATATTTAATCAGGAGCTGTTTTAAGCGGTCGAGGTTGTAAAGCGTTTCCGGCGCGACATCCCAGATCGAGCCAATTTTAACGCAACCGTCGAGATTTTCAAAAATGAAGGCGCGCACTACTTGCACAAAATTTTCGCGGCACTTTTGGAAATCGGCTTCAATTTGACTCCAATCAATCTCTGCCGGATAACCAAGCAAATGCTTGCCTTCGCCGTGGCCGTATGCGCCAAACCACGCGGCGTTGACCATCGAAACCCAATTGGGATTTATCATTTGATTTCAACGATCATTTCAATTTCCACCGCCATGCCGAACGGCAGCGAGGCCATTCCAACCGCCGAGCGCGCATGCTTGCCGCGCTCACCGAAAACCGAAACGATAAAATCAGAAAAGCCGTTCATCACTTGCGGTTGCTCGTTAAAAGAATCGCCGGCATTCACCATTCCAAGTACTTTGACGACGCGTTTCACCTGGTTCAGATCGCCGATCTCGGCTTTGAGGGAGGCGAGCAAATTAATCCCAGTCAATCGCGCGGCTTCCCGCCCTTGTTCGATGCTCACTTCTCGGCCGACTTTGCCGGTGATATAACTGCCATCGCTTTTTCGCGGCCCGTGTCCGCTGAGAAAAATTAAATTGCCGCTTCTGACCGCGCGTACGAAGTTCGCGGCCGGCGGCGCCGACGTTGGCAGCTCAATCCCCATTTCTTTCAGCCGTTTCTCCGGATCAATCAGGTTTTCCTGCGACAGCGCGACATCGTCCTTGGCAGCAAATTGAAAAACGCTTGCCACCAAAATTAAACTGCAAATCCCCGAAACAATGACGAGTGATGACATTCTGTTCTCCTAGACAATGGCTAAGGTATTCAATTCTGTTTTAATCAGTAAATCCGCTTTTGCCAGATCCAATTCTTCCACACGGTCAATTGACGCGCATAATTCATCTAAAATATGATCTTGGATTTTTCCGCGCGCCAGCGCCGTCGAATAAGGGAGACGATGGAAAGTGACCATCGAATATTTGGGAATGAAAATCTCCGGATACTTTTGCTGCAACACTTGCTCGACTTTTTTCTTAAAAAGAAATTTGGGATCGGCGACGAGATCGCGCATCTCCACAAAATTTTCCAACGCCAGCTCGGCAATGGCGTCGGTGTTCACTTGGCGCCGGCTTTCAAATTCGATAAAAACTTTTTCCCAGTCACCACCGTGCCGGTCGATGCATTCGGCCAAATGCGCGCAGCTTTCAAAAGCGCAATTCACGCCTTGCCCGAAAAACGGAACGATGGCGTGCGCTGCATCGCCGAGCAGCAACGCTTTGTCGCCGATGTGCCACGGCGCGCATTTGATCGTGACCATCGCGCCGGTGGGATTGGAGAAATAATTCTCCAGCAAATTCGGCATCAACCGCACCACGTCGGGAAACTGGGTTTTAAAAAATTGCAAAACTTTTTCTTCGGTGTCCAGACTCGCAAAACTGGGCTCACCTTCGAATGGAAAGAAAAAAATGCCCGCGAAGCTGCCGTCGATATTCGGCAGCGCGATGAGCATGTAGGTTTTGCGCGGCCAAATATGCAGCGCGTTTTTTTCAAT
>CAYZFF010000669.1:0-2144 GCA_964477305.1 uncultured Cytophagia bacterium
ATTAATGTAATTTAATTTTGTGCTTGGGTCAAGCGTTTTATATTATCCTGGTGAACGCCATTTTTCCCGCATTTTTTACAAAAAATACTTGCACTGCATTGAGATTTGATTATCTTATAACTCTTGTGGGTGGTGAGAGATATGGGAAAGTTTGCCGGGTGATAGAAGGAAATGTTGGAGCGGTGACGGGACGCGCTCCCAACGGTAGAAAATCCACATTTGCGGTGTTTTGTTTCACTCATTTATCCCAAGGAGGTTTATCGCATGAGAGTGGTACGCAGTCTGTTCCTGTTGGCCAGTGTCGCGTTGACGCTTGCGTTGTCCTTCAACCGCGCCGAAGCGAATACTTATGCCAGCGATGTGAGAGTCACGTTTTCAGGTAATTTTAATACGGGGCCGGCAGTCATTAGTTTTACGCTGAACGATTCGGCGACGGCCGTGGTCGTGCGCATCAAACAAGGCGCGACCGTGATCCGAAGCATTTCTGCCGGCGCGATGAGCCGCGGCGCACGTTCGGTAAACTGGGACGGCAAAAATAACAGCGGCGGCAATGTGCCCACAGGCGTCTACAGTATCGAAGTCGAAACGGTTGGGCGAAATTATAGCAAGTGGACCAATATTTATCTTTCACCGCCATCAGGTATTTTCACACGCGGCGGTGACATTAATCGCAATCCCAAGTCTTTGCGTTTCGGACATTGGTATGGCGGCGATGTCGGCGGTGGATCAGACGCTTCGATGACGCCGCCAGCACCGGTGGCTAAAAGCATACGCGAATGGAAAGCAGACGGTAGCAATGCGGGGACGACGAATAATCAAGTTGTGCTACTGACCCCAATACTCGGCGCAAGTGGCCAACCGTGGCATACCACCACTGATGATGACGGTAATATTTATTTTTCTGACATCAACAACGGCAAGATCTACCGGATCAAAGAAGATCTGACCGGACTGCGGGCCATTATCGGCGGTGTGGGCCATCCCCGTGGTATTGATGTTGTTGGGACGGGCGCTGATCGCACGGTCTATTTTGCCTCGGATACGACAGTTTTTAGTTTCAAAATCGGCACGGCTGATACCTTCACGACAAAGCCGGATGTCGTGTTGCAGCGCAGCGCTTATGTGCGTGACGTCGTGCTCGACGAGAATGGCTTCATGTATGTCAGCACGCGCCCATATACCACCAGTTTTCTTGATGGCGGTGCCACCGGCTGGGTTGAAAAGTTCAATATTTCCGGTACCTTGCCAAAAACCAAAAGTGATACGCTCTGGTCGAAGCTATTCAATATCCCGGCAGCGGTTCGTCCGGTGGGGTTGACAATGAATTATGGAAGCAACCTCACCAGCAATGCGGATAATGAACTTTATTGTTCAATGTCCGATACCATCGGTGTTTTCAAATTTGATTTGACCACGGGCGCGCCGTCTGTTACCACTGGGCGGCAAGTTTCGGGATCCGCCCGCAGCGCCAATAACCGCGCCGATATCGCACTCGATCCCGCCGGCAATATTGTGTGGTGGGAAAATACGAGTGAATATATTATGGTGTACGCTCCGCCCGGCGCGAAATCTTACACGACGCCCAATCCCACGGGACAAGAAATCAATGTCAGTACGGCCCTGCCGGTTGAACTCGCCTCATTCAGTGTAAGTGTCGTTGGCAGCGGTGTCGAGTTGAATTGGGTTACCGCTACCGAAACCAATAATTATGGTTTCGATGTCCAACGCAGCACCGATGAGAAGAACTTTCAACGCATCGGTTTTGTCGCGGGCAATGGCACGACCACGGCGCAGCATTCATACAAATTTGCCGATCGTGAGCTCACCGCCGGCACGTATTACTATCGTTTAAAACAAATCGACACCGACGGCACCATCACGTTCTCGGATATTGTTCGCGCTGATCTCGCCACCGTCGTGCGCGAGTATGCGTTGTCGCAAAATTATCCGAATCCATTCAACCCGACCACGACGATTGCATTCGCGTTGAAAGAAGATGGCTTCGTGAAACTGCGCCTGTTCAACATGCTCGGTCAGCAGGTCGTCGAGCTGGTGAACGGCCAACTCAAAGCCGGCGCCCACAACGCCATTCTCGATGCGAGAAACTTGTCCTCCGGAACTTACCTTTATGTTCTGGAAGTCAA
>CAYZFF010000670.1:0-2141 GCA_964477305.1 uncultured Cytophagia bacterium
CGGCCCCTTAGATGAATGTTTCCTCGTAAGTGGCTTTCTGGTCTGCAAAAATTTACTTAATCTTTCATCTTTTGTGAGACAACCTTCGGCAGTTTTCTCTGGATAGGCGAGGCTTTAGCATTGTGGCTTGCTAAAGCCTCGCACTTTTTTTAGACGGCCGGATTGTATTCGTATCCCGGCACGCGCCACATGAAATTGGGGTCGATATACGGCTCGACGTCGCCGTACTTTTCCATCAGCGCGATTTTTTTACGGATCAACTCGCCGATATTTTCACCGTAGATGTAACTCGTTTCAGCCACTTTGGAAACCACCATCCAGTTGATGTTTGAAGTTTCCCACAGTTGCAAGAGATCTTTTGCAAATTGTATTTCGGCCGTCATCATTTTTCGTAAATAGGCCCGGCAACTATCTTTGGTTTTAGCATCGGCGGCAGCCAAATAACCATAAACGCCCGCAACCCACATTGCCGTGCTGCGTGAGGTGCCAACCCAGCAACGTAAGCCGCGCAAGCGATCGCGTTGGTCGAGAAAGACCGGCGAGTCATTCACTTTGCTATCGGCGAGCGCGATCGCGGCCTCCAAAGCTTTCCACACATTCGCGTCAACCCGCTCGACATATTTTTCGCCGTATTCTTTGCTAATCAAATCAAACAACACGTCGCGGCCTAGATCGACCATCGACGGGTTATTCGGCACACTGACTAAAAATTTTTCATAATATGCGCGCTCGGTTTTGGGAACGGCCTCGAAATTCGGCACAAACGGTCGCACCCACAAGCGATACCAAACATAGCCGAAACCGGAATAGAGCGGCAATGGTGGAATATGGCGAATGGCCTGCTCCGCAAGTTTCCAGATTTGCACGAGATCGCCGGCCAGTTTTTCGCCGACCCACCGCTGCGCGATTTTATTCACCGTCGCGTCGATATTAAGATTTCGCGAAAATTGAAATTCGCGCCACACTTCCTGATTGATATTGTATGGCGTCAAACTCGGCGGCGCACCGCCGCCCATGTGCGCGAGATGGCTGGCGCCCAAATCCGCCGCGGCTTTGAGTTTTTCATGCGTCATCCACGGATAAGGAATGCCCAACAACGGCTCAAAATTGTAGCCGGTGCCGCGCGCATAAACAAAATGCGGCTCGATCTGCCGCGCGCGAAATTTTTCGAGAATCGGTTTTTCCTGCGCATCGAAACTCAAATGATACGCCGAGCCGGCCACACCTTTGATTTCCGGATAAACCGGATGTGCGTACGGCAAATCATAGCCGCGGACGAGCAGGGAGGGAACTTCGATATCCAAACCTTTTTCGAGTTCGCGCACGATCACATCGTGCTCGACTTTAAACGGCTCAATGCGCATGCACACGCGGAAGTCGGGATTCGTCTTCGCCGCCGCATTACGCAACACGCGCAGCCAATTCACGGCATTTTTTCCGGCGGCTTCCGCCACTTTTTCGTGATTGCGCCATTCGCGAATCAAATAGGCGCCGCCGTTGCGGCCCACATACAACGATGCGGTGTGCTCAAAACCGGAGCCGCTGTCATTTGTCCACACCGACATATAATCCAACTCCGGCACTTCGGTGAGCAGATTGCGCATCAGCTCCGCGTAATGATCCTGCACCGCCGGATGTGAAATTGCCAGCGTATAACGCGGCTTCCAACTGCGCATCGGATGATCGATGCGCGCACCCCGCAGCATTGGATAGCGCTCGAACAGTTTCTCCGGCACACTGCGCGGCTCAAAGCAGAGAATGCCCGCCCGCATCCCATATTTTCGCGCCAACGCCGCATATTTTTTGAGCAAATTCAAATTTGCATTCAAATATTCCGGCGGATACTGGCCTTGATTCAAGCGGCTCTCGACAAACTGATCCAACGCCGCACAATACGAATAAAATTGCGAGTAAAATTCATCCGGCACGCGCTCGACAAAAGGAATATGCGTCGCAAGCGCATTGACTTCGATGTGCGAGTAACCCAGCCGCGCGTAATGGCGAATGTGTTCCTCCGGATCGAAGTCGCGCGCCGTGCGCCAGGTTTGCGTCAACAGATAATCGAAGAGCGGGCGGTGCCAGGCAAAGCTGGCTTCATACGTTTTGCCATTTTGAAAAGTCGCCACGTCTTCGTTTAATAA
>CAYZFF010000671.1:0-2137 GCA_964477305.1 uncultured Cytophagia bacterium
ATGCACTTGTCGTTGGCGACGATTTTGAATTTGCCGACTTTGAGTTTCGCAAAGAGATGCGATTGCAGATGCATAAGTTTCGCGAGCGGGCACCAGTAGCGGCACCACACTTTGCCGCCGAGAAACGGATATAATGTGACCGGCAAAATGCCAACGAGCCAAACGTCGGCGTAAATGCGATAGAGCCGAATGCCAAGATCAGCACTGCCGGCAACCGCCTGATAAGTATCTTTCAATAACACCATCACCGTAATCACCGTTGCCGCGCCGAGCACGACGTAATTCATCCATTCCCATCTGATTGAAGCTTTGCCCTTCGGCGCGAGATGCCGCCAGCGATCGCCGAAAGTTTCCGCGAGGCCGCCGCAGCCGCAAATCCACGAGCAGTAGCGCTTGCCATTGAATAACACAAAAATCGGAATCAGCACGAAGGTCAGCAGTACGCCCCACACCACCCAAACCTGGTGCGGGCTATAAAAGAAGGTGTAGAAGAACAACGGCCACGCGTAAATGAGTCCATAGCTGCGCCAGGCTTGATCGGCAAACACCGGATCACTCGCCAGCTTCGCGCCGACCCACTGATATTTAACCGCGTATTGGAACAAAAACTCCGGAATGAGAAAAAAGAAAATCCATTGGAAACTCACCAGGCTGATGTAGCGCCAGATCTGGAATTTGTCTTTTTTATCCAAGCCCCAACGTTTGAGCGCTTGCAAGCCGAACACCGTCATCAACAGCGTGTAGATCACCGTATACCAAAATGACCACGGCCGATCAAAGAACGAGAGAAATTTGTAGCCCCAATCTTTGTACGGCCAAAACTCTTCACCTTTGCCGACTTTCGCGCCGTAGATCGTATACCAAACGATGAAAGAAATTCCGACCCACGCAAAGCGGTCGCCTTTTTTGCCGAAGAAAATCAAACCGGCAAGGCCGGCGAGGAAGATCAATGCGCCCATCCAGCTTGGCGCAAATGACAAGTCGAGGCCGAGAAGCGAGGGGTGGCCGCCATAAGCCGCGCCAAAAATCGCCACCCCAATGAAGCCGAGCAACGTCAGGCCGATGGTGCGCAAGACGCTGCCCTCCCACTCGTTTTCCATTTTGAGCCCGAGCGATTTGAGAAAATCACGCGGCACATCCGCGCCAACGAGCACGAACGCGTGATCATACGGAATCTTGCGAACTTGGTCCGCGCCGATTTTCAGCGCTGCTTCATGATCGCCAAACTCGGTGATGTTCGAATTGAGCAATGGCTCGATGCGCTTCGCCGCAATCGCTTCGTTGAGCTTTCTTTCATTGTCTTTGAAAATACGCGCGAACTCGCTGCCGCGATAGGAGAGGTAAACTTTGTTCTGTTCGCTCAAGGTGATCGCCGCTTCGATGGCGCTGTTGCCGCCGCCGACTACGATGATGTTTTCATTTTTGTATTTGCGCGGTGAATAGAGCCGATGATAAACATGTTCGCGATTTTCGCCTTTCACTTTGAGCTTGCGCGGATTGCCGCGTTGGCCGGTGGCAAGCACGACACGTTTGCTGCGGTAGGCGCCTTTCGCGGTTTTTATCGTGAAGACGCCGTCCTTTTTCTCGAGGCCGGTCACGCCTTCCGACGTGCGCACGTCGAGCCGGTTGTCTTTGATGATCTGATTCCAGCGCTGGGTTAAATCTTCTTTCGTCGCGCCGTCGAGCCAGAGTTTGCCCTTCGGCGGCTGGCTATCCGGCTCGGCGTAAACGTATTTGCCTTCGGGAAAGTTTTCAATCGTGTTGGCAATTTGTTCTTTCTCCAGCAAAACATAATGCATGCCGCGCTCTTTGGCCTGCAGCGCCGCGTTCAATCCCGACGCGCCGGCGCCGATGATGACGACATCGTGAAGCTCTTTGTCGCTGCCGCCGATCGCATTGGGCAGCGTGGCGATATGCTCGATCACCTCAAAGCCTTGTGCCATCGCGTATTTGATCACCGGCGCGCCGGCGAGATCGCCGACGATGTACAAACCCGGAATGTTGCTCTCATTATTCTTCCTTAAAAACGGTCGCTCATTCTGGCTGCTGCCGGAGTGCAGAATATCGACGAGCGGCTGTTTGATTTTATTGCCGAAAGAAAGTTGCTGTTGTTTTTCTGGCATATTGCCTCACCTTC
>CAYZFF010000672.1:0-2132 GCA_964477305.1 uncultured Cytophagia bacterium
CTGGCGCGGCTTTGATGCTCGTCGCGCGCTCAACACGAAATGTGTCGGGCTTGGTTCCAGCGAGGCCAAGAATGGCAACAACGATGACGCCAAGCGCGACGAAGACGTATGCAAGGACTTTTTTCATTTTGATTCTCCAATGGTACCTGTCTTGACTTCTCCAACGCGCTTGTAATTGGCAAAAATAACTCCGTTTGGCGTAACCAAACTGTCTGTTAAAGTAAAAGCTGCCGGAATCGTACCATCGGCAAATATTTTTTTTCCTTGACCAAGAGTCAACGGGTGAATGAGGAGCCAGAGTTCGTCCACTAAATCATTCTTAAGTAGTAGCTGAATGAGCTCGCCGCTGCCGTGAACCTGAATGTCAGAACCTTTTGAATTTTTGAGCTTTTCGATATCTGTCAGGCTTTTGAGGAAAACGGAGTCTTTCCAATCTGACTTTTCGATGGTATTGGACATGACATATTTGGTGACATCATTGAACCAATGATCTGCAAGTGCGGGGAAGAAGGAGGCAAATATCTCAAACGTTTTTCTGCCCAAAAGAAGGTCTGCAGATTTCACTTTTTGATCAATGGCCTTATCAACATCGGCAAAATACGGTGCGCTCCAGCCGCCATATTTAAAATCATCCTCAGAGCCACCAGGTGATTGCATGACTCCATCTAATGTAATAAATGATAAGACGGTTATTTTTCTCAAGGTTGTTTCTCCTTTCGGCATCAGTGAAAGAAAATATTCCTTCATTGAATAGTGGTTTGGTAAAACCTGAAATCGGCTCGGTTTATTTTTTTGTTCACTCAAACTTTTTTACGCCACTCTCACCGTTCAGGAACGGCAGCACCGTCTCCACCAACTTGGGCGATGTGGCCATTTCGTAGTGGGTCAAGTCCGGCAAAATTGCCAAACGATTCTGGGACATGTACTCGCGTTGCCAACCCGCGTCGCGCAAGCCGCCGCCGAGCAAATGATAAAACTGCATGACGTGCTCCAGCCGAAACATATCGCTGTCGCCGTAAATGAGCATAACCGGCATCTTCAGGGTCTTGACGTCTTCCGACCAGTCAAACGGCGTGCGCATAAGCTCACCCATGCGGTCCAGCAATTTGGGAAAATCCTCCGGATGCGGAGCAATGGCAGCATAGCCCTTGTACATCGGCGACTCTTTCATCTGATCCGCCATCGCCGCTCCAACCGCTGCTTGCATCGGCAAAAGTTCCGGATGGAATCCGTCCCGTGAATAACCTGCCGAAACCAACACCAATCGCCGCACCATCTCCGGATGTTGCACCGCCAATCGAAACGCCACTGCGCCTCCCATGGAGTAGCCCATCACGTCAACCTGATCATACTTGAGCTGTTTCAGGAGTATAGCCATGTCATCGCCCATATCAACGTAGCGAATCGGCCGTTCGCCGAGCGCGGTACGGCCGTGTCCGTGAAGCTCCACGGCAATCACCGTTCGATTTTGCGCGAGTGCATTCAGATCAGGTTCGAACATTTCAATCGAGCCTAAGCCTCCGTGCAGCAGCAAGAGCGGCTCACCCTTGCCATGAATTTCGTAGTAATACTTCACCCCGTTTGCCGTAACATAGCCACTGCTCGATTTTGCATGTGAAAAGATCGGCGCGACCAAAGCAAAAAGAAACAGCAAGCGGATTGCAATGTACGTTGCTTTCATTACAGCTCTCCATATCGTTGAAATTATTTAAGGCGTTCAGCGAACCTGTCGAAGTAGTCGATGGATTTATTCACCCCTGCCTGCGCGCAGGAGAATTATTCGATTTAAGCCTGTTGCTTGTTGTCGTAATTGACCATCCGCGGAATATCTTTGAACCGCTGCATTGTAAGGAACTCTCCGCCAAACACCGATTTGTAGAAGTTGAATGCTTCTTCGGTATTACCGGCGAACATGAGATAAGGATTGATGGTGGCCATGTTGCTATTTCCTTGAACGTTGATGTGAGTGTACTCAATAAAACACTATGCTACTTTTCGTGAAACGAAGCAAAGCCTCAAGTAGAATAATCGCATGTAATCGCACAAAAAAAATTACCAATCAACCTCGATTGCCGCTATTTTCTCGCTGCTATTTGCGAGCGCAAGCGTTCTTCCTGTTCTTTAACCTCGGG
>CAYZFF010000673.1:0-2119 GCA_964477305.1 uncultured Cytophagia bacterium
CAACTCAATTCAAATTGGCGCGCAGGCGCATCACGCCGAGCGAGGCGACTTTGTAATCGGGGCGCAGGGCGAGCGCGCGCTCGTATTCTTCGAGGGCCAACGGCCACAGGCCTTTCATTTCGTGAATGATAGCGAGATTGGCGTGCGGAAACTCCGGATTGTCGTAACGCAACACTTCCATCGCGCGTTTGAGATGGGGCACCGCTTCGTCGAGCTTGCCTTGTTGCATGAGATACGCGCCAATATCGTTGTGCGGATTGCCAAACTCCGGATCGATCGCAATTGCGCGGTGGCATTCGGCGATGGCCTCGTCGAGCTTGCTCTGCATGCTGTACGTCCAGCCGAGAAAAGTGTGGGCTTCAGCCGAAGGCTCGACTTCGATGGATTTTTTGTAGAAGGTGATGGCCTGCTCCAACCGGCCTTGCATTTGATATTCATAGGCCATGTTGAAATAGCGCATCGCTTCGTCGCGAAGAACGCTCATACGCACAAAAGGTGATCATAAATTCCAGCGATCCAACTCACGCGAGTCGGAACCTGATTTAACCACAAAGACTCCAAGACACAAAGGCAAACAAGTTTTTTAATGTCTTCGTGGTAAAAAATTATAGTGCCGGCCCAACCTGCGCAATGGGTTCGGCCCGCAACGCGGCGAGGCCGTCGGTAACATACGGCGAGCGGCGCATGCCGAGCAAAACGGTATCGAGGCCGGGGAGATTGAGCAGCACCCGCAGCGCTTTTTGCGACAAGGCCGGCGTCGTTTGCAGTTCGGGGACGGCGGCATCGAGTTGCGCGGCGAGTTGTTGGGAGGCGGTGGCGGCCTCGCGGGCATGAACGTGCGCGAGCGTGACCAGCACGGCGGTAAGAGCCTCGCGGTATTCCACCTCCCATTCCTGCCAAAGGGCCGCGCTGCCGGATTTCTCGCGGAAAAAATGCAACGCCATTTCAGTTTGCGGCTCAATCACGTTTTGTTTCACATGATCCCAATGTCCCCAGTTTCTAAACAGTGTCAGTCCGTCGGTCAACTGCCCGGCCCACACGAAAATCGAGTGATCTTCTTTAACAAAACGCGCAAAATTCAACTCGGGAAACAGGGTTTGCGAGAATTTCTTTTCGGCAGCAGCCAACGCCGCGATCTGCGCCGGAAAAATTGTTTCGGCCTCGTGCATTGCCAGCGTCGAAAAATCGGCGAGCCGTTTCATGCCATTACCCTGCATGGCGTTGAGCGGGCGATTCACCAGCGTTGCGATTTTTTTCTCGCGAGCAAATTCCAGCAGCGTGCGGGTGTGGCCGATTTGATTTTTCTCCAGCATCGCGCCGGTTTCAGAAAGATTCGCGGGAAATTGAATCACGCGAAAATGATGCAGCGGCGACAACGAGGCGGCAATATCCCACAAGCGTTCAAGCGAGGTAAATTCCGGATGCGTCGTTGCGTGCGGAAAAGTGTTCGAGGAGACACCGTAACAGGCGAGACGGCCGGCCGCGACCTGTTTTTCCAAAAAACCAAACGCCTCACGTATGCGGCGATCATATTCGTCGCGCCCGGCGGCTAAATCATTTTGTTGGCGGTGCACCGCGTCGGCCAGAAAATATTCCGGATTGTGCAAGAGCAGCACGTCGAGTTGTTCGAGCTGCAACCGCGCGAGACTGCGAAAAAGCTGGTCGCTGAGAAAATCCGGATGAATACAATGCCAACAGTTTTGCATGTATTTGACCATCTCCGGAAAGCCTCTCCCCTGTCGCTCGCGTTCCTGCGCAAGTTGCATGTTTTGCCCCTGCACGTAGCCGGTTTTGGAAACGATCACCACCTCTTCACGTTCCAATTCACCGGCGTTCATAAGCTCTTGCAACACTTTGCCGACCAAACGCTCGCTGCCGCCATCCGTGTAGTTTGTCGAAGTGTCAATAAGATTGATGCCGGAGCGCAGCGCGAATTTCAAGGCTTCGGCATGTTCAGGGGTAATGTCATCGACGCGGTAACCGCCGAAACCGAGACGGCTCACCGTCCAACCGGTGCGACCCCATTCCCGGCGCGACTGCTCGGGCAGTGAATGTCGCGCGTGATAGGCAGCGGTTTTATTTCTTGAGGCAAATGCCATTGCGATTAGTTACTCATAGA
>CAYZFF010000674.1:0-2102 GCA_964477305.1 uncultured Cytophagia bacterium
GTTTATCCTTTCGCCTCACGCGTCCAGTAATAATAAAACGGCAAACCCAGAACCAATAGCCCGATGCCGATCAACGCGTCACGCGGGTCTTCCATGACCGTGTTGTAAATAAACCAACCGGCGATGGCAGCGAAAAGCAGCGTGGCGTAAGGATAACCCCATGCTTTGTACGGGCGCGCAACATCGGGCATTTTTTTGCGCAAAATGATGACGCTGACCGCAGCCATGGCATAGAACAGCCACGAACCAAAAACCACATACGCGGTGATCTGATCGTACGTGCCGCTGAGCGTGAGCAGGGTCGCCCACACGCCGATGGTGATGATGGCCACGTACGGCGAACGAAAACGCGGATGCACTTTGCCGAGCGCCGGCGCAAACACGCGATCATGACCCGTCGCCCAAATTGAGCGGGTTCCGGAAAGCGTCATACCGTTGAGCGTGCCGAACGTGGAGCACATGATACCGGCAATGACGATAATCGCGCCAACCGGGCCGATGGCTTGCGCGGCCACATCAGCGGCGATGCGCGTCGAATTAGGCATGGTATCGAGCGGAATGATGAGTGCATACGCGATATTTGCAGCGAGATAAATCGCTAAAATCGCCAGCGTGCTGATGATGAGCGCCAGCGGCACATTGCGCGTCGGATTGATCGTTTCGCCGGCAGTGAGCGTAACGTCGATCCAACCGTCGTAGGCCCACAGCGCCGAGATCATCGCGATGCCGAACGCCGCAGTCAGTTCGCTGCTCCAACTCTCCGGCCACCAGGGCTGCATGTTGGCAAAACTGGCTTTGGATGAAAAAAACGCGCCGAAAATTAAAAACAGCAGCGCCGCAACTTTGGCCGTGGTAAAAACATTCATCACCTGCGCGCCAAGTTTCACGCCGCGCACGTTAATGAAGGTGACCAAGGCGATGGCGATGATCGCAATAAGCTGGCTCCAACCAAAAGTAAATGGATGCCCGAAGATGGACCAGCCGGGTTGATAAAACGGCTGGCTGTGGCCGATAGCGGGAACGAGCGCGCCGAGATAAACGGTAAACGCAATTGCCACCGCGGCAATCGAACCGGCTTTGTTGATGAAGAAATCATTCCAACTAAAAAGAAAGCCCCACAATTTTCCGTACGATTCGCGCAGATAAACATACGGCCCGCCGGATTTCGGCAAGAACGAGCTTAGTTCTGCCAGCGAGAGTGCGCCAAAAAACGTGAGCAAGCCGGCGACGACCCACACCAGCATGATTGGCCCCATCGCGTGCAGCTTGCCGGCAATGGTCGCGGGCACGAGAAAAATTCCCGAGCCGATGACGCAGCCAATGTTGATGGCAATCGCTTCTTTCAGGCCGATAGCGCGGAGGAGCTCAGGAGAAGAAGTTTCTGATTTTGCAGAGACGGCAGTTGAGGAAGTTTTCAAACAGATACTCCGGAGTTGGTGTGTGCATGATTTCTTTCATCCTGCTTTTTATTTCCTCATGAGATTCTGTGCGCCAAAATATAAAAGCAAGCCACCAGTGCAGCAATTAAACTACGAACGCACCTTGCTGTGCTTATATCCATAAACAAAATACAGCGCCAAGCCGGCGAGCAGCCAGAGGCCGAAGCGTTCCCATGTGATCAGCGGCAAACCGGCCATCAAGTAAATACAGGAGGCGACGCCGAGAATGGGCACCAGCGGCACGAGCGGCGTTTTGAACGCGCGCGGGCGGTGCGGATCTTTGTAACGGATGACAACGATGCCGATGCAAACCAGCACGAACGCGAAGAGCGTGCCGATGTTGGTCAACTCAACGATTTCATTGATATTCGCCAACCCAGCAATCGCGGCAACGACGACGCCTGTCCAGATTGTCGTCACGTGCGGGGTTTTATATTTCGGATGGACTTTGGCAAATACGGGAGGCAGCAGGCCGTCGCGCGACATCGAATAAAAAATGCGTGGCTGGCCGTATTGAAAAACGAGTAACACGGCGGTCATCGCGATCACCGCGCCGAAGGCAACGAGGCCAGCGGCGGCGTCTGAGCCGACATACGCCAATGCGGCCGCGAGCGGATCGGCGACGCCGAGTTTGTCCCACGGCATCATGCCGGTGAGCACGGC
>CAYZFF010000675.1:0-2100 GCA_964477305.1 uncultured Cytophagia bacterium
GAGCCGATGAAAGCACCCAACGCCGCGCAGAGAATGGCAGCGGCGCTGAGTTGCGACCAAGTGGATCGCCAACCCAGACGCCGGATGATGTACATGGCCGCCACCGGCACAATCACGGGGGCTATGAGGATGATCAATTCCACGTCATAAGTACCATTCCGCAGGAACCTTTCAGTTCAAGCATTTGTTTAAGCGTCAGATTTTTTAAACTACCAAAAATTTACTGGAGCGGGATTCGGCTCTTGTTCTGTGCAAGCCACTTCTCAAAAGTTTGCAGCGCGGGATTGAGTGTGCGGGAGAAGTCAAGGTTACGCGCGCTGCAGAAATCTTGATTGAAGTCGCGCTTGAACTGAAACATATTTCCCACATCGTCGGCGCCGGGAAAACCAAAACTGCGAAACACTTCCGGCGGCACGTCGTTGTAGCGCACTTCCTGGCCGAGCGCCTTGGTCAATTCGGCGGCCATCTGCGCGCCGGTCAAATGGTCACCCGCAATGCCGACCGTCTTGCCGATGAACTCACGGCCCTTCTTGAAAATGCCGAAAGCGCATTTGCCGATGTCTTCGGCGGCCATGCCCGGGAGCTTCTTGTCGCCCATTGGCATGGTGATCGCTAACTTGCCGTCTGGACCTCTTTTGGGTTCCATGCCGAAGTAGATAAAATTCTCCCAATAAAACGAGGTATTCAGCAACGTCACCGGCAGTCCGAGCGCGGTGAAGAGTTGATTGGCCTCGCCCTTGGCATCGAAGTGCGGCACTTTGTATTTGCCTTGCAAAGTGGGCATGCGGTTATCGCTGAGCGGCACCCACTGGCGTGTGTCTTCAAGCGTCGACCAAATGACGTGTTGGAGGCCGGTATGTTTTGCGGCTTGGGCCATGGCTTTGGCCTCAGCCAATTCCTTCTCGGGAGAAAAATGCGCCCAGAAAAATGTGACGCAGAATGCGCCATAAGCGCCGGCGAACGCCCGTTTCAAACTCTCGATGTCGTCGATGTCCGCGGCAACAACCTCGGCGCCCAACTTGGCCAATTCTTTGGCCTTGTCCGAGTTGCTATCTCTGGTAATGGCGCGCGCGGTGAAGCCGCTATTCGGCTCGCTCAAAATGGCGCGAACCAAGCCGCCGCCTTGGGCGCCGGTTGCGCCGACGACGGCAATGATCTTTTTTTCAGCCATACAATCCTCCTGTGGTATTGACATTGAGTGCGAGCGGTATCAAACATTTAGCCGCTCGCAAATCCTACGGTTGTTTGTTAAAATTGCAATACATAAAATTTTTAGGGCCGCTGTCCCTCCGGCAAAATCAACTCATTGGCTTTGTTCGCGGCGACTTCCGGCGGTGTGCCAGAATCCCAGCGCGGCGGCGGCACTTTGCCGTTGGCATACAGCGACTCCATCGGCTGCCAAACGCTATCAACGCGATCGGTGAACAGATCGCCGATCAACAAATCAGTGACGGTGCCGCGGAGGTGAGGGTAGTTGCGCACGAATTGGCCGAAGCTGAAGCCGTCGTAATACTCGCACACGAGGCGGCGCATACGATCCACGCCTTGATTGAAGAGTTCACCCCATTTGCCGAGTTGCGCCGCGGATAAATCTTTGTGTTGAAAACCTTCGACGATAGCATCCGCCGCCATTTCGCCGGATTTTAATGCGAGCAGAACACCCGAGGAATACAGCGGGTCGAGAAAGCCGAAAGCATCGCCGATGGTGACCCAGCCATCGCCGGCGGCTTGCGTGGCGCGATAGGAATAATCTTTGGTGGCGAAATAGCCGGTAATGCGCTTGCCGGAAGACACGCGTTCTTTCACGGCCGGGCAGCGTTCCACTTCCTCAATGTAAGTTTGCTCGTGGCTCCCGCGGCCTTTAAAAAGATAATCAAATGGCGCGACCACACCGACGCTGACGCGATCATCATTTAATGGAATGTACCAAAACCAGCCCAGCCGGTTTGCAGTTTGCAAAACCATCGTCGCGCCTTCGTCGCGGCCTTTGTCGCGATACGCGCCCTGCCAATACGTCCAGATCGCGCCCTTGTTGAGAATCGGATCCCACACGCGCAGGTTGAATTTGTTTTGCAACAAACCGCTTTGGCCGCTGGCATC
>CAYZFF010000676.1:0-2091 GCA_964477305.1 uncultured Cytophagia bacterium
ACGCCTCAAATCCTTCGCTCACCAAATCGGCTGTGAGCTGGTCGGCGTGGCACCCATTGCTCAATTTAAAGAACTTGACTTTTACCCAAAATGGTTGCAAGATGGACATGCGGGCGCGATGCATTATTTGGAACGCCAGTTGCCCGCGCGACTCGACCCGCGGCAGATTCTGCCCGAAGCGCAATCAGTGATTGTCATCGGCATCGTTTATCACACCGCGCAACCGCTGTCAACTGAAATAAATGATCCGCAGCGCGGCTGGATTTCGCGCTATGCCTGGGGCGATGATTATCACGAAGTCCTGCAAGATAAATTAGCGCAGTTGCACAAGTTTCTTGAGCAGGAGGGAGGAGCGGATTACCAGGGCCGCTATTATGTTGACACCGGGCCTGTGCTCGATCGTGTCTTTGCCAAATACGCCGGACTTGGTTGGTTTGGTAAAAACACGAATTTGATCAATCAACAGCTCGGCAGTTGGTTTTTTATTGGTGAGTTAATCACCAATCTCGTTCTGGAATTTGATGCGCCACCGCCGGATCGTTGCGGTACCTGCCGGCGTTGTCTCGATGCCTGTCCGACCGACGCGTTCGTCGCGCCGTATGTTTTGGATGCGCGCCGATGCATTTCGTATTTGACCATCGAGTTGCGTGAAGAAATTCCGGAAGGGCTGCGGCCCCAAATGGGAAGGCACGTTTTCGGCTGTGACATTTGCCAGGATGTCTGTCCGTGGAATCGTAAAGCCGCCGTCACTGAAAATCCGGCCTTTGCACCACGCGCCGGAATGGTAGCGCCGTCATTTGAGGGGTTGGTTGAATTGGATGAAGATGCCTTTCGCCGAATATTTCGCGGCTCGCCGGTAAAACGGGCAAAATGGCGCGGATTCATACGCAATGTGCTGGTGGCCATCGGCAACAGCGGGATGAAAGATTATTTACCCACGGTCGCAAAGTTTTTGTCGCACCCGGAGGTCTTGTTGCAAAAACATGCGCGTTGGGCTTATGAACAATTGCAGCGTCAAACCGTGTCAAATCAGGAAGGAAGGAAAGCATGAAGTTTCGCAAACAAAACGCCACCGATGCCGCCTTCCACAAAATTCCGATTTTCCCGTTGCCCAATGTGGTTTTCTTTCCAAAAATTTTTCTGCCGCTGCATATTTTTGAAGAGCGCTACAAAACGATGATCATCGACGCCTTGCACAGCGACCAAAAGGTCGGCATGATTTTGTTGCAGCAGGGTTGGGAACAGGATTATTTCGGCGCGCCGCCAGTGCATCTCATCGGTTGTGTCGGCAAAATTGAAGCGCATGAAAAACTCCCGCAGGGCCGTTTCAATATTTTGCTGCGCGGATTGAACCGTTTTGAAATCGTCGATTTCGTGCAGGAAGAACCGTATCGCATCGCGCGCGTGCGCTTGTTAAATGACGATCCGTTGTTGTTGGAAACCGACCAACAAATGTCGGAGCGTGAAGCTTTTCTCAATCAATTCTTGCGTTATTTAAACGATGTGCTCGGCATCGAACTGGAAGAACAGAAACTCGACCGTTCCGCCTCATTGGAGTCGGTGGTCAATCAAGTTGCCGCCACGCTCGACATTCCGGTGACGCAAAAACAGCAACTGCTGGAAATGCCCGGCATCGCCAAACGGTATGGCATTGTTCGCGGCATTATTGACGAACGCTTGCATCATGCCGAGAAGCTGCGCAATGTTGTGCGGCAAATTAAGTTTGTGCCGGATGACCCGAATGTGAATTGAGCTGTCATTATTTTATAGAGGAAACATGACCGTCGAATTTATTTGCCCCGATTGCAATGTGGAGCAAAAAACCGTCTGGAGCCCGGACTCCAGTTTGTCTTGCGAGAAATGCCACACGACCTTATCGCATTTCACCTCCGGCAAAACCGATATCATCGAGCGCTGTGGCGCTTGCGGGCATGACCAATTTTATTTGCAAAAAGATTTCAACCCGCGCGTCGGATTGTTCATTTTCGCGCTCGGCGTGGTTTTCAGTTATCACACCAAATTCATCAGTCTGTTCGTCGCCACGGCGATTGATTTTATTCTTTATTATGTGATTGCCACGGTGACGATCTG
>CAYZFF010000677.1:0-2087 GCA_964477305.1 uncultured Cytophagia bacterium
GGCGGCGTGTTTCGCTCCGATGATGCCGGCAAAACGTGGCGGCGCGTGAATGAAGATCGCCGTTTGCGCCAGCGCGCCTGGTATTACACGCACATTTACGCAGACACGCAGAATCCCGAAACCGTGTACGTGTTGAACGTGCAATTTCTCAAATCGGTGGATGGCGGCAAAACATACGAAAACATTCGCGTGCCGCACGGCGACAATCACGATCTGTGGATTGCGCCGGAAAACAATATGCGCATGGTGAGCGCGAATGACGGCGGCGCGTGCGTGACCTTCACCGGCGGCAAGGCGTGGACGAGTCTCGACAATCAACCGACGGCGCAATTTTATCATGTCATCACCGATAATCGTTTCCCGTATTATGTTTACGGCGCGCAGCAGGACAACAGCACGGTGGCGATTGCGAGCCGCAACAACGGCTTCGGCATTTCGACGCGCGATTGGTATGCGGTCGGTGGCGGCGAGAGCGGTTACATCGCGCCGCATCCGGTGAATCCGAACATTGTGTATGCCGGCAGCTACGGCGGTTATTTGACGCGCTACGATCACAGCACCGGCGAAGAGCGCAACATCATGCCGTGGCCGGAAAACCCGATGGGCGCCGGCGCTGCGGATTTGACGTATCGTTTTCAATGGACGTTCCCGATTGTGATCTCGCCGCACGATCCAAACACGGTTTATGCCGCGGGAAATGTTTTGTTCAAATCCACGAACGAGGGACAAACGTGGGAGCCGATCAGTCCGGATTTGACGCGCAACGATAAGAGCAAGCAAGGCCCGTCCGGCGGCGACATCACGAAAGACAACACCAGCGTCGAATATTATTGCACGATCTTCGCGTTTACGGAATCACGACTGCAAAAGGGCGTGATGTGGACGGGCTCGGATGACGGTCTGATTCACGTGACGACGGATGGCGGCAGGAATTGGCAGAACGTCACGCCGAAGAATATGCCGGAGTGGGGCCTCATCAGCATTATCGACGCCTCGCCGCATGACGCCGGCACCGCGTATATAGCGATGACTCGTTACAAGCACGATGATTTCAAACCGTACATTTATAAAACGAGCGATTACGGCAAAACGTGGGCGCAGATCACGAAGGGCATTCCCGAGGGCGCGTTTACACGAGCCGTGCGCGAAGATCCGGAGTGCAAAGGGTTGTTATATGCCGGCACGGAGACGGGGATGTATGTTTCATTTGATGCCGGCGCGAATTGGCAAACGCTGCAATTAAATCTGCCGATCGTACCGATTACCGATCTGGCGGTGAAAGATAACGATCTCATCGCGGCAACGCAGGGCCGTTCGTTTTGGATTCTCGACGATCTCACGCCGTTGCATCAATTGTCGGATAAAGCGGCGGCAGCGACGACGCATCTGTTCAAGCCGCGTGCGGCGTATCGTTTTGGCGGCGGCAGTTCACCCGCTTCGAATGCCGGGCAAAATCCGCCGAACGGCGTGGTGGTTCATTACTATTTGAAGAACAAACCGGAAGGCGATATCCGTCTCGAATTTTTGGATGCAAAAGGCGACACGATCAAAACCTTCAGCAGCAAGGAGAAGAAGAAAGAAGATGGCGCGCCGGCTGGCGATGCGGAAGAATTTGGTGGTCGCGGCGGCGCCGGTGACAAGGTCGCCAAAGAGGCAGGCATGAATCGCTTCGTGTGGGATATGCGCTACGCCGATGCCGTGAATACGCCGGGCGCCGTACTGTGGGGCGGCAACTTGCGCGGGCCGGTCGCTGTGCCGGGAAATTATGGCGTGCGATTGATCGTCGGCAATCAAACGCTGACCGAGTCGTTTGAAATCAAAGCCGATCCTCGGCTCAATCTCGCCGTTGCGAATTATCAGAAGCAATTCGATTTTCTCATCAAAGTGCGTGACAAAATTTCCGCGGCGCATGAAGGCGTTAACTTCATTCGCGAGGTGCGCAAGCAAGTCGATGATTTGACCAAGCGCGTGAGCGATGCTGGCACGGGCGGCAAAGCCGTGACCGCCGCGGCAAAAGAGCTGAATGAGAAAATGAAACTGATTGAGGAAGAAATCATTCAAGTCAAAGCCAAGAGCAGCCAGGATCC
>CAYZFF010000678.1:0-2081 GCA_964477305.1 uncultured Cytophagia bacterium
ACGCGCATTTCAAATAATCAAGTTTTACAAAGCGGCACGGCAACGGTTGGGGCCAATGATTTGGTGCGTCTCACCGGCATTACACTTTTCAAAGACCCCGACCGCGTGCGTATTCGCGTGGTTGATGCGACGGTGGCGGTTGAAGGGAATAATTCCGAAACGTTGCCGACTGATTTCATTCTGTCGCAAAATTATCCGAATCCGTTTAATCCGTCAACCGTGATCAGTTTTCAGTTGCCAGTGAGCAGTCACGTGATACTGAGGGTGTTTGATGTGAATGGCCGTGAAGTGGCGACGTTGGTGGATGCACTGATGACCGCGGGCAAGCATGACGTGCCGTTCGCGCCGGAAGAAACAACCACGGGCCTATATTTTTATCAACTCACCGCTGGAACATTTCGCGCGACGAAACGGCTGGTTTTAATCAAATAAATATCAAAACTCACAGGCGAGACCAGGTTTTACGAGGAAGGGCTAATGTATTTTCTATTGGCCCTTCCTCGCTTAAACTTCATTTCTCTTATTTGGGGCAGCCCGTCTACCACCGCGATGGTTGTATTACCACCGTTGCCCGCCGGTTTTTCTCTCCAAAATTTTTTAGCAGTCTATTTTTTCTCTGCAAAACATGCGTTTAACGTGCGATATGTTGACGCAGCGACATGGCATGTTTGTTGTCTTAATTCAAGATGAAAAAAGTTTATAATCTCTAGATAAAAAATTATCGCAGAATCAGTGTTTTGGTCGCGTTTCACTCGCGCCGACGCAAAACTTCTTTGCGAATTTCAGCCAGTTGCTGAGTTTTTCGTAGCAATTTAAGCAACGCAGAGGAGTCAAAAAAACGACGCTGGAAAGTAAAGCCATGGAGAAACAGCGCGCCCGAGAAAGTTCCGTGTTGCAACATATTTAAATTTTAAAGCGAAAACGAGGTGAACCATGAAAGCGCCAAAAGTTTTGATGCTGACTTTATTTAGTCTCATGGCGGCGATGTTGAATTTTCCGCTTCGGGCTCAAGAAACCAACTCCATGAAGAAGTTCTGCTGCCCATACTGTGACATGACGAATTTCACCATGAGTAAATTTTGTGGCGCATGCGGTTCGAGATTGCCGGCACGACTACTCACCACAAATTTTTATACTAGCGACGGCTCGACGCTGAAACGGTTTAACGCTGAACTCGATTTTCGCCCGGAAACCGCGACGGAAGCGTTGGCAGGGGCCGGCCTGTTAGCGGGTGCCATCGGATTCTTTGCCGGTGGATTTGTCGGCGCTGAAATCGACCAGGCTGGATCAGACGGTTATGAGGAATGGGATGGACTCTACGGTTTTGTCGTCGGCGCCCCGATTGGCGAAGCTTTGTTGTTGCCGGTCGGCGTGCATCTGGCAAATAACCGGCGCGGAAACTTGCCGCTGTCGTTGCTCGCTTCAATTGGTATAGCAGGCGCAGGCATTTTCGTTGCCGTCGCGGCTGAAGAGCCATACGCGCTTCTTACTATTCCGATCTTGCAACTCACAGCTTGCACGGCGATTGAGCAATCAACCGGCCGGTCACGATGATTGTAATGGTTCAGTTCAAAGCAACTGACCGATCACTTAAATGATCAAACTTTACAACGTTTTGGAGCAAACTCATGGCAAATCAAGATCGCGAAAGAAGCAACATGTTGCGCCACGCCGAGCATCGCCTCGTGCAATTTCTTTGCAGACGCTTGCCGCTGTGGGTGACTTCGGATATGTTGACCGCGTTTGGTTTTTTCGGCAGCCTCGTTATTTGTTGGGGCCTATGGCTGGGAGAAAGCAATCGTATATTTCTGCTGTTTTCCATTCTTGGGCTTGTTATTCACTGGTTCGGCGATTCGCTCGATGGCCGCCTCGCTTATTACCGCAACCAGCCGCGTAAATGGTATGGCTGGGCGCTTGATATCAATACCGACTGGACTTCAATTTGTATCATCGGCCTCGGTTTCTATCTTTACTTGCCGGCCTACCAGATCGTTGCTGCGTTGTTTGTGGTGGTTTATGGCGGCGCAATGATTATCGCTTTGTTGCGTTATAAAATTACGAACCAATACCAGATCGACTCA
>CAYZFF010000679.1:0-2079 GCA_964477305.1 uncultured Cytophagia bacterium
ATCACGCCGAGGCCGATCATGCCAAAATCTTGCTTCTTCATTGGAATCTCCTGTTAAAAATTTTTCGCTCGTACTCCTACTCTTTCTCGTACTCTTTCTCGTCTTTAAAAAACGAGTAAGAGTAGGAGTACGAGTATGAGTAGGAGAATTTTTATCAAACCATTTCAGCTATTTTTTGCAATTCCCCAACAGCATCTTTCGCAAAATGAAACCGAATCACGCGGCGCTTGGCGTCGAGCAACGCCTGCCGATCACCCAACGCCTGCGCCAATTTGAGCACGCCGAAAGTCATTGAGGATTTCGCCGCCCCGGCTTCGTCTGGAATCGGCGCGTCTTGCATCGGATCGGCAGTGAATTGAATAAAAAGCCCGTTGCCCGCATCGCCTTTATGCAGTTGGCCGGTGGAATGCAAGAACCGCGGGCCGTAGCCGACCGTGGTGGCAACGCGCAAATTGGTTTGGATTTTCGTGCGAAGATTTTGCAGCGCCGCATCGGTTTCCGGCGTCGGTTGCACATACGCTTGCAATGCCACATAGCTGCGGCCTGATTGTGCTTGCGCCAAAAATGTCGTGAGCGCTTCGTTTAAGTTTTTTGCAACCAGGTTGGAATAAACCGAAACGCCTTTCACCTGCAAGTTTGGTGTCGACTCCGGCAATTTACCTTCTTGTTGATAAGCGGCGACCATTTGCCGCGCCAGCACTTTAGCCGATTCGACGTCCGGTTGATCGAATGGATTTATTTGGAGGCGGCGGCTCGCAATGATGGTTGCGATTTCCCAGCGGAAGAACTCGCCGCCGATATCAGATAAATCATGCAGATTGAGTTGTACCACCGGATGACCCGCCTGCCGCAGCGCTTCGACTTTTGCATCATAAGTTGCATCGCCAGCGAGGCGAAGATAAGCAAACAGACGATCGTTTGCATAAATATTTGACGCGCCAATTTCCTCGCCGTCAACCGGCAAAATGCCCTTGCCTTCTTTGCCCGTGCTTTCGGCAATCAACTGCTCGGCCCACGCGCCGAAGTATTTAATCGGCGGGGAAGCAACGAGGGTAACTTTATCACGGCCGGCAATAGCCAATTCCCCCAAAACCGCGCCTAGGAGAGCAGAAAGATTATCGCCATCACCTCTGCTGTTAGCGGCCATTGTTTGCGCGCGTTCGAGCAATAATTTCAAATCAACGCCGAGCAGCGCGGCTGGCACCAAACCAAAATAAGAGAGCGCCGAATAACGCCCACCGATGTTCGGATCATTGAGAAAGGTTTTGCGAAAATTATACTTCCTCGCCGTCTCTGCGAGGCCGCTGCCGGGATCGGTAATGGCAATGAAATGCGCACCGGTTTTTTCTTGACCGATTTTCGCGGCGGTCAAATTATAAAAATACTTGAAAAATGAAAAGGTTTCAACGGTGCCGCCGGATTTGGTGGAGACGATGAAAAGCGTTTTCACGGGATCGAGGCGCTGCGCGTGAGCCAGCACCGCATCCGCGTCTGTGCTATCCAGCACCGCGAGATCAAGATAACCGGATTTAATTCCGAACGTAAAACGAAAAACTTCCGGCGCAAGGCTGGAGCCGCCCATGCCGAGCAGCAATGCATACGTGTAACCTTCGGCGCGCACCGCGTCAACAAACGCAGTAATTTCCGGAATCGCTTCCATCATCACTTGCGGACTGTGCAGCCAGCCAAGGCGATTGGTGATTTCTGTGGGATCATTTTTCCACACGGTGTGATCGTGCTTCCAAATGCGCGCCATAATCATGTTGTCGCGCAAATCCGCGAGCGCGGCATCGACAGCGCTTTGATAACTTCCGAGATTGAAATGAGCGTTTTGCGTTGATGGGCCGGATCTTGACAGCTCTTGTGGCTTGGGCATGATTTACTCCTAATTGTTCTATTCGTGTTTTACAATCGTTTCTTTTGCTATCGCAACCACACCCTCGATTGTCAATCCAAATTCTTTCAACAAATCTTTGATCGGCGCGGAAGCGCCATACGTGCGCATACCCAACACATTCCCTTCACCGTGCCGGCCAACATAACGCCGCCAGCCGAATGTCGAGCCGGCTTCAACGGCGA
>CAYZFF010000680.1:0-2073 GCA_964477305.1 uncultured Cytophagia bacterium
GCGCTCGGATGATTTTGATAGCCGCATGCAGCGCACGGCACCGGCGTGTGGGTCAACGGCACTTTCACGAGCCCTTTGGGAATTTCGCCTTTCTTGGCGACTGCCGGGCGCGTCAACACGTACAAATAACCCAACGCGCTTAAAAAGAAGCCGATGAAAAAATTGGGAATCGGCGGCAGGCCTTTTGAAACTGCGGTGTAACCGCTGACACCGGCAAAAACGAGCGCGACCAAAACATACAGCCCGAAGAGAAACCATCCAGAAGTGACGCCGGCAAGCGCCGCGCCTTTTGCTGCGCTCAATTCTTCCTGAAACAGCGCGCCTTTCGGCTGTTGTGGTGAAAAATATTTTTCCTGCGTGCGCATGAAAGAATCCACCATCGTGCGATGCAGCGGCACGCGCCGGCCGCGGACGATCAGCGCCACGTCTTGCAGCGTGTCGAGCGGCACATTGCCGACGGTGCAATAGTCGCCTAATTTCGGACGCACGCTTTGATAGGGCGTTTGCGGCGCATTCTCCTGCGCGCCCAAGGGAAGAGCGAGCAGGCAAAGTGCGAATGAGATAGACAATGATTTTTTATTCATGCAGAACCTCCTCCGCGAAAAAAATGAAATTTTAAAACCCGCGTCATCTGCGTTCAAAGGTTTTAAAAATCCAGCCGGCCCGACTGGGTTACAGATGTCCGCCTTGCGCCCAACTGCGACCGTCCCGCGCTAACATTTCGTTCGCTGTGTCCGGGCCCCAGCTTCCAACTTTGTAACTCATCATCGGCGGCGCCTGCGGGCTGTCCCAGCCGGCATTGATCGCGTCGATAATTTTCCACGCGTATTCGATCTCATCGCTGCGCGCGAACAGAGCCGCATCGCCGTTCAGCGCATCGAGCAGCAGGCGTTCATACGCTTCGGGAATCGCGGCTTCTTTGAACGAGGTTCGGTAATGAAACTCCATATCCACCGGCTGCATCGCCATGCCCTGGTCCGGCGTTTTCGCGGCGAAGCGCAGGTGCAAACCTTCGTCCGGCTGCACGCGAATGCTGAGATGATTCGTCGCCAGTCCGGATTTCGCGCCGAAAAGCTGATGCGGCGGTTGGCGGAATTGAATCGTGATGTCGGAAATTTTATCCGGCAGGTTTTTTCCGGAGCGCAAATAAAACGGCACGCCCTGCCAGCGCCAGTTGTCGACAAAAAGTTGCAGCGCGGCATACGTCGGCGTTGAGGAATTTTTATTCACCCCGGGTTCGCCGAGATAACCCTCGTATTGGGCGCGCACGGTGTGTTGGGCGAGATCGTTTGCATTCGGCAAGCGAATCGCGCTTAACACTTTTACTTTCTCGTTGCGCAACGCATCGGCTTCGTAAATCGCCGGCGGCTCCATGCCGATCAGCGTCATCAATTGCAACAGGTGATTTTGAAACATATCGCGCAACACGCCGGATTTTTCATAATAGCCGGCGCGATGGCCGACGCCGACGGTTTCGGCGACGGTGATTTGCACGTGATCGACGTAGTTGCGATTCCACAGCGGCTCGAAGATCGCGTTGGCAAAACGCAGCACCAAAATATTCTGCACGGTTTCCTTGCCGAGATAATGATCGATGCGATAAACCTGTTTCTCTTGAAACGTTTTGTGCACCATGCTGTTGAGCGCCCGCGCCGAATTTGAATCGCGGCCAAACGGTTTTTCGATAATGATGCGCCGATAGCCGGTTTTCTCAGTTTCCGTCGCCATGTTTGCCGCGCCCATCATCGACACGGCAATGGGATAAAGTTGCGGCGCCACGGAGAGATAATACAAACGATTGCCGCGCGGGTCTGCCATTTTCGTAACGCGTTCTTCGAGCGCGATATAATCATCCAGCGCGCTCATATCGCCGGATTGATAATGCAAACGCGCCGCAAACTCCTGCCAGGTCGCGGCGTTGAAATCCGCTGGCGCGAATTTTTGAATGTCTTCGCGCATTTTCTCGCGAAAGGCCTCGTCCGAAAAAGCGCTGCGCGCGCTGCCGATGATTTTGGTGTTCTCCGGCAAGCGGCCTTTGCGAAAATTATTGTACAACGCCGGCACCAGCTTGCG
>CAYZFF010000681.1:0-2071 GCA_964477305.1 uncultured Cytophagia bacterium
TTAAAGAAGCTCCAGCAACTCGGCGCGCGCAGTGAATTGTTTTCGCACCATTGCGCCGGCCAAATCCAGCAGCTTGAACACGCGCGCATCAGCAACGCGGTACATCATGCGCACGCCGTCGCGCCGCGCCACAACGAGTCCGGCCTCGGCAAGCACCTGCAAATGCCGCGAAAGATTCGATTGCTCGAGCTTGAGCTTGGGGCCGATTTCGCAATTGCAGATTTCGCCGTCCCGCAACGCTTCGAGAATCCGCAGCCGGTTCGGATGCGCCAGCGCCTTTAAAATCGTGGCCTTGAACTCATGAACGGATTTTGCCATTTTTCTCGCCTCTCAAAATGATAAACTTCCCCACCACAGCCCGGCACCAACGGACAGCGCGATAATGATGCAAATATAGGTTGCGGCTTGTTTCGCGCCCAACAGCTTGAAGAGCACCATCATGCTCGGAAGGCTCAACGCGTTGCCGGTGAGAAACAGCGCCATCGCCGGGCCGCGGCCCATGCCGAGCTGCATGAGTTTTTGGATGATCGGCACTTCCGTGAGGGTGGCGAAATACATCAACGCGCCGGAAAGCGACGCAATGAAATTTGCCAAAACCGAATTGCCGCCGACCGCGGTTGTGACAAATGCTTCCGGCAAAATTTCACCGATGGCGCCGGCGGCAAAAATGCCAATAAACAAATACGGCATGATTTTTTTGGATAAATCCCACGTCTCGGCAATCCAGCGGCGGTTGTGCTCGGCGGTAAAATGCTTGAATACGAGCCCCAAAAGTGAAATGAGCGCGAGGCCGGCAATCGCATATTTCAATCCTTTGGCGATGCCGAGGCCGAAGACCACGAGAATGGTCAATTGCAAAATGAAAAATGCGGCTACCGCGTGATTGGAATATGGCGCCTCGTCACTCATGCCGGTGATGAAAGCGCCACTGTTTTTACGGTCGTGATCGCGGAAAACGAACGTCATAATAATTCCCGCAATGATGGCGATAATCATGGCGAACAGCAAACGGCCAACGGCAAAATCAACGCCGATAACGGAAGCGGTGAGAATGATCGCCGTCACGTTGATGGCCGGACCGGTAAACAGGAACGCCACCGCCGGGCCGATGCCCGCGCCGCGTTTGTAGATGCCGGCGAACAGCGGTAGAATTGTGCATGAACACACCGCCAGCAATCCGCCGGAGATGGAGGCGACGGGATAAGCGATATACTTTTTCGCGGTGGGGCCGAGCAATTGCAGAATGGAATCTTTTTTGACAAAAACCGCGATGCCGCCGGCAATAAAAAAGGCCGGCACCAAACAAGTGAGCACATGTTTGCGCGCATATTCTTGCAGCAACGCCAAGCCGCCGGCCAATGCGCGTGTCGCCTGTGCTGAAGTGATCGGCAAAAAATAAAAAGCCAAAAAGGCCAGCAACAACGCCGCGAATTTTTCCCATTCCTCCCGCGCTTCCGGCTCGGCGAAGCGCCAATTCTGCCAACGCCGCCGCATCGTATGAAGATAAGCAGTCATGGCTTCACCTCGTTGTCGGCGTAAATTTCTGCAGCAGGTTTTTGATTTCCTCCACGCTGTTGACGCGGCCTTGGCTGACGATTTGCCCATCAATCGCCAAACCCGGCGTGCGCAAGATGCCGGATTCGGCGATCTGCATGAAATCGGTTACTTTTTCAAAGTCTGCAGCCAGGCCCAATTCCTCGGCGGCGCGCCGCGTGCGCTGCTCGAGGGTTTTGCAATTCATGCAGCCTGGGCCAAAAATTTGAATTTTCATATCGCACCTCAGATGACTATTTGATTATATGAGCATTTACTCATAAACAAAACCGTGAGAACGGCATTCAATTCACGTGCCGCCAGGCCGATTCCAATTTTTCAATAAATTAAGCTTGGGGTAAACGCGTCTGCTTTCCCACTATTGAGAAAATTCGTGGAGAAATTTTTAACTTTAGGAATAATTTAATAAAACGCCGTGCGAGACAGCGGCTCACGCCACTTGTGAGGTTTTAATTGAGCAAATCAAATAGCGGAATATAATCATTGTCGCCTACGACGCGTTGTCCTTCTTTACTCA
>CAYZFF010000682.1:0-2061 GCA_964477305.1 uncultured Cytophagia bacterium
TCCTCCGATGTTGAATAATGTTAATGTAACCAGACGGCTCGTCTGGAAGAATAATTTATTTCCGTACAGAAAATCTCTGCACCTCATTTGCAATCATTTCGCGCAGCAACACGGCAAGATTCTCTCCCGTCTTTTCGCTATTCATCGTGCGCCGCAAAGCTTCATTAATGAGAATATAGTAGGCCTTCTTCTCTTTACGGCTGCGGCGTTGAAAATGCTGCACAATATCGGCGTCCAAAGGAATCATTCTTTGTGATTCCGCCAAACGAAAAAATTTGCCGCGCACGCCGTTGGAAAAATCATACTCACGCCGCATATCGCCATTATTTTTTTTAATACTCTTCTTCATACTTTTTCCTCTCAGGCATGGTTGGCCGTCGTGCATTGATGATTCGCATTGATTCTTCACCATTAATTTGCAAATACGTATGCGCCACAACCAGTAGCTGTCCTTGCGACGACATTCCAATTGTCAACCAGCGTTCTTCGGCAATTGAATGTTCATCATCGATAATACTAACCGCTAACGGATCATCAAAAGCAGTTTTTGCCTCTTCGAAATCAATTCCATGTTTTCTACGATTTGCACGTCTCTTTTCTTCATCCCAATTGAATCGCATCGCCGCCACCGAGTTACTTGCCAATCAACTTCAAAAACTCATCTTCCGTAATCACCGCCACGCCCAACTCCTTTGCTTTGTCTAATTTCGATCCCGCGCCCGGTCCGGCCACGACGTAATCTGTCTTTTTGCTCACCGAACCCGAGGCGCGTCCGCCGCGCTCATCCACCATTCGCTCCGCTTCGTCACGCGCAAATTTTTCCAGCGCGCCGGTGAACACGAACGTTTTGCCGGCAAATTTTTGATCGGCGGCTTTTGGCTTCGCCACTTCGCGGATTTTCACGCCGCCCTTCTTCAAGCGCTCGATGGCTGCCAGATTTTTCTTTTCTTTAAAAAAGCGCGCGACACTTTCCGCGACTTGCGGGCCGACTTCGTGAATTTGCTGCAAACGTTCCGCATCGGCTTTAAGCAAATTTTGCAAAGAACCAAATTGCTTTGCCAGCACCCGCGCCATGTGCTCGCCGACATGGCGCATCCCGAGTGCGTAAATAAAGCGGTCGAAAGCAACATCGCGGCTTTTCGCAATCGCGTCGATAATATTTTGCGCCGACTTCTCCGCCATCCGCTCCAACTCGGCGAGCTTGTCCGCCTTTAGAAAATACAAATCCGCAAAGCTTTTTACAAGTCCTTTATCAACTAATTGCTCGATCAGCTTTTCGCCGAGGCCGTCGATGTTCATCGCTAATTTCGAGGCAAAATGGCGAATACCCTCCTTCACTTGCGCGGGGCAATTTACATTTTGGCAACGATAGGCCACCTCGCCTTCAAGACGTACCACCTCGCCGCCGCAAACCGGACATTTTTTAGGAAATTTAAACTTTTTTTCCTTGCCCGTGCGTTTCGTTTCGATCACTTTCACGACTTCGGGAATCACATCGCCGGCGCGCTGAATCACCACCGTGTCGCCGATGAGCACGCCGAGGCGCTCGATCTCATCTTCATTGTGCAGCGTCGCGCGGCTCACCGTGACGCCGCCGACCATTACCGGCTGCATGATCGCCACCGGCGTGATCGTGCCCGTGCGCCCGACCTGCGCTTGAATGTCGAGAATCTGCGTCGTCTCCTGCTGCGCTTCATATTTATACGCAATCGCCCAGCGCGGACTGCGCGTGCGCATGCCGGCGTTGCGCTGCTGCTCGAATGAATTGACTTTCACCACCGAGCCGTCGATTTCATACGGCAGCTTGGGACGCATCTCGCCGATCTTACGATAATGCTGCAACGCTTCTTCGATGCCGCGACAAATTTTTGAAATCGGATTGACTTTGAAGCCCCATTTTTTGAACGTTTCCAGCGCTTCCCATTGCGTTTTAAATTCATGTCCCACAACTTGACCAAGTCCGTAAACATACATATCGAGCGGCCGCTCCGCGGTCAGTTTCGGATCAAGCTGGCGCAACGAACCCGACGCTGAATTGCGCGGATTGATAAACGCCGCCTC
>CAYZFF010000683.1:0-2052 GCA_964477305.1 uncultured Cytophagia bacterium
GAGACCTTCGTCCCCGGCGCGACAACACTGCCGCAACGTTACTTCACCGCACCTGAAATTTTTGCTGAAGAGCTGGAACGTATTTTTGCGCGCCAGTGGATTTGCGTCGGCCATCAGAGCCAAATCGCGAACCCCGGAGATTACTTTGTGCAAAATGTAATCGGTGAAAGTCTCATTATCGTGCGGGATCGCAGTCAAAATATTCGGGGATTTTACAACGTCTGCCGCCATCGCGGCACGCGTATTTGCGAGAATAGCCATGGTCAATTTCACGAGTCGATCCGCTGCCCATACCACGCCTGGACGTACAGTCTCGAGGGCCGGCTCATCGGCGCGCCGCACATGCAGCAAATGGAAGGATTTGACAAAGCCAATTTTCCGCTACACGCCGTCAACCTCGCCGTCTGGAAGGGATTTATTTTTGTCAATCTCACGCCGGCGCCGGAGCCTTTTGAACAAGTCTTTGCGCCGCTGCTGAATAAATTTGCTTATTGGAACCTGCCGAATCTCAAGCCGGCGCGACGCATTGAATACGAAGTGCGTGCCAATTGGAAGTTGGTCTTTGAGAATTTTTCCGAATGTTATCATTGCCCGCCGGTGCATCCACTGCTCGCGAAGCTCGTGCCGTATGACGCCGCAGAAAATGATTTGTACGAAGGGCCCTTTCTTGGCGGTTTCATGCCGATCCCCAAAACCGGCAGCGTGACGATGAGCGGAAACCTCTGCGCCGCGCCGTTGGGCGATCCGCAAGCCGCAGATCATCGGTTGGCGTTTTATTATTCGATTTTCCCCAATCTGTTGTTGAACATGCACCCGGAATACGTGTTGACCCATTTGGTTTGGCCCCTCGCGCCGGATCGCGCCCGCGTTTGCAGCGATTGGTATTTTCATCCCGATGCCTTCGATCGCGCCGACTTCAATCCGCAGGATGCGATTGAGTTTTGGGATATCACCAACAAGCAGGATTGGCATGTCTGCGAACTCAGTCAACAGGGCATTTCCTCGCGTGCCTATCAGCCCGGCCCGTTTTCCCCGCGCGAGAGCATTCCGGCGGCGTTTGATCGGGAGTATTTGCGGGTGATGGAGAGTAAAGCGTAAAATTTATGGCGTAATTTACGTTTCACGTTTTACGACCCCCAACCCCGGCGCTTCGGGCAGCGTCATGCGGCCATTTTGTATTTGCACGCCGGTAAACGGATCGTTGTTGATGAGCAAATGCCCGTCGAGATCGGCGTGATCCACCAGCGGCGCAAGATGCGCGGCGGCGGTGATGGCCACCGAGCTTTCGATCATGCAACCGAGCATGATTTTCAAATCGAGCGCGCGGGCGAGATGAATCATGCGCAGCGCCTCCTGCAAGCCGCCGGATTTCATCAGCTTGATATTGATGCCGTCATAAACCCCGGCGAGCGCCGGCAGATCGCGCGCGGTTTTGGAATCTTCATCGGCAAATAATGGCATCGCAATATTCCGCTGCTGCAATTGCTGGCGCAGCCAGCGGACGTCGTCGAGCCGATTCGCCGGCATGGGTTGTTCGACAAATTCGATATTTTTGAATGACGCCAGCCAGCCAATTTTTTCCAGCGCTTCTTCTTTTGTTTTCCAGCCTTCATTCGCATCGACACGCAACGGTTTATCCGTCACTTCGCGCACCGCGCGCATAATTTCTTCATCCTGTTTCGTGCCGACTTTTATTTTTAAAATCGGAAACTCTTCCGCTTCGTGAATTTTGCGCTGCATCATTTCCGGCGTGTCGATGCCGATGGTGAAGGATGAAACCGGCGTTCGAGCGGGATTGAGTCCCCACCATTTGAATAGCGGCACACCAAACTTTTTTCCAATCCAATCGAGTAATGCCATGTCGATTGCCGCTTTCGCAGAGGTTTGTCCGGTGTTCAGCTTTTGTAACTCTTCGACAATTTCAACAAAGTGCAGCGGATTCGCCTTCGCCAAAAGCGGTTTGGCCGTCTCAACAAATTCCTGCAAGCTCTCCGGCGTTTCGCCATAGCGCCGGCTGAACGAGGCCTCGCCGATGCCGGTGAGGCCTTCGTG
>CAYZFF010000684.1:0-2043 GCA_964477305.1 uncultured Cytophagia bacterium
TCGCCGCCGGTGAGGCTGCGGCCGAATTGCAGCACCATGTTGTGACCGAAGGTGTAGCGCAAATCGCGGATGTCGTCGGAAGTGATGCCGCCGGAGATCACCGGCACCGCTTTTTTCAAGCCGAACCAGTTTTGGTTGAGACGCCGCAGATCTTGCGTGATATAATGCTCGGCGAGCAAAATCGCATGCAATTGCACCACCTGCGCTTGCGTTTCAATCATATCGCCGGTCACCGAGCCGATCTCCACCAAATCCGCGCCGGCCAAGCGCGCCAGCTTGCCGAGCGTCGTCATCGAAATACCGTGGCGTTTGTTGCGGGCTTGCGCGCCGTGCGAAGTACGGTCGGCGTAAATGATCAAATCCGGAAACTCGTTGCGCAACATTTGTAAAATACCGAAGCCGCAGGTTTGAAAATCAATCACGACGCCTTTGCAGCCCGCCTGCAGCGCAAATTGCGAGCGCTTCAACACCACATCGCCGGCACCGGTCACGTTCGGGAAATACAGTTTCGGCAACTCAGTTTTCTTGGCCGCTTCGTGCCGCAGCGCCAGCACGCTTTTCACGCGTTCTTCAAAACGATTGTTGGGCAAATCGGTTAACTGATGGCTGTCACGGACGATATCACAGCCGCCCAGCAAAACTGCAGACGCTTTTTGCGTATAGGTTTTCAAATCCATGCCGACTTCCGGCGCCATCAATGCCGAAACAAGCGGGCGCTCGGGATTATCAAAATATTTATGCAATGCTTCGCTACCATGCGCCGGCCCACGAAAGCCCTTCACATACGCCGCCGGAAATTGAATATCGAGCAAACGCAAATTTCCCAAATTGGTGAGGCCGAAAATTCTGCCGGCCACCACCGAGAGCATTTGCGGAATATTGCCCGGTTCAAAATGTTCCGTGGGAAAAGCCACTTTCACGGTATTGCCGTCAATCGCATAGGCGCGCGCCGCGAGTTTCTCGCGGTTGGCGCCCGTGCTCGCGTCAATCGCAGCTTTGCTGCACAATTCTTCGGCCACCGCGGCTAAATTTTTTCCTTCGGTGGGTTCCAGATGATAGCTGCACAATAAATCCGTCGGTTCCGGACGATACGTCGTATCCAGGTAAGTCATGGCAAGCTCCTTTCGCACGGTGGATGGTACAGTCTTAATAATTTCAAAAACTGCTATTCAGGCCATTAGATAATAATGTTTTTATTGCTTATGAAAATAGTTTTGCTAAAATTCCTTTCCGCGTCAACCTTGCGGCAGTTCTCAAGGCAAACCCAAACTTCGTTTTAGCGTTGAATCAATATTAGCCATGGTTGTTTTCGACAAGCGACCCAATTTTCTCGCGATAAGCGGCCGCGGCAGGGTCATGACATATTCACTTCTCACAACAGAAGATTTGGCGAGACCCGACGCAGCAAATTCTGGTGTCCCGTCCCGAATCAAGTATTCAGTCGCTTCGACCTCATCGATTCTTTTGGTCGTGATTCCAACCAAGATCACGTCGTCAAATCGTCGTGGTATGGAATGATCAGAAATGACCAGCGCTGGCCGCGCCTTTTGTTGAACACCGGAAATGGTCACAAAAGGAAATGGGACGATCACGATGTCGCCACGCTCATAATTCATAGACGTCTTCCTCGGGGTCATCCCAAATTCTATTTAAGGCATTCTGCTGGAGCAATAAGGCGCTAGCATCGATTTGTGAATTTGATTGTTTGGCATATTTGGTCAAAAGATATCTCCCAAAATCGATGATTTCGGCGACTTGTTCATCCGGCAGTTGGTCCAATATTCCTGCCAATTCGGTTTTGTTGTATTGGGTAGCAATCATCGTTCATACCTCTGTCAAAATGGGTTCTAACTATTCGCTATTGCAGATAAAAAATTTAACAGAACAAATATCGCAAAAAATCACGCCAATGTCAACAGCGTTTTTCGGCAACAAACCGCTTGCTTTTATGCAAAGCGGGCGCTATGTTTTCTTCATCATGGAAATTCTCGAAGGCAAACAATGCATTCTCCCGGCGCTGCTGGCGCGGCAACGAAAATTTCG
>CAYZFF010000685.1:0-2023 GCA_964477305.1 uncultured Cytophagia bacterium
TGGCGGTTGGAAAGTAATTTTCGGTGTTCAGTATTCAGGTTATTGTTACAAGCAAATTAACTGAGAAGAAGGGAGTGAAAACATGGCATCATCGGCAGTGGCCGGCAAAATTGTGCACGAGGACACCAGTGCCCGCATGTTTATTTACACGGCGATCACTTTTTTTCTGGTGACGATTTTAGTCGGCCTGATCATGGCAATCAAATTCATTGCGCCGGAATTTCTCGGCGGTATCGGCGCCCTGAGCTTTGGCCGCATCCGCGCCATTCACACCAACGGCGTGCTCTTCGGCTGGTTACTCGCGGCGAATATGGGCCTGGCCTATTACGTCGTGCCTCGGCTCTGCGGCGCCAAACTTTTTAGCGAAAAACTTGGCGTTGTTACGCATTGGCTGTGGGTTTTTATTATTCTCGGCGCGGTGATAACGCTTGCTTCCGGGAGCACGCAAGCCCGTGAGTATCTTGAGTTGAATATGGCGCTCGATATTCTCGTCACCATTGCGTGGGTTATGTTCGCTGTGAACATTTTCGGCACCATCGCGCAACGCACCTACGAGCAAATGTACGTGAGCTTCTGGTATTTGATGGGCGCGATTTTGTGGACGGCGATCTTGTGGATCGTCGGCAATCTGCCGGTTTACTCCGGCGTGAACGATGCAAACGTCAACTGGTGGTTCGGCCACAATGCGGTCGGCCTCATTTTCACGCCGATGGGCGTGGCGATGGCGTATTATTTTATTCCCAAAGCCACCGGCAATCCGCTGTACAGCCACAAAATGTCCATCATCGGTTTTTGGACGATTGCGCTGCTGTACATTTGGACGGGCGCGCATCACGTGATTTTTGGCCCGCTGCCCACGTGGCTGCAAACCGTGGCGATCCTCTTCAGCGTCTCGCTGCTCATTCCGGTGTGGACGGTAATTGCGAATTTCTTTGGCACGCTGCGCGGCAAATGGGCACAGGGCGATTACGTCGTGAAATTTCTGCTCTCCGGCACCGTCTTCTATTTGCTCACGTGTTTTCAAGGCCCGATGCATTCGTTGCGCAGCGTCAATCAAATCGTCAGCAAAACCGATTGGATTCCCGGCCACGCGCACATGGCAGTGTTCGGCGCGTTTTCGTTTTTTGCGATGGCCGGCATTTACTATGCGTTGCCGCGCATTTTGAATCGTCCGCTGTTCTCCGACAAGCTTGGCGAGTGGCACTTCTGGTTTTCCTTCGTCGGCTTTCTCGGCTTTTCCGTGAGTCTGTGGATCGGCGGCTTTTTGCAGGGCCTGCAATGGATGGATCATACCATCGCGTTTTTAGACACCGTGAAAACGATGCAACCCTACTACGTCGTGCGCATGCTCTCCGCGATTCTGATGGTCATCGGACAAATTCTTTTCGCCTACAATGTTTTCAAAACCGTGAAAGGTAGTGGCGCAAAGCTGGCGGTCGCGTAAAAACTTTTTCATTGCGAAATCAACAAGGAGCATGATAATGAAATTCGAATCAAAAGCTGTTCTGTTAGTGCTGGGCGTTGCGGCATTTATGGCCTTGGGCACATATTTTACGATGATCGTGCCGCTGATGGATGAAAAGCTTTATACCCCGACCAGTGACGCCAAAGCTTACACTGATTTGGAATTGCGCGGCAAAGAAATTTACCAAAGCGAAGGCTGCTGGTATTGCCACACGCAGCAAGTGCGCAACATTCTTTCCGAAACCAAACGCTACGGCATGGGCGAAGAAGAAACCTTCAAGCGTTTCGGCATTCGCGCGTTGATTCAAGCGCCGCCCTCGCAGCCCGGCGAATATGTGTTTGACAAGCCGCATCTGCTCGGCACGCGCCGCATCGGCCCGGATTTGGCGCGCGTCGGCGGCAAGTACGACAACACCTGGCATCTCAATCACTTCCGCGATCCGCGCAGTACCTCGCCCGGCTCGATTATGCCGGCTTATACCTGGCTGTTTGATAAAGCCGGCCAACCGACTCAAGAGGCGATTGCCTTGGTGGCGTACATGCAAAAGTTGGGATCGAA
>CAYZFF010000686.1:0-2022 GCA_964477305.1 uncultured Cytophagia bacterium
TGTCATGGTGAGCGTATATTAATTTGTCATGGTGAGCGGAGTCGAACCATGCCCCTCGACTTCGCTCGGGGTGACAATTTCAAAAATGAATTGTTTTGAGCTTGTTTGATTGACGGCGAATCAGCCGTAGGAAAAAATCATGCCTTTGGATATTGAAAAAATCCGCGCCGACTTTCCCATCTTGCAGCAGAAAGTGCGCGGCAAGCCGCTGGTATACCTCGATAGCGCTGCGACTTCGCAAAAGCCGCGCGTGGTGATCGAGGCGCTCAACAATTATTATCAGGCGCAAAACGCCAACGTGCATCGCGGGGTTTATTATTTGAGCGAGATCGCGACCAATGCCTACGAAGGCACACGCGTGAGAATTAAAGATGCGATTAACGCGAGCTCGATCAAAGAAATTATTTTTGTTCGCGGCACTACCGAGGGAATCAATCTGGTCGCTTCTTCTTACGGAAGAAAGAACGTCAAGGCCGGCGACGAGATCATCATCTCGGCGATGGAGCATCACTCCAACATCGTGCCGTGGCAAATGCTCTGTGAAGAGGCCGGCGCGAAGTTGCGTGTCATCCCGATCAATGATGACGGCGAGTTGAGCGTAGAAGAATTTGAGAAGCTGCTCAACTCCAAAACGAAATTAGTCGCCGTCGCGCATACGTCCAATTCATTGGGCACGATCAATCCCATCAAGCGCCTCATTGATTTGGCCCATGATAAAAATGTGCCGGTGCTGGTGGATGGCGCGCAGGCCGTGCCGCACGGCAAGATCGATGTTAAAAAACTCGGCTGCGACTTTTTTGTTTTTTCCAGCCACAAGGCTTTTGGGCCGACCGGCGTGGGCGTGCTCTATGCGAAAGAGGCGATTTTAGAGAAGATGCCGCCGTATCAAGGCGGCGGCGATATGATCAAATCCGTCACCTTTGAAAAAACGATTTACAATGATCTGCCCCATCGCTTCGAAGCCGGCACGCCGGATATTGCCGGCGTTATCGGCCTGGGCAAAGCGCTGGAGTACATGGCCGGCGTCGGGTATGAGAACATTGCCGCGTATGAACACGAGTTGCTAAATTATGCGACCGCGGCGTTATCGGCCATCAAGACGCTCAGAATCATCGGGACGGCGCAAGAGAAAGCCGCCGTTATTTCATTTGTTCTTGAAGGAATTCATCCCCACGATGTCGGGACGATTTTGGATCGCGACGGCATTGCCGTACGAACCGGCCACCATTGCACGCAACCCGTGATGGAGCGATTCAAGGTGCCGGCCACTTCGCGGGCTTCGCTGGCATTTTATAATACCAAAGCCGAAATTGATCTTTTGGTCAAAGGCCTGCATAATGTTATCAACCTGATGAGCTGATGGACGAGCTGCGCGAATTATACCAGCAAGTGATTTTGGATCATAATAAAAATCCAAAAAACTTTGGCAAACTCGAACCGGCGAACCGCACGGCGGAAGGTTATAATCCGCTTTGCGGTGACCGCATCGATTTATATTTGCAAGTGAACGACGGCGTCATTCAAAATATAAGTTTTCAAGGCTCGGGCTGCGCCATTTCTAAATCTTCCGCCTCGGTGATGACGACGGTGCTAAAAGGCAAGTCAATCGCTGAAGCCGAACAGCTTTTTAAGAAATTCCAGAAACTCATTACCGGTGATTCGGAAGCGGCTGATCCCGAGGAACTGGGAAAGCTGGCGATTTTCGCCGGCGTGCGGGAATTTCCGCTGCGCGTTAAATGCGCCGGTTTGGCCTGGCATACGATGCTCGCAGCGTTAAAAAATGCAGGCGCGACCGTCTCAACGGAATAACGGCTGCGATCATGGCTTGCAAAAATCCATTTATCACCAAGACACCCAAACACGAAGATCATCTGCTTAACTTTCTGCCTTCGTGTCTCGGTGGTTTCTTTAACTTACACTGATGTTAGAAAAATTTTATGGAAACCGATAACGTCAAACCCGATCTCAAGAACGAGATTGTCAAAGTCCTGCAAACCTGTTACGACCCGGAAATCCCAGTAA
>CAYZFF010000687.1:0-2016 GCA_964477305.1 uncultured Cytophagia bacterium
TCGGAATGACATCTTCACTCATTTAGAAAACGCTGTAAGTTCAATTGCACAAAAAATGAATGGCTCACGGAAATCGAACCAGCCCGCGGAATTTTAATTTTACTTCTGTAAAAGCTCATTCCCGTGAGCCAAAACTTTGCGTCTTCGTGCCTTTCGAGTGATGAATTCTTCAGGCTTGCGAGTTGGGTTTTCGTTACGGCAGTGTCTGCACTTCCACGGAAAGCACGGCCGGAAGATCGCGGACAATCGGCGCCCAATGATCTCCGGCGTCGGCTGAGCAATACACTTGCCCACCGGTTGTGCCGAAATAGACACCGCACTTATCGAGCGAGTCAACTGCCATCGCGTCACGAAAAATGTTAACGTAACAATTCTGTTGCGGCAAACCTTGGGTGAGTGCTTCCCATTCGTTGCCGCCCGTGCGGCTGCGATACACCCGCAGCTTGCCCTCGGGCGGATAATGCTCCGAATCGCTTTTGATCGGGATCACATAAACCGTGTTTGGTTCATGTGCATGCACGTCAATCGGAAAGCCGAAATCACTCGGCAAATTTCCGCTGATGAGTTGCCACGATTCTCCGGCATCGTCGCTGCGCATCACGTTCCAATGCAATTGCATGAAGAGCACATGGGGGCGCATCCGGTTCATGGCGATGCGATGCACGCAGAACCCGACCTCGACATTGGGGTCGGGAATGTATTGCGATTTCAAGCCGCGATTCATGGGACGCCAGGTTTTGCCTGCATCATCGGTGCGAAACACCCCGGCGGCGGAGATGGCAGTATAGAGGCGATTGTGATTCGTCGGATCAATTACAATGGTGTGCGCGCCCATGCCACCGGCGCCCGGGGCCCATTGGGCGCCGGTGCCGTGACCGCGCAATCCTGCAAGCTCGTGCCAGGTTTGCCCGCCATCGGTGGTACGAAACATCGCCGCGTCTTCCACACCGGCGTAAACCATATCGGGATCGCTCAACGACGGCTCGAGATGCCAGACGCGTTTGAACTCCCACGGATGTTGTGTGCCGTCGTACCACTGGTGCGTCGTGAGAGGCGCCGCTGCGGTGTCGTAAGCAAATTTGTTGCTCTCCCCCTTGGGCATGCCCTCGGGCGTGGTGGTCGGTTCGCCGGGAGGCGTACCGGGCTGTTCCCACGTTTTGCCGCCATCGCTGGAGCGCTGAATGATTTGCCCAAACCAGCCGCTGGTCTGCGAAGTGTAGATTCGATTCGGATCAACGGGCGAGGCTTTTAGATGATAAATTTCCCAGCCCGCAAAGTGGGGGCCACTGACCTCCCACTTTTCACGTTTGCCATCCGCAGTGATGACGAACGCGCCCTTTTTGGTGCCGACTAAAACTCGTACACTGCTCATCGATTTCTCCTTTGGGGTTAATGAGTTCTGCTATATTTTAGTTTAGCATTTTATTTTTTGTGGTCAATGGAATTTCTCGCCTTTTTTTAATCTCGCAAGAATTGCCCGCATGCGCTTGGCTCTGGTTTCCGGCCTTTTTGCAGTTTGCAGCCGCCAGGCAATCGCATACGTATTGGCTTTGTTTAGCGTTGCAAAAAATGCTTGCGCTTTTTTATCCTGCGAAAGCGCTTTAAGAAAGTCCGCGGGAACCTGCATCGCGCTGGGTGAATCGTATGCTCTTTTCCACCGGCCGTCGGCCTTTGCCGCTTCTACTTCTTTGCGGCCCGAGGGTTTCATTTTACCGGCCTGTGTCAAGCGGTCGATGTGTGCGATATTTCTCTTGGACCAGACGCTTTTAGGCCGGCGCGGCGTAAATTTGCGTAGCCAAGATTTTTCGTCGTACTTGTCGAGTTGGCCGTCTATCCAACCGTAGCACAAGGCTTCATCCAAAGCCTCGGCATAAGTCACCGAGGCAACCCCTGAATCCTTTTTGAACAGCCGCAGCCACAGGCCGCTCGATTTCTTATGATTTTTGGCCAACCAACTCGCCCACGCTTTGGGGGATTTGAATGCGATGATTGGCAAGTTGGTTTCGCTCATTCTTT
>CAYZFF010000688.1:0-2014 GCA_964477305.1 uncultured Cytophagia bacterium
CGGCCTATTTGTGGACGCTGGCCTGGTTTCTTCATGACGTGCGCGACAGCCGGCGATCCTTCAAGATCATCAGCTACAGCGTGACAATTTTAATGTTCATCGAAATGGTTTTGCTCTATAGCCAAGCGGCGCGCGGCGTGCAATCGCATTTCAATTTTTCAACATCGTACAACATGATCGTCTTCTCAATGATGGGGATGCTGATTTACCTCAATCTGCTGTTTGATGTCTGGGCCTTCGCTTTATTTCTGGTGAAAAAGCCGCTGATTCCGAACTCGTATTTATGGGGCATCCGTTTGGGATTTCTCATATTTTTAATTTTCGCTTTTCAAGGGCAGATGATGATCGCGCGCCAAGCGCACAGCGTCGGCGTGCCTGACGGCGGCCCCGGTTTGCCGATCGTGAACTGGAGCACGACCGGCGGCGATTTGCGCATCGCCCACGCGCTGGGTTTGCACGCGCTTCAGATCATCCCGCTCATCGGCTGGTTGCTGTTCAAATATCGCGACCGGCTGAATTTTATCGGATCACATGCCGTGGCTTTCACGGCGTTATTCGCGATCATTTATGCCGGCGTTTGTTTCGGCCTTTTGGCGCAGGCGCTGACGGGGAAACCGCTGATCTCGATCATGAATTGAGTATTACAGGAAAGAGGCGTCCACCGACTAATGAAAATCTTTGCTCTTTTCATAAATTTTTATTACCATAGAAGGTTGATTGAAAAAAATCTTCACTCAGGATTGCTGCCATGACATTGCAAGAAATCATCGCTGACATTCATGCCCTCAAAGAAGATTTGGGAAATTTTGAACGCAAATACGGCGTCCTCTCAGAGACTTTCTTCGAGGCCTACACCAGCGGCGAGGAGCCCGAAGACGATAGTTGGGTGTTAGATTGGGCCGATTGGGCTGGTGTATACAAAATTTTTCTCCGTCGCCAGGAGCAGTATCGTCATGCTATTCAGATGTTGCGAGAAAATTCGCAGACGTTGGCTCATGTGATCGGGAAAACCGCGCGCCATGAATCCATTGCAGTCGCTTCGTGACTACGAAGAGTTTATCTATACTCTCAAGCAGCAGTTCCCGAGCATTCAACAATCCACCCTTGTTGTTATCCGGCGCGGCAAGCGGACTGCCGCACTGACGGGTGAGCTTGTTTTCAAGCAAGGCTATCGTATTTCACTCAAAGAGCGGGTGAGTTATGATAACGACTTGGTCAGGATTGAAGATTACGGCTATGAATTATGGCACAATAATGAGAAGATAGCCTGGTATGATGCGCAACCGCATCCCAATGATCCCGATCTTGTTTCGTCTTTTCCTCACCATAAGCACGTCCCGCCCGATATCAAGCATCATCGGATTCCAGCGCCCCATATAAGTTTTAACGAACCCAACCTGCAAGTTTTAATTCAAGAAGTTGCAGAGCTGATTGAGCTTGCCAACCATCCGGCCAAAGAATAAAAAAAAACGTAATTCGTAAAACGTAAATTTATCAGGAAAGGATTCACCAAGATGGACAAACACGTTCGCAAAGTTGTGCTCGCCTATTCCGGCGGTCTCGATACGTCGATTATCATCCCGTGGCTGCGGGAGAATTATAAATGTGAGGTGATCGCGTACACCGCCGATATCGGGCAGGGCGATAATATGGAAGAGCTGAAAGAAAAAGCGCTGAAAACCGGCGCCAGCAAAGTGTATGTCGATGATCTGCGCGAAGAATTTATTCGCGAGTACATTTACCCGACTCTGAAAGCGCACGCGATTTATGAAGGCCAATATTTGCTCGGCACCTCCTTCGCGCGGCCCATCATCGCCAAGCATCAAGTTTTGGCGGCGGAAAAAGAGGGCGCGGATGCGGTGTCGCACGGCTGCACCGGCAAAGGCAACGATCAGGTGCGTTTCGAATTAACGTACAAAGCGCTCAATCCCAAGTTGCGCGTGATTGCGCCGTGGCGTGAATGGAACATTCGCTCGCGCGAGGAGGCGATTCGTTATGCGAAAGAAAGAAATGT
>CAYZFF010000689.1:0-2008 GCA_964477305.1 uncultured Cytophagia bacterium
TGACTGCGCTCGCCGAGCGGCCACTGCTGCTGACACTGATGGCGAGCCTGCATGCCTGGCGCGGTGGAAGCCTGCCGGAGAAACGTGAGGAGTTGTATAACGACACCGTGGATTTGCTGCTCGATTGGTGGGAGCGCCCCAAGACGGTGCGCGAAGCCTCCGGCCAAACCCGCGTCGAGCAGCCGAGCCTGGCTGAATGGCTGAAGGTAGATCGCCAAAAAGTGCGCGAGCTGCTGAACGCGCTGGCGTTTGCAGCGCATCGCGGCCAGCCGGATTTGGCGGGCACCGCGGACGTGCCGGAAGATAAATTGATCGCCGGCCTGATGCGCCTCAGCAATAATCCGGACGTCAAACCGGCGCTGTTGATCAAATATCTCAGCGAGCGCGCCGGACTGCTGTTGCCGCGCGGCGTGGAAGTGTACACGTTTCCGCATCGCACCTTTCAGGAATATTTGGCCGCGTGTTATTTGACCGACCACGATTATCCTGATCAACTCGCTGAGTTGGCGCAGGCCGATCCCAACCGTTGGCGCGAAGTGGCGTTGCTGGCCGGCGCGAAAGCCAGCCGCGGCACCGCTTCCGCGGCCTGGAATCTGGTGGATGCACTTTGCTACCGCGATATCACGCCGGCCAGTGCGCTGCCGGAAATTTGGGGCGCGCATCTCGCCGGGCAGGCGCTGGTGGAAATTGCCGATCTCAATCAAATCAGCGAGCGCAACCGCGACAAAAAAACGCGCGTCCAGCAAGGCCTTGTGCAGATTTTACGCCGCAGCGACTTCCCCGCCACTGAGCGGGCGCTCGCCGGCAACTCGCTGGCGCGCCTCGGCGATCCGCGCGAAGAAGTGATGACGATCGACAAAATGCAATTTTGCCTCGTGCCCGCCGGGCCGTTTTGGATGGGCGAAAAAAAAGAACTGCATCGCAACGAACATTTAAATTATGATTTCTGGATGGCGCGCTATCCGGTGACCAACGCGCAGTTTGCGGCATTTGTGCAAGCCGGCGGCTACAAAATCGAACGCTATTGGCCGGAAGCGAAAGCGGCAAAGTATTGGCAAGATGGTGAAGTAATAAATTGGGAAGGCGATAACTGGCGAACACTACCGGTTGATTTCGGCGCGCCGGTCAATTTGCCGAATCATCCGGTGGTGGTCATCACGTGGTACGAGATGCTGGCGTTCACGCGCTGGCTCACCAATGTGGGTCATGAGAAAAAATGGTTGAGCGAAAATATTAAAATCGATTTGCCTTCCGAAGCCGAGTGGGAAAAAGCCGCGCGCGGCGGCGAGGAAATTTTGTCTTCGCCGAGAATCATTTCGTTCAATGAGCTTGCCGAAGCGGACAAAATCATGGCGAAACATTATACTATCGAACCGCCGGTGAAAAATGAAAATCCGCAGCGCCGCTATCCGTGGGGCGACGAGGCTGATTCGAACCGCGCCAATTACACTGAAACGAAGATCGGCGCCACGAATGCGGCCGGCTGTTTTCCCAATGGTGCCAGCCCGTACGGCTGCGAAGAAATGAGCGGCAACGTGTGGGAATGGACACACAGCTTGTGGGGAAAAGAATATCCGTATGATCCGAACGATGGTCGCGAAAAACTTGAGGCGTCGGACGATGTTGGCCGGGTTGTTCGCGGCGGCTCATTCTTTCATGGTGCCAGCGGCGTGCGTTGCGCCCTGCGCCGCTGGAACTATCCGAACTACAGGCTTGACCTCAGCGGTTGTCGGTTGGTCGTCGCGCCCATTAAGCTTTTGAAGCTCTGAACGCTGTCGCTCTGGACTCTGTTACTCTGAAACGATGGACTCTGGGGAGTCCAGAGGGGCGAAGCCCCTTTGGGAAATTTTTTTAAGGGAAAACGCGAAGTCGGACTTGGGCTGCGAACGTCGGCTAAATTTGAAAATCTCTGTGCCCAAGTCCGACTTCACTCACGCTACCAAGGAGGGCGCGATGAACCGGCGCATGCAATTTCTCACCGGCGGGAGGTACCATCTTTACAATCGCG
>CAYZFF010000690.1:0-1999 GCA_964477305.1 uncultured Cytophagia bacterium
AAGTGGGTCCGAAGTTCCCATGTTCTTTGTTTCCCAGAAAATTGAATTGACTGCAACTATTTAAATTCGTATATTTTAGCGCTCCCCGATTGCCTTGAATGAGGTATCCAAAGGCCGATCGGTGGGCGCTTTGTGTTTTTAGGAGGAATAAAACATTGATCCGTTAAATCTGCTCAATCCGCGTACGCAGTTTTTTAGGTAAACGGATTTAACGGATTGAGCTGATCAAGCCTTTGGGGGACAATTTCATTATATACAGCGTCAAATCTGAAAGATTGTTGTGAAAATCATCACCATTGACCAGGCCAGCACCGGCCTCGAATGCGGCCTGCAACCTGGCGACGAAGTTTTAAGCATCAATGGCGCCCCCGTGCGGGATATTATCGACTATCGCTTTCTCACCGCCGAGGAAGCCATCGAAATGGAAGTCCGGCGCGGGAACGAGCAAATTATTTTCGAAATTGAAAAAGACACGGACGACAGCCTCGGCCTCAACTTTGAGCCGCTGAAAATCCGCCGCTGTGGCAATGACTGCATTTTTTGTTTTGTCGATCAAAACCCGCAAAGCATGCGGTCGACGATGTATTTTCGCGACGAAGATTTTCGGCTCTCGTTTCTCTCCGGCCATTACGTCACCCTCAGCAACATGTCCCGCGCCGACTTGGAGCGCATCGTGCGCCAGCGCCTCACCCCGCTGTTCATCTCCGTTCACGCCACCGAGCCGGAAATGCGGAAGTATTTGCTCGGCATCAAATTCGATGATCGCTTGTTGGATAAATTCGATTACCTCACGCAAAACGGCATCGAGCTGCACACGCAAATCGTGCTCTGTCCGGAACTCAATGACGGCGAAGTCTTGCGCCGTACGCTCGACGATTTGGTGCGTTATTATCCGCATCTACGCAGCGTTGCCGTCGTGCCCGTCGGGTTAACCCGCCACCGCGAGGGCCTCACCGCCATCAAGCCGGTGACGAAAGCGTATGCCAAAAATTTTCTGCGCATCGCCGACGACTACGCGGCGGAATTTCGCCAACGCCTCGGGATGTATTTTGTTTATCCGTCGGATGAATTCTACATCATGGCCGGTGAGCCGATACCGCCCGCCAGCCGCTACGATGCCTTCGAGCAAATGGAAAACGGCGTTGGCATGTTGCGCGATCTGGTCGATGATTTTCACACGCGACAGATGAAGCGCCTGCCCAAACGCCTGTCGAAACCCACGAAAGTCACGCTGGTGAGCGCGACGCTGGCCGGCGGGTTCATTGCTGAACATATTTTGCCGCGCTTGCAACAAATCAAAAACTTTTCACCCGAGTTCGTTGTTATTGCCAACCAGTTTTACGGCGAAAGCATTCATGTCTCCGGTCTGCTCACGGGCCAGGATATTTTTGCCGCGCTGCAAAAACGCGATCTCGGCGCGGCGGTGTTTCTGCCCAAAAGTTGTTTGAACGATAAGCAGGTTTTTCTCGACGATTGGAAACTGAGCGAGCTGCAGGAAAAACTCGGCGTACCGGTGGTGCCGCTGAAAAATGATTTTAGTGGAATATTCGATTTTCTAAAAACCGGCCAAATCACTGCGTTTGCTGCACCGCAAGAATTTGAGTTTGAATTTGACTTTGAGAGCGAACCAATTTCGAATTGAAGATTTCGTAGTCCTGCTCCCTTGTGGGGCAGGGTTGCAACCCCGATTTCAGCAACGGCCCACAAGGGGCCGTGATTACAAAACATGATTAGAGCATAACTGAGGAGGAGAGACAATGGAAACGAAACCGAAAAAATCCCGCAAACTGCGCTGGCTCGGCGTTTTTCTCGTCACGCCGGTATTACTGTTCGCGGGTTACACCTGGCTGGCGCTGACGTGGAGCTACTCCAGCGGCGAACGCGCTGGGTATGTGCAAAAATTTTCGAACAAAGGCTGGTTCTTTAAAACCTGGGAAGGCGAGCTGGCGATGGTGACGATGCCCGGCACGATGCCGGAGAAATTTATGTTCAGTGTGCG
>CAYZFF010000691.1:0-1987 GCA_964477305.1 uncultured Cytophagia bacterium
ATGACGCAAGATTATCACAAAAGTTTTCTACTGTAATCTTTCTCTCCAGCACCACCAACGAATAAAATTTTCAATGGTCGCAAGCTTTTGTCGAGCCAGCGCAGAAATAGATGCGACTGGTTATTTATCACCGCAACGTCGTGATATTGAGGTTTTCGCCGTTAAAAGCTGCCGCAATTGCGACTTGTTCCAACGTGGCGGAATTATTACGTGTCAAAATATTTTGCGTCATTCAACGGTGCGCACAAGCGGTTATCAGCCAGCGAATAAAAATCCCTCCATGTGTTTCGGCCTTGTTATATAGATAGGTGTGGTTTAATTTTTTGTGTTTGAGCTCTCCAGATATTTCACCACTGGAACACTCACCTTTCAATTGATTTCCTTAAAGATAGAGTAAATCAACAGTTGATAGCCGAGAAAATATTGTGGAGGAAGGCACGATGTCCCACCTCGATCATACTCTTTTACAAATTTATCGACTGCTATCGGAAACTTCTGATATCTCCGTGCTCTTGCCCAAAATTCTCGATATGGTAATTCAAGGCACCCATGCCGAGCGCGGCCAGATTGAGCTTTATGATGAAAACGGCGAAACGCTGTTTCTGCAAGCACGCAAAAACGGCGTGGACATCGAAGATCGCCGGGAGAGCAAAATAAGCAGTAAAATTCTCGCATGGGTGCGGAAAAACAACGCCATCGTGCTCAGCGCCGATGCGCGGCAGGATGAGCGTTTTCGGGATTCGGCCACGGTTTGGGGGCACAATATTTTGTCCGTTGTTTGCGCGCCTTTGCGCGATGGCTGTCGCACACTTGGCGTGATCTACCTCGACAATCGCAAACGCGAAGCACAATTCAACCAGAAGACGCAAGAACTATTGCGCGAGCTGGCGGTGAGATTGGCGGCGCCCTTAAAGAAAAAGCTCGAACAGCAGCAGGAATGCCAGCACCTCAAGCTTGAGATTGAGCATTTGCGCGATCGCGAATTAGGTTATACGGATTTGATTGGCAACAGCCCGGCGATGCAGCCGGTGCTAGAGGAAATCGCTTTTAGCAAATCACACGATGAAAATGTTTTGATTCTCGGTGAAAGCGGCGTCGGCAAAGAATTGGTCGCGCGCCTATTGCATCGCCAGAGCCGCCGGGGCGAACGCAAATTTATCACGATAGATTGCTCGTCCGCGCCGGACGAAATTCTCGCTTCTGAGTTGTTCGGCCACGCGAAAGGGGCCTTCACCGGCGCTGCGCAACGCCAACGCGGCGTGGTGGAAGAGGCCGAAGGCGGTGTGTTGTTTTTAGATGAGATCGGCAATTTAAGTTTGAAGGCGCAGATGATACTGCTGCGTTTTTTGGATCACAAAGTTTATCGCACACTCGGCACAGGCGAAGAAAAAATCGCCGACGTGCGCCTGATGTTCGCGACAAACGGCGATCTTGCGGAGCTGGCGCGCCGGAAAATTTTTCGCGAAGATTTGTTCTTTCGTTTAAAACGGGGCAGCGTCATCGTTGTGCCGCCATTGCGCGAGCGCGGCGAAGATATTCTGCGTCTCACCGATTTTTTTTTGAAAAAGTTCAATCAGGATTATAAGGCCAGCGTCGGTTTCAGCCGTGAGGTTTGCGACGCCTTGCTGCGTTATTCTCATCCTGGTAACGTTCGCGATTTAGAAACGATCGTGCGGGCTGCGGCCCGTGCCGCTTTAAAGGCCAAACAGGAGATGATTCTACCACAGCATCTGCCCGAGGAAGTTTTGTCCATGCCAACAGCCATTCCGCAATTTCACACCGATGGATTTTATGCCAAATTCCTTCCAAAAGAATTTCAAGACTTTCATTTTATTTGGGGCCATCCTTCTGTAGCCAACAATGGCGCGCCAATAGATCAACAGCTGCACGAGCAGTTGCGCATTGCCATCAAGCCAGCGTTAAATGTGCCGTTGAAGTTAGCCACTCGCGCCGTGGCGGATGCTTTCGAGCGCAACGTTTTGATCGC
>CAYZFF010000692.1:0-1977 GCA_964477305.1 uncultured Cytophagia bacterium
GGGCAGGCGGTGCAGAATATGAATTTGATGTTTGGCTTGGAGGAAACGTTGGGGTTGCGGCTGAAGGCGATGGCGTATTAAAAAATGTTTCGTTAAAAACGTTGCTAAAACACGGAGTGACAAACTTATGTTTGTCACTCCGTGCAAAAGTTTTTAATAATGTGCGGCGCAAAGAGCCTAAGCGCGGGCCGAATCATTCTTCGCGCGATTACGCTCGAGTAGTGCAGAAACAATCAACGCGACGCCGATGAAGATCGGGATCAAAGCGAACCCAAACTCGCCGCCAAGATCGGGCACATAGCGCTCAAACACCAACCCCATAAAAATGGCGATACCGAGCGCGACACAAACCAAGCCGTACTTCAAAGAATTGTCAGAAGGCGTTTTCAGTTTGGTGAGATCGAGATTGGTAACGCCGCTCTCAATCATTTTCATCCGCAGCTTGTGCTGTTGGTTGTTATAGACGATGAAGGCGACCATCGCAAACAGCCCCAGCATTACCGTCATCGGTGCGAGAAATTCTAAATTATGCATATGGAGTTCTCCAAATACGTTTGATGATTTCCGTTGTTTTCATTAAGTTCTGACCGGCATTATGGTTTTTATGTTTCAGAAATTTTGAAAAATATGAAAATGTTTAAAACGCGGCGTCGCGGAGTTAATGAGGCGGTACAGAGAAAAGCTAAATAGGTTCGTTCTCCATGCACCCGATGATTTAAGGTTAAATTGGAGTAGTCACTAAAAAATTTTGCGTGAAACAAAAACCATTTCTACCCTGTCCTAATTATTGAATCTAAATGGACAGGATTACAGGCTGCGGCATGAAAACCGATCATGAGTTGGTTGCGAAAATACGGGCAGGAGATCAACGCGCGTTGGTGGAATTGATCGACCGCTACAAAGCGCGCATTTATCACACCACCCTGCGGATTCTCGGCAATCGTGAAGACGCCGAAGAAGCCGCGCAAGATACGTTTGTGCGCGCCTATCGCGGCCTCGAAAATTTTCGGGAAGATGCCACCTTTTCGACATGGATTTACCGGGTCTGTGTCAACGCCTGCCTCAATAAATTGGAGAGCCGCAAGCGTTTCCAAGCGCAGGATATCGACCAGACGCCGATTGAAGAGTTGCCTTTTACTGAGTCGCCGGAAGCGGAATTTGCTGACGAGGATTTACAAACCCGCGTTTTTGCGGCGATGGAAGAATTACCGGTGAAATACCGCACCGTTTTGGTTTTGTATCATATTCAACATCTCGCGTATCAGGAAATCGCTGAGGTCATGCAGATGCCAATGGGCAGTATCAAGACGCATCTGTTCCGCGCCCGCGCATTGTTGCGCGAGCGGGTTTTGCGTGAGTTTTCGCACGAGGAGTTCGTCGCATGAACTGCAAGATTTTTCATATTCAACTTGACCGGCTTGAGTCGCCACAGGCCTTGCCGCCGGAAATGCAAGCCCATGTGAATATTTGCGAGGCGTGCCAGCAGCATTTTCAACTCTTCCGCCAAACGTTGGCAATTTTGGAAGATGATGTTGCGCCCAGTCTGCCGGCCGATTTTAGCGCCAAGATTTTAGCGCGCCTCGAACCGGCGTTGGCCCCCGCGTCTGCCGCGGTTTTTAATGGGAAACGTGTTTTGGTTTATGCTGGTTATGCTTTGGCGCTGGGCTTGGCGTTGTGGTTTGGGTTTAAAAATTTTGATTGGCATGCTGCGCAACAATTGTTGCATTCGCCAGCCGCGCAGCAAATTCAACAGTGGCTAACGGCAATCGGTGTGACAGAGACTTTGCAAACCTTTCAACATTTCGTGACGAAGATGTTGTCTCTCATTCCCATTTCCGGCGAGGTGATTAAAAAAATGTTTGGCATGGATGCTTTGCCGCGCGCCTTCAATTTAACTTTGATGTTGGTGCTGACCTTCACGGTCGCCAAAGCCTCGGTGCTTCTCGAAAACTGGTTGCGGCAGATTTCCCGGCGCAG
>CAYZFF010000693.1:0-1952 GCA_964477305.1 uncultured Cytophagia bacterium
CGAATCACCATCGCATCGGCGCGTAATTTTCCATGCTCGAAAGTTGAATCCGGTGAAACCAAATAAATCGCCGCCGCCGCATTGGCACAAGCGGTATCCAACGCGGCTTTGCCGTAGCGCTCGCGCTGGCGATGCACGATCCACCATTCCAGTTCCAGCTTCGCGGCGTTTTGGATATTGAAATCAATATCGCCGGTGCGATGAATCGTGGTGAAATAAGATTCAAGTGCCGGCAAAGCCTTTTCATAATCTGCCCGCTGTTTCCCGTCTTTAAAAACAAACGCTGCTTTCGTGGCATAATAAGCGCCGAGATACGAGCGCAGCCACGGAAACTGATATTGCGTGCGCAGCATTTCCGTCAATTCAAAGAACAACTTGAGTGGACGGCGATCATAATACGAGCGCCACATGTCGGTCTCCAATTTGCCGGTGGCAACGGGATCGAATCCGCGCAGGTCGCGATGGAAGCGCCAGAACAAATCGAAGCCGGTGTAAACGAGAACAATGGTGAATAGCATCAGCAAAATTTTGCGTCGAGGTCGTGAAGTTGATTGTTGTTCACGTTGATCACGAGAGAGTCGCTGCATGTCAGTAATCAGTTGTAAATTATCAGTGAATCAGTAACCGCGTATTTTTCCAATAGGAAGCCCGATCACAATGTAACACCCTCATGTCATCCCGAAGGGAACTTGTCTAATTCCAAACACAGTGCTTGAGATGAACAAGATCCCTTCGGGATGACAGGTGAAATTTGGAAGCAACCGGTCTCATTTAACCAAATGATACTCCGTCTGCCGTTTCAAAACCCATCCCACTTTTCCCTCCGCATCGACAAACGCTTCTTCCTCCTGCCCGACCCAAAGCGCCTGTCCGCCCCATTCCGGAATTTCCGTTTGGCCGGAAAGCTCGATGGAGAACCACATGTTCGGCAGAATCGGCACATCGCCGCGGCCGGGAACGCCCTGTTGGCGATCCCACAAACCGATGAGCGGGCCCGCGCCGTGGCCGTGGTCGCCAATGGGATGTGTGTAAATCGTACCATTGATACCCGAGGTTTTTATGGCGGCCAACGCGTCAGCGAGAACTTCATTGCCGCTGCGACCGGGATGAATCTTTTCCAACAAAATATCCTGCATGCGATTCGTGTTCGCTAGCGCTTTTTTAATTCCCGCGGGAACGTCCTTCTCCCCTGCTTTCAACACGTAGCCCATGTGTTGCGTATCGGTGTTGAGCCGCATCGCGGTGATGCCGAAATCGACGTGCAACACGTCGCCGCGCTCGATCACGGTTTCGCCGCGCTCGCTGAGAATGCTGCCGAACGGCATGCCCTGCCGTTGCACGCGCACGGTCGGATGAAACCACGTGCCCAGGCCCATGTCATTCACTTGTTGCCGCAGCCACCACACAATATCGTCATTCGTAGTTTTGCCGGGCGCCACGACTTCGCTAGAAAACGCGCGTTTGATGAGTGAATGCGCAATCTCCATCATTTGACGATACGCCGGCATCATCTCCGGCAAGCGAATGGTAATATAATCCAGCGGCAAAGTCTCCGCGCGCACAAAACGCGATGTCCATTTCGCACCAAGAGCATCTGCAAGCTGTTCATATTCACCAGCGGAAAGGCCGTCGGAAAAAGCGTGCGTGTGCGAAATATTGATGGCAATTGATTTCGGCTGGCGATCTTCAATCAACTTTTTTAGCAGCGCCCATTGTCCCTGTCCCCACAATTCGCGGTTCTCCACTTCGGGATCGCGATATACCGTGTAAAGTCCGGCTTGCCCGCCGCCACCAAGCGCGAGCCGCTCCATGCCGTCTTTCTCGCCGCGATCAAAGAACACATAAATCGTGCGCCGCCGCGCCGCGAATTGCGTTGCAGATACTAATGAAAAGAACACCGGATCTTCATTGTACTCGCGACAGACCACGAGCCACATCTGCACGCCGTAACG
>CAYZFF010000694.1:0-1951 GCA_964477305.1 uncultured Cytophagia bacterium
TTATCTCATCTCCGCCACTATCGCCTCCGCCAACTCCATCGTCGAAGCTTTGCCGCCGAGATCGGGGGTCAGAACGTTCCCCTTTTCGGTAACGCGGCGAACGGCTTGGCGAATTTTATCGGCCGTTTTTAATTGGCCGATATGCTCCAACATCAATATACCGGACAAGATGAGCGCCAGCGGATTCGCGATGCCTTTTCCGGCGATGTCGGGCGCGCTGCCATGAACCGCTTCAAAGACAGCATATTTATCGCCAATATTTGCGCCGGGCACGAGGCCCAAGCCGCCGACCAAACCAGCACACAAATCCGACACAATATCACCGTACAAATTTGTAAGTACAAGCACGTCGTATTGTTGCGGCTTCATCACGAGCTGCATGCACAGGTTATCGATAATAACTTCCTGATACTTAATTTTAGGATACCGCTTCGCCACCCCTTTTGCCGTTTCCAAAAACAACCCATCGCTGACCTTCATAATGTTGGCTTTGTGCACGGCCGTCACTTTTTTGCGGCGATGTTTGACAGCGTAATCGAAGGCAAACCTGGCGATACGCGACGAAGCTTTGCGGGTAATAATTTTCAAACTCTGCGCGACGCCGGGCGCGATTTTTTGTTCGAGGCCGGAATACAAATCTTCGGTGTTCTCCCGCACGACGACCAAATCGATATCGCCGAAACGCGAGGCAATGCCGGGCAGGTTTTGTACTGGGCGCAGATTTGCATAGAGATCAAGCGTTTTGCGCAATTCGACATTGACACTTGCAAAACCTTTGCCGACGATGGTGGTCAGCGGCCCTTTGAGCGCAACTTTATTTTTCCGGATTTTTTCGAGAACATGCTCGGGCAGCGGTTTGCCATATTTTTCCACAACACCGATGCCGGCTGCGACTTCTTCCCATTCTAAATTGGCACCCGCCGCATCAATAACTTTCACTGCGGCGCGGCTCACTTCTGGGCCAATGCCGTCGCCGGGAATCAGGGTGATACGTTGAATCGTTTTGGATGGAGGCACAAGTTTTCCTAAATAAAATAATCGGCCTTGAGACAAAAATCCCAAGACCGACTAAATCGAAAATCTTTTTTGACCACGAAAAAAAACAGAGCGCACGGAGATTCGCAGAGTAAAACTTCAAACTCATCTTTTCTCTGTGTTGACGCGCTTTTCTCCGTGGCTTTGTGTTTAAACTTTTCTTGCCGATGACGCCATCGAGCTATTTTGCAAATTTGTTATAGCGCGCATTGACGCGGCCCCAGTGCAAATTGCCGATGAAGTTGTCGATGTACTTCGCGCGGCCGGGGCCGTCTTTGTGATAGTAGGCATGTTCGAACACGTCGCAGGCGATGAGTGGAATGCCGCCCCAGATCGCGCCGTAATGATGCTCGTCCACCAGAACATTCAGCAAACGTTTGCTCCACAAAGCATCATAAACGAGAAGTCCCCAGCCGCTCAATTTGGCGGAAACGCAGCACGCTTTGAAATCGGCTTTCCAATTATCGAACGAGCCGAACTCTTTTTCAATCGCGGCTTTCACATCCGCGCCTTTTGCGGCGTCGCCGTCGCCGCCCAGAACTTCCCAATACACATCGTGCAGCAACGCGCCGGCATGATTCCACGTGTAGCGGCGTTTCAATTCGCCAATCTGGCTGTAGTTGCCGTTCGCGGTGGAACGATCCGCGGTTTCGAGCGCTTTCTCAATATTATTGAGAACGGTGACATAGCCTTTGTGATGCGTGTTGTAATGCCAATCCGTCGTTTCCGGGCTGACGACATTTTTGAGCAGATTTTTTGCTTCATCATCCGAATATGGACGCGGGGTGAGTTTATACTCGTAAGCCATAACAACCTCCTATTTCCTTGTTGGATACATGAACAGTAAAAATGAATACGCAATTGAGACAAATTCAATATCGGCAATTTTGCATAAAAAGTCAATGTCATTTGTAAG
>CAYZFF010000695.1:0-1946 GCA_964477305.1 uncultured Cytophagia bacterium
TGTTTCGGCGAGTCCGTCCAACTCGCGCATGAGCTTAACTCAAACGGGAAATATCTGGCTGCCAACCCGCTACACCCGACGTCGGCTGCAACGAGCGTGCGCATGCGCAGCGGCAAACGGTTCGTAACCGATGGCCCGTTTGCAGAGACGCGCGAGCAGCTCGGCGGCTACTTTCTCATCGACGCCAAAAATCTCGACGAGGCCATCGGCATTGCTGAACGCATTCCCATGGCGCTCAAGGGCACTGTCGAGGTCCGGCCGGTAGTGGAGATTCCGGGGCTGCCCACTTGAACGAAAACTATGACGGAAAAAAAGCTTGTTCGGCGGAAAACATGATAATCAAAAGAGGAATTTTTATGAAAAAAATGTGCGCGGGTTTCTGTTGGATAATCGTTATCATTCTGTTTTCGGGATGTGCAAAAACATTTAAAGAAACCACGCAAGAGGCCTCTACCCCATCAACCCTCTCGATTGACGACGCCACAGCAGTTCAGGGAAGCTGGCAGCCCGCCCAAGCTGAGTTGGCGGGAAAGCCGATGCCCGACGCTGTCTTGCAGACCATCAGCCTCAAACTGGACAATGGTAAATATGAAGTTTTCGTCGCGGGGCAACCCGACAGAGGCACTTACACGCTCGATTCTGTCACCAAGCCCAAGAGCATGACCATTACCGGCACGGATGGACCGAACCTCGGCAAGACGTTCCCGGCAATCTACGAGCTCAAAGGTGACACGCTCCGCGTTTGCTACGATCTTTCCGGCGCGAAACATCCTACAGATTTTAAGAGTATCGCGGGCACGATGCTTTATCTCGTGACCTACAATCGCAAGCAGAAGTAGGTCGCTTCTCCGCAAAAAAATCTGATGGCGAAATGAATGACATTGTTGAAAAAATCAAAACCGCGTTTCACAAAGATGATGCAGCGAGTGTCCGTGAACTACTTGAGCGCCATCCCGAATTAAAAGCCAAAATCAATGAGCCGATTGCCGGCTTCGATTCGCCGGCGATTCTCGCTGTGCGCAGCCGTGCAATGCTTGACGTGTTGCTGGCGGCAGGCGCAGACATCAACGCCAAGAGCCGTTGGTGGGCGGGTGGATTCGGATTGCTGCACACCACAAGTCCCGAGTTGGCGGCTTATGCAATTGAGCGCGGCGCGATTGTGGATGTTCATGCCGCAGCGCGATTGGGCATGCTGGAAAAGCTCACGGAACTCGTCACAGCCGATCCCCAATTGGTTTATGCGCGCGGCGGCGATGGGCAAACGCCGCTGCATTTTGCAAGCACGGTCGAAATCGCGAAGTATTTGTTGGATCACGGCGCCGCTATTGATGCTCGTGATGTGGATCACGAATCCACGCCAGCGCAATGGATGGTACGCGAGCGCCAAGATATTGCGCGTTATCTGATCGCGCGCGGCTGCAAGACGGATATTCTCATGGCCTCGGCGCTGGGCGATCTTGATCTCGTGCGGGAGCATCTCGATGCCGATCCGGACGCGATTCGCCTGCGCGTGAGCAACGAGTATTTCCCGATGATCGGCGGGAAGACGGGTGGAACGATTTACCAATGGACGCTCGGCTGGTATGTCTCTGCTCACCAAGTCGCCAAAGATTTTGGACACGCGCACGTTTTCCAATTTCTCATGGAACGCAGCCCGGACGAAATCAAACTCATCACGGCTTGCTGGCTTGGGGATGAGGCCACGACGAATTCTCTCCTCGCTGCCGAGCCGAATCTTGTTGCTCGTTTGCGCGAGGTGGAGCACCGCCAACTCGCTCACGCCGCGCGCAACAACGACTTGCCCGCTGTCCGTTTAATGTTAACGATTGGTTTGCCGGTTGATTCGCTTAGCCAGCACAACGCGACGCCGCTGCATTGGGCGGCTTTTCAAGGAAACGCGGAGATGGTCGAGCTTATCTTGCAAAAGAATCCGCCGTTGGAGGTAA
>CAYZFF010000696.1:0-1930 GCA_964477305.1 uncultured Cytophagia bacterium
CTCTTCGATACTTGGCGCGGCGACGATCTTGCCCGGATTCATTAAATTTTGCGGATCGAACGCGCGTTTCAATTCCACAAAAACCTGATACAATTTCGGGCCAAAAAATTTCTCGTTCAGATAACTGCGCACCAAGCCGTCGCCGTGTTCGCCGCTCCACGCGCCGCCGTATTTGACAACCAGTTCAAAAACTTCCTCGGAAATTTGCCGCAGGATTTTTATATCATCTTCCGCTTTCATATTGAGCACGGGACGAACGTGCAAAACCCCAACGCTGGCGTGGCCGTAAATCGATAAGTCGCGGCCGCGCCGCTTCACGATTTCAGTCACCTGCGCAATGTAATCGGGCATGACTTCCGTTGGCACGCACGCGTCTTCGATAAATGCAACGGGCTTGGCGTCACCTTTCATGCTCTGCAAAATTCCGAGACCGGCCTTGCGCACGTTCCACATGCGGTTCTGCTCTTCCGGTGAAAAGGCTTGCACATACGCATAGCCCAAACCGGCGTGTCGCAAACTCGCTTCGGTTATCGCAACTTTGGCGCGGACTTCATCATTGGACTCGCCGAAAAATTCCACGAGCAACAGCGCCTGCGGCTGGCCTGCAATAAAAGCGCAAAGATTTTTGAGATCAAGATTATGATGCGCCAATTCGATGATCACCTGATCGAGCAACTCAACGGCTGCCGGCTGGTGTTGAAGAATTAATCCGACGGCGCGCAACGATTCGAGCAGGTCGGAGAAATGAACCACCAACAGCGCAGTGGCTTTGGGCAGCGGCTCGAGCTGGAGCTTGGCTTCGACGATACACGCCAACGTTCCTTCGGAGCCGGCGAGAATTTTGGCGAGATTCCAATTTTCGCGATCAACCAGTTCATCCAGATTATAACCGCCAACGCGACGCATGACTTTGGGAAAACGGGTGCGAATTTCATTTTCATTTTCGCGCACGAGGCGACGGACTTCGCGATAAATTTGACCTGCGAAATTCTGTTGTTGGCATTTCGACTCGTAACCGTTTGGCTGCAATTCATGAAAGTGCGCTTCCTCCCCATCAGCGAGAATGGCACGAACCTCCAAAACATGATCGACGGTTTTGCCATAAACAATCGAGCGCGTGCCGGAGGAATTGTTGCCGATCATGCCGCCGATATTGGCGCGGTTGCTCGTCGCGGTTTCCGGCGCAAAATGCAAGCCGGTGTGTTTGATCTGTTGATTCAACTCGTCGCGCACGAGGCCCGGCTCGACGCGCACCCAACGTTCTTCGGGATTGAGTTCGATAATGCGGTTCATGAATTTCGAGCAATCGATCACCAACGAATGCCCGACGGCTTGTCCGGCGAGACTCGTGCCGCCGCCGCGCGGCAAAATCGATACGCCATATTTTCCCGCGGTGCGAATTGATTGCACGACGTCATTTTTATCGCGCGCGACGACGACGCCGACCGGTTGGATTTGATACAAACTCGCGTCGGTGCTGTACAAATAGCGCGTCACGTCGTCAAAATAAACTTCGCCGTTGATCTTGCGCCGAAGTTCGGCTTCGAATTGAGCGAGATTGGGCATGATTTTATAATAACAAAGAATGCGGGAAAATGCAAGCCGGTTGCAAGGTAGACCAAAGCAGAATCGCGGTGTAATGCCTCAATGACGGGGGTAGCGCAGACATCTTGTCCAATGTCACTAACTTTTTACCAGCCGATTATTAGCACGAACCGGTTGGTCTCCCCGAAGGGGAGAAATAATACAGCCCAGAGCAACGCTCTGGGATAATATCAACCGCGTTTTTTGTAATAGCCCCGAACGGGGCGGAATAGGTGAATGTATACCGCCCTTTCAGGGCTTATCGATATAGCTTGGCCTGGTTTCCGAGGGCGCTGCCCTCGGCTTTCTTATTTTTTCCCCTTCGGGGAAAATTTTCTTTCAAAAC
>CAYZFF010000697.1:0-1928 GCA_964477305.1 uncultured Cytophagia bacterium
GCTTCCAATTGCTGCGCGATCTCGCCCCAGCTTTCATACCGATGCTGCAACAACATCTCCAACTCATGATGGCGCTTCAGTTTTTGCGGATACAGCGCGGTATTCGCCATCACCGCCGGATCGCAGAGCGCGGCATTGAGTTCTTCTTTTTCCTGTTCTAAAACGGCGATCTCGCCTTCGAGCTTCTTGAGTTGATCCTGCAAAGGTTTAAGTTTGCGCGAGCGTTCTTGCACCCGCTCGGCGCGCGCCCGCCGGTCTTCCTTTTTGTTTTTAGAAATCGAACTTTCTGGTGATTTGCTTTCTTCCGCCGCCGCGGGGCCGGCAAGTGATGCCGCTTCCTGTTCTTTTTTCCAAATATAATCGTCGTAACTTCCTGGAAAGCTGCGCATTTTACCCTCGCGCACTTCGACGATGCGATTGGCAATCGAATTGATGAAGGCGCGATCATGCGAGATAAAAATCAGCGTGCCTTCATAATCCGCCAGCGCGTCTTCCAACACTTGCCGTGACAGAATATCGAGATGGTTCGTCGGCTCGTCCATCACCAGAAGGTTGGCGGGCCGCGAGAGCATTTTCGCCAGCGCCACACGCGCTTTTTCTCCGCCGGACAGCACCGCAATCGGCTTGAAGACGTCGTCGCCGGAAAAGAGAAACGCCCCCAGCAGCGTGCGCCGCTGCTCCGGCGTCAGATGCGGCGTCTCCGCGGTCAACTCTTCCAGAATTGTGGCGTTGGGGTTCAAAATTTCCAATTGATGCTGCGCGTAATAATCCAATGTCACTTGATGGCCATATTGCACCGCGCCGCCTTGAATCTCCGTCACCCCGGCGATGATTTTAATCAGCGTCGATTTGCCGGCGCCGTTCGGCCCGACGAGTGCGACCTTCTCGCCGCGCAACAGCGTAAAATCCAAATCATCGTAAACCATTTTCTCGCCATAGCGCTTGGTGATTCTGGACAATTGCACGACTTCGTTGCCGGAGCGCGGCGGCTGTGGCAGGCGAAACTTCATGGCGCGCCGCGCCTCCGCCGTCACTTCCACCTTCTCCATTTTATCGAGCATTTTGATGCGGCTCTGCACCTGCCGCGCTTTGGTGGCTTTGTAACGAAACCGTTCAATGAAGCGCTCGGTCTGCTCGATTTTCCGTTGCTGGTTTTGATATTGCGCTTCGAGCTGTTCCTGCCGCGCGGCTTTCTCTTCGACGTAATCTTCAAAATTGCCGATATAGGTGTGCAGTTGGCGCCGGCTGATTTCGATAATGCGTTTGGCAATGCGCTGCATGAAAACCTGATCGTGCGTGGTCAGCACGATGGTGCCCGGATAGTCGAGCAAAAAATTTTCCAGCCACACCACGGTTTCGAGATCGAGATGGTTGGTCGGTTCATCCAGCAACAAGATTTCCGGCTGGGCGAGCAACAGTTTGGCGAGCGCCACGCGCATCATCCAGCCGCCGGAAAATTCGTGCAGCGGCCGCGCCAATTGGTCGGGGCGAAAACCGATGCCGGTGAGAATCGCTTTGGCCTGATGCTCAAGATCATAGCCGCCTTTGGCCTCAAAGCGTTGGCGGAGCCGGCCGTATTTTTCCAGCAACTCCTGGCTATGCTCCTCGGCCATTTGCCGTTCGATTTCGCTCAACTCCTGTTCGAGCTTTTGCAGTTCTGGAAAACCGGCCAACGTTTCGGCGAGAATGCTGCGGTCGGGATTGTCCCACACTTCTTGTTTGAGATAACCGAGTTGCGCCCCTTTCGCAATTACAATGCTGCCGCCATCCGGCTGTTCTGCACCGGTGAGCATGCGAAACAGCGTGGTCTTGCCCGCGCCATTCGGGCCGACCAGCCCGACGCGCGTTTGCGGCGGTACATGCGCCGAGGCATTTTCAAAAATCGTTTTCGTGCCGTAGTGTTTTTGCAGATTGTGAATATGGATCAT
>CAYZFF010000698.1:0-1912 GCA_964477305.1 uncultured Cytophagia bacterium
TATGCGCCAATATTTTTCCGATGTGTGGCAGGGCGTTTTCACCGTGCTGATCGGCATGCGTGAAACCTGGAATCATATGTTCCGCCGCCCGACCACATTGCAATACCCGCATGTGAAATTCAATCTCCCGCCCGGCACGCGCCAGCAATTATTCATGAATGCCGATGATTGTATCGGCTGCTTCAAATGCGCCCGCATTTGCCCGGTCAATTGCATTTATATCGACACGGTGAAAACGAAGCCCACCGAAGATCTGGGCAAAACGTCGACCGGCAACCCGATTCGCCAGCATGTGGTGCGCTTCGATATCGATATGTTCAAATGCTGCTACTGCGATGATTGCACCACGGTGTGCCCGACCGAGTGTTTGTACATGACCGACAAATTTGAGGCCTCGGTTTACGAGCGCAGCAACGGCATCTATCATTTTTCAAAATACGAGCCGGCGCTGGCGATCAAGATGCTCGCGGAGCAAGCCGCAGAAGAAGCCGCCGCCGCTGCTGCGAAGGCCGCGAAAGCTGCTGCAACTCCGAAGAAGGAACCGGCTGCTGCCTCGGCTCCGGCACAGCATTAAAAAGCTTCGAACGCGGATGACGCGGATTTGACGGATCATCGCGGATTAAAGCGTAAAACAAAATCCGCGAAAATCTGCGTCATCAGCGTCATCCGCGTTCAACAAAAAATACAAAAGGAAATCACGTATGTCCACATTCGGCGCCCTTGGCAACATTTTTAAAAAACAGCGCTACTATTTTGAAGGCGAAGGCGAGATGGTGGTTGATCTCGACCCGTCCGCGGCGTTGGATCAACGGCATGATGAGTTGATCAAAGCGCGGCAGTCCGGCAATTTTCCCGGCGATGATATGATCGTCAACATGGGGCCGCAGCATCCTTCGACACACGGCGTGTTGCGTTTGGAGTTGGTGCTCGATGGCGAAATCGTCAAGAAAGTCACGCCGCATGTCGGTTACTTGCATCGCAATTTTGAAAAGCATGCCGAAAATCTTGGCTGGAATGAAATCATTCCCTACACCGACCGGCTGGATTATCTTGCGGCGATGAGCATGAATCACGGCTATTGCCTTGCCGTTGAAAAACTGCTCGGCCTCAAAGAACTGCCGAAGAAGGTCGAATACATTCGCGTTATCTGCGCCGAGTTCATGCGCATCGCCAGCCACTTGATGGCCATCGGCACCTTCGGCCTCGATGTCGGCGCGGTGACGCCGTTTTTGTGGGCGTTCCGCGATCGCGAGCGCATTCTCGATTTGTTTGAAGAGATTTCCGGCGCGCGCCTGTTGTACAATTATATTTGGATCGGCGGCCTCAGCCGCGATATGCCCTCCGGTTGGCTTAAAAAAGCGCTCGCGTTTCTCGATGAGTTTGACCGGAACATGAAAGAATTCAACCGTTTGCTTTCCGGCAATCTCATCTTTCTCAAACGCACCGCCGATGTCGGCATCTTGCCGCCGGAAGTGGCGATCAACTGCGGCGCGACCGGTCCGGTGTTGCGCGGTTCCGGCATCAAATGGGATTGTCGCAAAGATGAGCCGTATTCGATTTATCCGCAATTTCAATTCGACGTTCCCGTCGGCGAAGGAAAATACGGCCCGATTGGTTCGGCGTTTGATCGCTATTTCGTGCGCTTGCGCGAGATCGAAGAGTCGGTCAAAATTTTGCGCCAAGCGCTGCCGCAATGTCCCGAACAGGGCGATGTGAAAGAAGCGATTCCGCGCCGCATGAAACCGCCCGCGGGCGCCGAGTGTTACGTTCGCAGTGAAGCCCCGCGCGGTGAAATCGGCTTTTATGTCCGCTCCAACGGCACCGACATTCCCGACCGCGTCCGCTGCCGCTCCTCGTGCTTCGTGCACGTAAGTCTGCTCGATGAAATCAGCCGCGGCTGCATGATCGCGGA
>CAYZFF010000699.1:0-1910 GCA_964477305.1 uncultured Cytophagia bacterium
AAAATTTTGCCATTCTGTTTTTCAACGCCGCGCATGAACAGCAGATAGGCCGCAAAACCGCAGGCGATAAACGCTGGCGTTTTTTTCATTTTTTGATGATAGCGCAATATCGTCGGCACGTTGCGCGCGCGCATTTTGGAGGTCGAGTGCAAAGTAATGTCAATGAGCTTGTGTTGCAAAAACGGATTGCGCCAGCGTTCGAGCACTTCGTTCGCAAATGCCGTAGCGGATTCGCGATCTACTTCCAGACTGGGCACGATCTCATCGAAAATAAGGCGCTCGATGAATTTCGCCGTGAGCGGATGCTTCATGTTGTCGAGCACGATTCGATTGCCGAGCAGAAACGCCGCTGGCACCGAGAGCGTGTGCGTGCCGTTCAGAATCCGCACTTTGCGCTCGCGAAACGGCGTGATGTCATTTGCAACAATGATCGACGGATTCGCCTGCGCAAAAGTCAGTCGTTGCCGAATCGTGGCGTCGCCTTGAATCGCCCAGAGACTGTAGGTCTCTGCCGAAGTCAACAACTGATCTTCGTAGCCGAGTTTTTGCCAATGCTGCTGCAAAATTTCATTCATGGGCGTGCCGGGCACGATGCGATCAACCAGTGAATTGCAAAAGTGATTCGCTGTTTCGAGCCAATGTACAAACGCTGCGCCCAGCCCCCATTTTCTTGCGAGTTTAAAAACAATATCGTGCAAGAGATCGCCGTTGTTATCCACCAGCTCGCAGGGGATGATGATCAAACCCTTGTTCGTGGCGCCTTTAAAGAATTTGAATCGCGCATATAAAAAGGCTGCCAACTTGCCGGGAAAAGAGCGCGGCGGATTGAGATCGAGAGCATCGCTTTCATCCAACGCGATGCCGACTTCCGTCGTATTGGAGAGCACCAACTCCAACGCGGGATTTTCGGCGCATTGCAGAACCTGCGGCCATTCTTCGTTGGCGGAGAGTGCACGGCTAATCGATGAAATTAAGTTGTAGGTTTCAACGGCTGTTCCGTTCTCCAAGCCTTGCACGCAAAGGGTGAAGAGGCCGTCTTGCTCGCGCAGCGTGTTGCCGCGACTGCCGCCGGTCGATTGCACCACGACGATCCGGCCATTAAATATATTCCGGCGATTGGCATTGTCAATAAAAAAATCCGCAAACGCGCGCAAGAAGCCGCCGGCGCCAAATTGCAAAACTTTTTCGGGAAGATTGAAAATTTCCGACGTGACGCGAGATGCTGATTCCGAAGGCGGCGATAATATAAAATTTTTGTTGAGCAAAGGCAAGGTCATAGGAGTTATCTATAAAAGGAAACAGGTTGAAAAATCATCAATATTAAAAGCCAAAAGCTTTGAACGCGGATGACGCGGATCACACGGATTTACACCGATTTTAAATCTGTGAACATCCGCGTTATCAGTGTAATTCGTGTTCAAAGGTTTTTAAGCGCTTCATTTTACTCACAGCGTCACGCCTTCTTTCCAAATGGCGATTTCTTTATAGCCGTGAATTTCATTTTTTGCTTTTGTTTCTCCGGACGCGACTTTGATGATCAAATCCAGCAATTGCGGCGCGAGGCTATCCATCGTCGCCGTGCCGTCGAGCAGCGCACCGGCGTTGAAATCAATCCATTGCGGCTTCTTTTGTGAGATGGAAGTGTTTGAAGAAATCTTGATGGTCGGCACCGGCAAACCGAGCGGCGTGCCGCGTCCGGTGGTGAAGAGAATCATCGTTGCACCGCTGGCAACTTGTGCAGTGGTAGAAACGCCGTCATTGCCGGGCGCTTGCAACAGCGCCAAGCCGCCCTTCTGCGCTGATTCACCGTAATCGAGCACTTGTGAAACAATCGCCGTGCCGCCTTTTTGAATCGCGCCGAGCGATTTTTCTTCCAGCGTCGTGATGCCGCCGGCCATGTTGCCGGGCGA
>CAYZFF010000700.1:0-1905 GCA_964477305.1 uncultured Cytophagia bacterium
TAAACATGCAAAACGCCATCGGGTTAATTGAACTCACCTCCATTGCCAAGGGCTACGAAGTGGCTGATGCGCTGTTGAAAACCGCGGCGGTGCAGATGGTGTTCAACCGCACGATATGTCCGGGCAAGTTTATGGTGATGATCGCGGGCGAAACCGCCGCGGTCTCTTCCAGTATCGAAGTGGGACTGGGGATTGGTGGCGATACGGTGGTGGATGATTTGCTCATTGCCAACGTCCATCCGGAAGTGTTCCCCGCGATCAGCGGCACGCGCGTGATTACCGAGACCGGGGCGTTGGGCATTATCGAAACGTTTTCCGTGGCGTCAATTATCGAAGCCGCCGACGCCGCCGTGAAAGCCGCGAATGTGCAGTTGCTGCAAATTCATCTCGCTATGGCCATCGGCGGCAAAGGTTATGTGACCATGACGGGCGAGGTGGCTGCCGTCACCGCCGCCGTGGAAGCGGGCGCCAATTTCATTCGAAAAAAAGGGTTGCTGGTCAACAAAGTGGTGATTCCGCAGCCGCGACCGGAAATTTTGGAGGATAAGATTTGATGAGTGAAATAACCGTCCAGCGTGTTTGCATAAACCGGTTTGATTTCGCTCCAGCCTTTGCAAGTTAATATAGTTTTTTTAATATACCGCCACTGCTGGCTATTGTGTAACGAGGAGATGACTTCGACGAGTTTGTTGGGCGATCACGGCAAATCGTAAGTCATGGAAAACGGCGAACCTTGTATTCGGGAACAAGATTGATGGGGTCGTGCGGGATTATTCGTCACTCGCGGGGAGGTGTGCTATTCTGCAAGAAGTGTTGGCCGGCTTCGGCAATTGTGAGATATTGAATGCTACCGGAGGTGCGGTATTTCTGATCCGCATACTTCAAGGCTTCAATCACGCGCTCGATATGTCCGAAATGTGTGCCGAAGCGCGGATCACCGCCGGATTCGAGATGAAAGCCGAGGCTGAGGTAAACCTCGGCAGCCTGAGCCGAAGCCCGCGCCATCGCGCGGTCGATTTGGTCTTTCATGTAATCGGCGGTAACATAATCCGCCAGAATGGCCGTATCGGGAAGCTCGAGTAGTTTTTGCAGCATTCGTGGTTGTGCTGCGGTCACCTCGTTGGACTGCGCGAAAATGTTGATACCGTCTGGATAGGCCGAAAGAAAAATGCTATTCGCGAGATACGATTTTTCCACCTGCCGGGTTGCGCCCCAAAGTTGCGCCAGCCAAGCATTTAAAGTCCCGCGGTCTTTGGCAAAGAAAGAGGCGTCCACCGCCGAAGCTTCGTATTGAAAAGCTGGTGTCGCGAGTTGCAGCGCCGTTAAAACCGCGTCGTTGGCCATCCAGCCGCCGCAGCGGAAGCTGCGACACTCCTCGCGCGCTGCGAGGAGTTGATGTTGCACCAGCAACGCCCGGCTGTTTTCCACCATTTGCAAAATCTCCTCTTGCTGATACACGCCAATCGGCACGCCGTGGCCATAATCGATTTGCTCTGCGCCGGCATCATTTTTATACGGCACACTCAAACCATAACGGTCGCTCGCGCGCGCCCCCCAATCGGGAAGAGTATGATCTTGCAGCGGATCGCGGGGAACAACGCCGCAAGCTTGCATCAAGCTGAGCCAGCCGTGGATATGCAAGCCGATTTCATCGTGGCGGTTTTTACGAAATTGTGCAATTCGGCCCGCATAATATTCCGCCAGCGCTTGGCTGCGGGTAAAATAAACCGGGCAAATAAAATGCGTGAGCGGAATGCGATGCTCAAAAAGCGTATGCCAATATTGAAGCGCTTCGAGGCCGCGATCAAAACGAAAGTGCGGCTGCCGGGTGGGATTGTGTGGCGTGTATAAAGGATAATCCAAGCCATCCCAATCACACGTGACGGTAATGATTACTTTTCCCAT
>CAYZFF010000701.1:0-1899 GCA_964477305.1 uncultured Cytophagia bacterium
ATTTATTATTTTCCTTGCCTTCATAGCGGAAGATTTCTATATTGACTATTTAGATTAACAACGACGCCTTAACCTCGTAACCAAAAATTATGCAACATATTACCGACATCATAACACTGCAAGAAATCGCGCGCGAGTTGCGCGGCGACATCATTCGCATGTTGACCGCCGCCGGTTCGGGACATCCCGGCGGCTCACTTTCGGCGATTGATATTGTGACCTGTCTTTATTTTGCACAAATGCGCCATAGGCCTGAAGAGCCGCACTGGCCGGAGCGTGATCGTTTTATTCTCTCCAAAGGCCACGGCGTGCCGGCGGTTTATGCCGCGCTGGCGAAATGCGGCTATTTTCCGTCGGAAAAATTAATGACGTTGCGCCAAATCGAATCGCCATTGCAGGGCCATCCGGATCGCGTCCGTTTGCCGGGCATCGAAGCCTCGACCGGCTCGCTCGGACAGGGTTTATCCATTGCGCTCGGCATGGCGCTCGCGAGCAAAATTGACAATAATCGCTTTCACGTTTATTGCATGATCGGCGACGGCGAAACGCAGGCCGGACAAATTTGGGAAGCCTTAATGGCGGCGCCGCATTTAAAAGCCGACACCTTGACGGTGATTCTCGATTACAACAAAGCCCAGATTGACGGCCTCACGAATGAGATCATGAATCTCGAACCGCTCGTCGATAAATTGCGGGCGTTCAACTGGAATGTTGAAGAAATTGACGGCCACAATTATCCACAAATTTTGGGCGCATTAAATCGGAGCCGCCGCGCTCACGGCAAGCCGACATTCATCGTGGCACACACGATCAAAGGCCGTGGCGTCAGTTTTATGGAATCCAATCTTGTCGATTGGCACGGCAAAACGCCCACTCCAGCGGAAAGCGAAAAAGCGCTGGCGGATATTGAGGCCATGAAATATTAGTTGCTGGTTGCTAAAAAAATTCCCAGCAACGTGCAACGAGCGACCAGCAATCAACAACCAGCAACAAGGAACCAGCAACATGGGATCAACAGCAACTCGCGCTGCCTTTGGTGAAGCCTTGGTAACTTTAGGCGAGAAATACCCGAATATAATTGTCGTGGATGCGGATTTAGCGAAATCCACCATGACGCTTTCATTTGCAAAAAAATTTCCGGGCCGGCATTTAGATATTGGCATTGCCGAAGGCAATTTAGTCGGCGTCGGCGCCGGTTTGGCGCTGGCCGGCAAAATTCCGTTCATTTGCAGTTTCGCCTGCTTTCTCGCCGGGCGCTTCGAGCAGATTCGGCTCTCGGCGGCGTACACCAATGCCAACGTGCGGATGGTCGGCACCCATGCCGGTATCGGCATCGGCGAAGATGGGTATAGCCAAATGGCGTTGGAAGACATTGCGCTCATGCGTTCTTTGCCGAATGTCGATATTCTGCAACCGGCGGATAAATTGGAAACGCTGCAAGCCGTGGAGTTTTTGGTGCATCACGACCGCCCGGCCTACCTGCGTTTGACGCGGCATAAACTCGATGACGTGCATAGCGCGTCGTATCGCTTTCAATTCGGCAAAGGCGATTTGTTGCGCGAAGGCAGCGACGTGGTTTTAATCGCCACCGGCGGTTTGGTGAAACCGAGCCTCGAGGCTGCCGAGACGTTGCGGCTGCAAGGCATTAATGCTGCCGTCATTAATATTCACTGCATTCGCCCGCTCGACGACGAATTGATTTTGCAATGGGCCGGCAAAACGCGACACGTGGTGACGCTCGAGGATCACTCGATTCGCGGCGGCCTTGGCGGCGCCGTCGCTGAATTGTTAAGCGAAAAAATGCCGGTGCCGGTAAAGCGCATCGGCATGAGCGGTTTCGGCGAATCCGGCACGCAGGAAGCTTTGTATGAAAAATACGGTTTCACCGGCGCAGCGATA
>CAYZFF010000702.1:0-1895 GCA_964477305.1 uncultured Cytophagia bacterium
CATCGATTCAACATAGTGATTTTCTAAAATTGTCACGACGGCAAAATAATGAAAATTTAGCTCAACGGGATCAACTGCGGCGCACGCACCCAAATGTGCTCGGTACAATAAATGCCGATCAACACCAGCCCGCCGATAATAAACAGCGGACTGCCGAGCCACAATAAAAGCAGCGGCAGTACATTTCCCAACAATAAAACACCAAACCAAAAGAGGGCACTGAATCGGCCAGCGATAATCATCTGCACGGTGGTTTTCGCATCGGCGGTGGGATGAGGCGTCATTAATTCTGAAACCAATACGATCAAATTCAGCCCAAGGCCGGCGGCCAGAACGGTGCGTAAAAAGCCTGGCCAATTTTCATCACCGGCGACCACGAACGCGAGCAAGCCAAACACCGCGGCGCCGGCCATGAACGCATGCACGAGCATGTGCAGCGGCAGCATCGGGCTTTGCCAGAAGTCGCGGCCCTTTGCTTGCGCAAAAAGAAACGCCGTGTAAACCGCCGTAATCACCGCGAGAATAGCGTTGATCCACAACAACGGTAAGCGAATGCCGCGCCAGCCGAAGAGCAAACTTGCGCCGAATAAAGTCAGCGTGCCGCCGTAAAAGGCCAGCGCATAACCGCCGCGCACGAGCCACGATTTCCACTGCGGCCGCAGCATGACATAAAGAAAACGTTTTGGCTGATCGAGATCTTTGACCAAGAGATAAGTTGTGAGCAAAAGGAAAACCAGGCTTGTTGCCAAGCCGAACCATTCCACTGCGGGCGAAACTGTCGCGACATTCAGCGCGCGCGCGAGAAACGGCACGAGAAACGCGCCGGCGGCAATTGCTTTGGTCCACACATACGCGGAAACTTTCCAATCCCACAGCACGCCTTTATTCGGCGCATCATAAACGCGGCGCGCATTTTCTTTGAGCACCTCCAGCGCTTTTTGATACATTTTCTTCTCATCGCCGCCACGTGGAATGAGCACGTCACTCGCTTCGGCCTCGCGTTTTACATTACCCGCCAACTCTTCTGCTAACTTCGCGGGATCAGCTTGGCTGATTCGAGTTTCAGCGTATTTCGCAAAATGCCCGACGCCGGTAACCTGTGAACTCCACATGTATTGATCAGATTGCGGCGTCACCATTGGTTTGAGTGAAGCTTCGTCGCCTTCGATATAAAAGAGTTTCGGTCGTGTGCCTTTTTCGACTTTGCGCGCGGTCACTTGCTCGCGCGCCAGCAGTTGCGAAATTTCAGTCGCGGGATTGTCGAGATCGCCGGAAATGATGGCGTGCTCCGGGCAAACATTGACGCACGCCGGCTCGAGGCCGATATCAACGCGATGCGCGCAGTAGTTGCACTTTGCCGCAGTGTTGCTGTCGGGATCAATATAAAGCGCGTCGTATGGGCAGGCTTGCATGCAGCCTTTGCAGCCGATGCAGCGGCGTTTGTCGAAATCCACAATGCCATCATCGCGTTTGAACAGTGCCGTCACCGGACAAATCTCAATGCACGGCGCGTCGTCGCAATGATTGCAGCGCATCACCGAAAACAGCCGGCGCGTGTTGGGAAATTCGCCCTTCTCAATATACTTCACCCACGTGCGATTGACGCCCAGCGGCACTTCATGCTCCGCTTTGCAAGCGACAGTACAAGCGTGACAACCGATGCATTTGCGATTGTCAATGATGAAGCCGAAATTCATTCATCGCTCCGAAAAGTAGTCTTCGTCCCTTGCGGGTGATTTTCGATAAGATTTTATCCATTTCATCCGCAAAATCCGTGTACTGTTTTTGGTAAACGGATTTTGCCGATCAAGCCGATAAGGATTGTCGATTAAATAATTTTCCCAAGTGATCGTCATGCCCGAGCGCTTTAATCGGGCATCCACAGGCTTTAAACC
>CAYZFF010000703.1:0-1883 GCA_964477305.1 uncultured Cytophagia bacterium
AATTTCAGCAAATCTTCTGCGGTCGAATAACCGCCGCCGGCCGAGCTGCCACGACCCGGCGCTGTGTAAACATTGCTGCGGCGGACCGCCTCTTCGCGATCATCATTCGAAGCGCGACGCGTGTAGCCGGTGGCGAGGTTGGGCACGATCGCATCCATCTCATACGAATCAGTACTCAGCATATCGGCAGGTTTGAAAATGTAATCGCGCACGTAGCTGTAATAATCTTGCCCGGACACGGCTTCGATCATCGCGCCCAGCACGATGTAACCGCCGTTGGAATAACGGCGGCTCGTGCCCGGCTCGAATAAAAGCGGCTCACTCGCAAACAACGGCAAATAATCTTTAATGCTGCGGATTTGATCCTTCGGCGTGTTCACATATTTCTCACCAAAGAAATCGCCGATGCCGGAGCTCATGTTTAAAAGCTGGCTGATCGTCACTTTTTCCGCGGCTTGGCGATTGGGATAATCCGGAAGATGTTTGCCAAGCCGATCATCAAACGCGAGCTTGCCCTGTTCCACAAGCTGCGCAATCGCAATCTTCGTAAACGTTTTGTTGATGGAGCCGAGATTGAATTTGGTATCAAGCTGATTCGGCGCATTGTAATTTTTGTTGGCGAATCCATAAGCTTTGTGGAAAATCGGCTCGCCATTTTTCGCCACCAACACCACGCCGGAGAATTCATCGGCCTGTGTTTGCTTGTCGAGATAAGCGCCCACGCTGGCCGCCAACTCCGTATCGTTTGTCGGCTTTGACATCGTATGGTCGAGTTCGGGTGGCGCATTGGAATCAACTTCATCGATGCCAATGCCGGTGAGCTTATGCGGCGGCGTGGCTTCGAAGGCAAAATTAAATTGCGCCCACAATTTGTTTTTGCTGAAAAACAACACGGTGATGGCGTCCGGCTTTGCTTCGATGACGCGGCGCAATTCCAGCGTGCCGAGATCGGCGTAAATTTGTTTGTACATTTCTCGGCGTTCGGCGTCCGTGCGTCGTTGCAACGCTGCCGCGGCCATATTGTTTTTTTGAAATTCGATCATGCGCGCTTCGTCGCCGGAATTAAAAGCGAGCATGTAATCAGCGACGCGTTTTCCGGCGGGCGTGTCGGGCAACTGCGTTTGGGCTATGGCGGCAAAGTTAACAATGAACAAAAGCGCCAACGTAAGATTGCAATATTTTATTTGCATAGAGTTTCTGAATTTTGTAACGAGAAGGGAACCGCAACGAAAAAAGTCTCAATTCAAAATTTAAAATGTTTTTGGTGTTGCACCAAGTTATTGATTGGCTCGCATCATGACGCGGCCCTGCGGCGCTTCCGGCTTGGTCAATGACGCTTGCATCGGCTTGCCGTCGCGCTTGTATTTCAATTCAAGCTTCGCGCCGACCGCGAGTTTCTCGTACATTTCGGAAAGCTGTTGCGTGGAAGTAATCTTCACGCCGTTCAAAGATTCGACAATGTCATCAACTTTCAAATCCGTATCTTTGCCGGTGCTCTGCATGACCCCGACAACTTTAAAGCTTTCATCCTTTTTACCAACGATGATACCAAGTCCGAGCAGCGGCGCAACATCTTGGCCACCGCCGCCGAAAACCATGCGCCGCACAGTGCCGCCACCGGGCATCGTGCCAGCAGTGGTTGACATCTGCATTTGCATTTTCGGTAAATCTTTGGGATCGGCTTTGGCAAAGGCCACAATCATGCGCTCCTCGCCGCGCTTCACGCCCAACTTAAAATCGGCGCCGATCGCAGTGGTGTTGTACGCTTCTTCAAGCTCCTTTAGCGTTTTGAGGCGTTTGCCGTTGCACATTAGAATGATATCGCCGTCTTTTATATCAATCTCCTTGTAAGCTTTGGGCCGCATATCTGCCGGCATGGCGTG
>CAYZFF010000704.1:0-1883 GCA_964477305.1 uncultured Cytophagia bacterium
ACCGCAGCGCGGTGGTCGCGCCGACATGTCCGGCGCCGACAACAGTAATCTTCATGAGAGTTCCTTTCCTTATCACTATTGATCAAATTCAAAGCAGTTTTTTAAAACCTTCAATTGTCAATCCGGCATCGCGAACGATACCGGCCATCGTGAACGCATTGACGGGATTGTGGCGAGGAACTGTTACGAAATGAACACCGTCCGTCATCACAATATGCTTGCCTTGGCGAACGATGCGAAGTCCAGCTTTCTCTAACGCCTTGACGGCTTGCAAATGATTGATACCGGGTAGCTTTGCCATAATTAGGCTGGAACTTCGATTTCGCGCACGTCGGCGTTTTGAAAATAATCGGTAATTGCCGCCAGGTATTCTTGAATGGCGTCTTGAATATTCGTAATCGCTTCCTGTTCAGTCTCACCTTGCGACCAACAGCCAGGTAACGCCGGGCATGAAACGCTGAAGCCTTCTTCCGATTGCCGTAGAATGATTTTGTATTTCATAATTCAACCTATTGTCGTGTAAATTCCGAATCCTTTCAAAGTCAAATGCATACATGAAACTTACAAAACTTCGGCTTCTTTGTCAATGTGGAAATTGAAATCTTCATGCTGTAATCCTGGCTGAACGTCTGCGCTACGAATACTCATAAACTCCCTTTCCAACTTTCCTTCCGAACCGCCCGGCCTTCACATATTTCACCAGCAATGGGCAAGGCCGGAATTTTTCACCGAGGGTTTGATGGAGAAAATTGAGAATATTCAGCCGCACGTCGAGGCCGACGAGATCGACCAGTTCGAACGGCCCCATCGGATGATTGAGGCCGAGCTTCAGCGCTTTGTCAATTTCCCGCGCGCTGGCCACGCCTTCCTGCAGCATGTAAAACGCCTCGTTGCCGATCATCGCATTGATGCGCGTGGTGATGAAACCGGGCGATTCGTTGATCAGCACGGTTTCTTTTTTCATCATTTGCGAAACTTCCTGTGTCGCCGCAATCGTCGCGTCGGAAGTCTCCAGGCCGCGAATGAGTTCAATGAGCTTCATCAGCGGCACCGGGTTAAAAAAATGCATGCCGATCACCTGCCCCGGCCGTTTGGTCGCGCCAGCCATTTCGGTGACGGAGAGCGACGAGGTGTTTGTCGCAAAAATCGCGTGCGCCGGCGCGATGACCTCGAGTTTGCGAAATAAGTCGATTTTCATCTCGATTTTTTCGGGCACGGCTTCGATCACAAAATCGGCGTTGCCCGCAGCAGTCGGCAAATCCGTGAAGGTTTTTAAACACGCCAGTGCTTGCGTCATCGTCGCTTGCGGGAGAATCGCCTTGTCAACCGCCTTGCGAAAGCTGCCGGTGATGTTTTCAACCGCGGCGTGCAAAATTTTTTCTTCGACATCATAAAGCTGCGTGGCGTATCCAGCAAGACAGGAAGCGTACGCAATGCCGCGCCCCATCGTGCCGGCGCCGATGACGGTGATGGTACTGATTTTATTGATCATATTTGCGGTTAATAAAAATGTTCGACTACCGATCAACCACAATCAGCTTAATCCGTTAAATCCGTTTAACAAAGTTTTTAAATGTAAGCGGATTAAGCTGATTGTGCGGATAACAATTTATTGTCTCAAATTTCAAGCACCACTTTTCCAAACTGCTCGCGATTCGCCAGAATGCGATGCGCCTCCCGCGCTTCCGTTAGCGGCAACACGCGGTCGATCACCGGGCGGAATTTTCCGGCTTTAAAGAATTCAGCAATGCGGAGCAGCTCACTCTTCGAGCCCATAATGCTGCCGAAGATTTTAAGGTTCCGGGAAAACAGATAACGCAAATCCGTCACCGCGCGGTAACCCGTGGTCGCGCCGCAGGTGACGAGGCGGCCGCCGTTCGCCA
>CAYZFF010000705.1:0-1866 GCA_964477305.1 uncultured Cytophagia bacterium
CTCGATTCGACCGCAGTCATTCCGATGGCAAGTGTGCCAGGAATCAATATCGCCAACGATGGGCGCGTGATTTTGGGTTATGCCGGGCAAGGCGGCCGTGGAGAGGCAATTACGAACAATCAAGGTCGAACCTTTACACCGCTCACCAACTTTGTGCGCGCACAAGCAGGAGATGGCGCGTTTATTTATTTACCGGACGGCCGCTCGCGTTATATCGCTGAAGAGCCGTTGCGCACCTCGACGCCGCAGCGCCACAAGAGCCGGCTCGTGAGTTGGATTTCGTACGATGGCATCAACTGGGGCCGCGAGTCCGGCGTGCGTTATCAGCCGGGTGCGGAAGATGATTCGATTGCCAGCGTGCCCGCCGCGTTGCAAGTGGCCGATTCGGTTTGGCGCGTTTATTACGTCGGCGATTGGTATCGTACCAACGGCACGCGTACCGCAATCTCTACCGATTGGGGCTGGACGTGGCGCGCCGAATCCAGAAAAAATATTTTACGGAATCACGACGTCGACCCGCATCCGGTGTATTTGACGAACGGCAAAATTCGTATTTATCATCGAAATATGAAAGCGCCCGGCGGGATCGCCTTTACGGAGGGGGATGGTGTAGTCTTCGATACCACGCAAGTTCAATTCTTGCTTGCCGATGGCAAGGCCGGTGTTGGTTTATTGCTTGATCCGGCCGTGATTAAATTTTCGAGCGGAGAGATTGCTTGTTACATTGGGGGTGTGCCGCCGTTCAACCAACCCGGCGTAGCGAAAATCGTGGCAGCGTGGGCGCAAAAAACGACTGGTGTTGAGCAACAACATTTCAATTTGCTCCCCACAAGTTTGGCGCTTTGGCAGAATTATCCCAATCCTTTTTCAGCGCAACGACGGGGAGACCAGAATAACGGGAGTACAACGATTCGGTTCGCACTGGCAGCAGGGGAAACGGTTGCGCTTAAAGTTTTTGATGTGGCGGGACGAGAAGTGGCGACATTGATTGACGGAAAATTAAACGCGGGAACCCATACCATAAAATTCGAAACAGTAAATCTCCGCGCCGGCGTCTATTTCTACCAACTGCAGGCCGGAACACAGCGAGCCACCAAAAAGATGTTGGTGCTGCGATAGCCTGCAACAAAAACGGCTCGACGATTTTTTCGCCGAGCCGTTGTCGTTTTTAAAAAACTGAAACCTACGGTTTACCCACGCCAATAACGCCGCACGCGATGCGGCCGCCGGCGTTGCCGGTCGGTTGCGTGGTGAAGTCGTCGGGATTGGCATGCAGGATCATCCCGCGGCCGATGATGGTGGCAAGCTTGATGTGCTTGTCAACATAATCCAAAGCGATGTTGCCTTGCTCATCCGCGGTGACATTTCCCATGTCACCCATGTGGCGTTTCTCCGCCTCGCGGCCGGCATGCGCAACGCCGCTGGGGTTAAAATGCGAGCCCGCGGAAGTGCCATCCGGCGCGCTGCAATCGCCGAACTCGTGAATATGAAAACCGTGCTCGCCTTTGGGAACGCCGGTGAATTTAGCAACGATATGAACCCCGCCTTCTTCTTGCATAAATGTCACCACGCCTTGAGCGGTGTTGCCTTGCGTGGGACTGAGCACAGCCACGGCCTTCGTGACTGCCATTTTTATTTCTTTATCTTTTTTCTTGGCCTTTTCTTTTCCATGTTCTTTGGCATGGTCTTGAGAAAATGCCGTGACGGGTAGATAAATCAACAATCCTAAAATCAATACAACGAGGCGTAAAGCGGCTTTACCAAAATTCCGATTCATGTAGTCTTCTCCTTAAATGATAAAATTGAACGGAGCAAGCGATTTGATATTGTTGTATGCACGCCGGGTTCGCGTTGGGCGTCGTTAGG
>CAYZFF010000706.1:0-1841 GCA_964477305.1 uncultured Cytophagia bacterium
CCCGGCACGATTGGGACGGTGCATTCGGTGCCGCGCCTCATGCCCGGACAAGGTTTGATCGTCGCCACCGGCGCGATTGATTATCCGCCGGAATATCAGGCCGCGGATCCGCGCACCATCGCGCGGCTGGGCATCAGCAAAGTGATGACGGTCACCAGCACGTACGATCATCGCGTCATTCAAGGCGCGGAGAGCGGCATGTTTCTGCAGGCGCTGCACAAATTGCTCATCGGCGAAGAGAATTTTTACGACGAGATTTTCGCCAGCATGAAAATTCCGTATCACGCCGTGCGCTTGACGCGCGACATCAACCCGATGCTCGAAGGCGGCGAGGCGCTGATCGAGAAGCAGGCGCGCGTGCTGCAGCTCATCAATATCTATCGCGTGCGCGGCCATTTGATTGCGAACCTCAATCCGATGAGCACCGAAGCGCCATCGCACGAAGAGCTTGATCCGGAACGTTACGGCCTGACGCTGTGGGATTACGATCGCGAGTTCATCACCGGCGGCTTGGCGGGCAAACCGCGCGCGACGTTGCGCGAGATTTTGGACACGTTGCGCGAGGCCTATTGCCACACCATCGGCGTCGAGTACATGCACATTCAAGAGCCGGAGCAGAAAGAGTGGATTCAAGCGCGCGTCGAAGGCATGCCGCGCGCGAAGTGGCTGGATCGCGCCGCAAAAAAAAGAATTCTCGCGAAGCTCAATGAAGGCGAGGCATTTGAAAGATTTTTGCACACCAAATACGTCGGCCACAAACGCTTCAGCCTCGAAGGCGCGGAGACGTTGATTCCGATGCTCGATGCTTTGAATTTTCAGGCAAGCAAACACGAAATTTCCGAAGTGGTGATGGGCATGGCGCATCGCGGCCGCATCAACGTGCTGGCGAATATTCTCGGCAAAAAGTACGGCGAAATTTTTCTCAAATTCGAAGACAATCCCGATCCGAACAGCCGCGAAGGCACCGGCGACGTGAAATATCATCTGGGCGCGACCGGTTTGTTTGAAAATGCGGAGGGCAAGCAAGTTAAAATTGGTTTGGCGCCGAACCCGAGCCATCTCGAAGCCGTCGATCCGGTGGTGGAAGGCATGGTGCGTGCCAAGCAAGATATTTTGGGCGACGCCGAGCACAAGCGCGTGCTCGCGGTACTGGTGCACGGCGACGCGGCGTTTGCCGGACAGGGCGTCGTGGCGGAGACATTGAATCTCAGCGCGCTGCACGGTTATCGCACCGGCGGCACGGTTCACATTGTCGTCAACAACGGCATCGGTTTCACCACCTCGCCGGTTGATGCGCGTTCCAGCGTTTACGCGACCGATGTGGCGAAGATGGTGCAAGCACCGATCTTTCACGTCAACGGCAACGATCCGGAAGCGTGTGTGCGCGTGGTGGAATTGGCGCTGGCGTTCCGGCAAGCGTTTCAAAAAGACGTTGTCATCGACATGATTTGCTTCCGCCGCCACGGCCACAACGAAGGCGACGAGCCGAGCTACACGCAGCCGCTGATGTATGCGCGCATCAAGGACATGCGCTCCGTGCGCAAGCTGTACACGGAGATTCTCATCAAGCGTGGCGAGCTGAGCCTCGCGGAAGCCGAGCAAGTGCTGAATGATTTTCAAGCGCGTTTGGAAGAAGCTTTCAAAACCACGCAGGAAAATTTGCCGCCGAAAGTCACCGCGCCGAATGAGCCGCCGCTCGACAAAGTTTGGCCGCTGATTCCAACCGGCGTGTCTCGAGAGACTTTGGATGAGATTGCTTTGGCGTTGTCCAATTTTCCGAATGATTTCAACGTGCATCCGAAACTCGCGAAGCAATTGGCGGCACGCGGGACGATGCTCGA
>CAYZFF010000707.1:0-1830 GCA_964477305.1 uncultured Cytophagia bacterium
GCGATGAAAACCTGGTTTTGAAACGCCGTGCCCTGCATTTCGATTTCGTACATTTTGAGCGGGTCGTTGACAAGCCCGGCAAACGGCGTGAAAATGATCTCCGCGCCTTGCAACACCAACTGGCGCATGTACTCGGGATAATGGCGATCATAACAAATTGCCACCCCGACTTTCACGCCGTCCAGATCGAAAACCTGCGGCGGCGTATTGCCGGGCCAATAATAAAATTTTTCGTTGAAGCCCGGCTCTTCGGCATTGTGCAACATGCGCACGGGGCCGAGTGCCGGGCCGCCGCTGCGCCGCAGCAAAACCGTCGCGTCGTAATATTCGCCGGGATTGGCGCGCTCAAAAAAATTCAACAGCACATGAATGTCATTGATCAAGGCCGCTTCAGCAAATTTTCTTACGGTGGGGCCATCAAGCGCTTCCGCCCATTGGAAAAATTTTTTCTCGGCGCGATATTGCGGAAAGAACGGCAACAGGCCCAGTTCGGTAAAACAAATGATGTCGGCGCCGGCTTGGGCCGCTTGTTTCACCCAATCCAGCCCCTTGGCGATATTGGCGGTGAGGTTTTCACTGGCCCCCATTTGGGCCAACGCGAGGTGGATGGTTTTAGACATTGGCTTGCGATAATTGTTCTGAGTGAAAGTGACTTTTACCTTTGTCACGCTCGCCGGCGCGGATATGACAAGGCAGTCGATGCGTCAATGATTTTTGGGTGAGGTTGACCAATGGTTCAATGAATTAAAAACGAACGGCATTTTCAAAATCAAATCCCCAAATCCATCACCTGCGGCTTGTCGCCGGAGTAATCGTAAAAGCCTTTGCCGGATTTTTTGCCGTGATAGCCGGCGAGCAGCATTTTGCGCAGCAGCGGCGGCGGCGCATATTTCGCGTCGCGATATTCTTTGAACATGATCTCGGCGATGAAATACGTGGTGTCGATGCCGACGAAATCCAGCAGCGTCAACGGGCCCATCGGATAGCCGCAGCCGAGCATCATGCCTTTGTCGATATCCTCAATCGAAGCGACGCCGTTTTCCACCGCGCGAATAGCGTCGAGCAAATACGGCACCAGCAGCAAATTCACCACAAAACCAGAATTGTCTTTGCAGGTGATCGGCTCTTTGCCGAGTGATTTGGCAAAAGCAAACGCCGCGTCAAAAGTTTGCGGGCTGGTGGCGATGGTGCGCACCACTTCCACCAGTTTCATCAACGGCACCGGATTAAAAAAATGCAAGCCAACGAAACGGTCGCCGCGTTTGGTGGCGGCGGCCATTTCCGTGATCGTCAGCGACGAGGTGTTGCTGGCAAATATCGTCGTGGCCGGACACAGCGCGTCGAGTTCGGCAAACAGTTCTTTTTTAAGCTCGATATTCTCAATGGCGGCTTCGATAATAATGTCGCATTGATTCAAGTCGGCGAGCTTGGTGGTGCCGGAGAGATTCGCCAGCGTCGCCGCTTTCTGCTCGGCGGTCATTTTGCCCTTCTCGACACTTTTCGCCAGAAAGCCGTCGATGCGGCCGAGACCTTTTTTGAGCACCGTATCGTTCACCTCGCGCACCATCGTTTTATATCCAGACTGCGCGCTCACTTGCGCGATGCCCGCGCCCATCAAGCCGCAACCAATAACGCCAACCGTTTTTATCGCCATCTTTGCTCCTCGTTCGTTTGAAAATTATTACCCCAACCGATCCAGTATTCAGTCCAAAACTTCAGCTATCCCAAATTTTCAATTCCGCTGCAACGCCTTCTCGATCAAACCGAGGCGTTGCTCCATCTGTTTGAGGCGGGCCTGCATTTCGGGCGCCGCCGGATCGCGGTCAAACG
>CAYZFF010000708.1:0-1826 GCA_964477305.1 uncultured Cytophagia bacterium
ACCTCTCGCCATTCTCAAAAACGCCGGCCTGCTATAGGATGATTCAGTTTATCTGGAAGCGGCTGGGGCAAATTTCTAAGCCGAAGCACGCGGTGAATCCGAATACCAAAAATTTATATCCGCCCTGTTCACTTCGCCCCGGGCCTTTCGCCCTCCTTCAAAAAATGCGGAATGCCTTTAATATCAAAATGCACGCGCTGCCCGAGAATGCGCCACGTCGTATCAGAAACATAACCGAGCCAGCCCATGCCGAGAGTGCCAACAATAATCAGAATGCCGAGCGCCGTCATGAATTTGCGGCGTTTGGGGTGGCGCTCCGGCGAACGATCCAGCAACGGCAGCAACAACAGTAGCGCGACGAATAAGCCATTTCCCAAAACGCCGAGCCAACCCGGCACGTATTTCAAGCTTTGATAAATGGGCAGAAAATACCATTCCGGTTTGATGCCGTGCGGCGTCACCATCGGGTTCGCCGGCTTGCCGAGCGGCATATGCACCGTGATTGCCGTGATCACCAACGCGATCAGAATGCCGTAAGCCACAAGCAATTCTTTTTTGAAATGATCCGGAAAATACGGCCGCGCCTGTTCGGCGAACTGAGAATGAGGCGACGGATCGGGTTCATCCGTGCGATTGAGCGGCGCGATGTGATGGTAGCGAATCAAGAACATGTGCAGGCCGATCAGCGCGAGCATGGTCACGGGCAAGATCGCAATGTGAATCGCAAAAAAACGGCTGAGGGTAATATCGGTGACATTCTCACCACCGCGCAAAAGGGCGAGCAATAAATTTCCAATCAGCGGCACTTCTTTCGTAGAATCCGTGCCAACCGTCGTGCCCCAGAACGCCAATTGATCCCACGGCAGCAGATAACCCGTGAACGCGAAACCGAGCATTACCAAAAACAATCCGACCCCCACCATCCAGGTCAATTCCCGCGGCTTTTTGTACGCGCCGTAAAAAAATACGCGCACGAGATGCAGCGCCACCACGGTGATGATGAAGTTCGCGCCCCAGATATGCAATTGCCGGAAGAACCAGCCGAACGTGACTTTCTCGCTGATAAATTTGATGCTCTCATACGCCGTTGCGGCGCCGGGTTTGTAATAAAATAAAAGGAGGACGCCCGTAAAAATTTGTACAGCCAAGAGAATTAAAGCCGCGAAGCCCAGCGTATGCAGCCAACTCACATGGCGCGGCTGGGGCTCAGCAAGCTGTTCGCGGGTAAATTTGGTGATAAAATGAATCGGCAGGCGCTCGGACAACCATGCATAAAATTTTGCTGGCATTACACTCCCTGGGCTTAAGGTTATTATTGAATCAGAAAACCACGCTTGCCGCGTTTAACTCAAAACAATTTTGTCATCTTCAATCTTTATGGCAAGCCGGGCCAACGGCTGTGGCGGCGGGCCAGCGATAACTTTACCTTCGGCGTCATATTCGCCGCCGTGACAGGGACAGAGAAAAATTTTTTCGCTCGCATTAAAAGCGACGACGCAACCGAGATGCGAACACACCGCGGAGAAGGCCACCAACTCACCGTTGCGCCGCAACACCACGGCGGGTTTGCCGCCCAGCATACCAGCGCGGGCGCCATCTTCAGGGATGGACGTCGCTGAAATCGGTTGACCATTCGCTTCATTAAAGTTTCGGTCTGTAGCGCCAAAATTTTTGTTGGGAAAGAGAAACGCCAAAGCCGGCGCCAAGAACGCCAGCGCCGTGCCGCCAAAGAGCATGCCCACGAATTTCTCAAATAAGTTTCGTCGAGTCATAAAATGTTCCGGTTTAAACTTTTCGTTTTATCATATTACGGTTAGTTTAAATTA
>CAYZFF010000709.1:0-1820 GCA_964477305.1 uncultured Cytophagia bacterium
CTCCCAAACCGCTTATCCAATTCCTCCAGTGGAATCTGAATCATCACCGGCCTTCCGTGCGGGCAGAAATAGGGTGATTGGGCGGTGAACAATTGATTGATCAGTGCGTGCATCGTCGCGGGGGTGAGGCGGTCGCCGGAACGCACCGCGGTGTGACAGGCATACGAGCGCGCCACATTATCGCGGATTTCCAGCTTCTCGCGTTTGCCGCGGCGAAAATCATCGATGATCTCCAGCAAAATTTTGCCGTCCTGCAAATTGTTGGCGTAACGCGAACCGGAGGGCACGGCTTCAATCATCATCGTTTGCTTGCCAAAATATTTAATGGCGAAACCGAGCCGCTCGAGAAACGGCAAAAATTCGGTGAGCATTTCAAAATCCTCGACGCTCAATTCCACCAGCACCGGAAACAACAACTGCTGCGGCGCGGGATTTTGTTTTGCGAATGTCTCGAGCGCTTGTTCGTACAAAATGCGCTCGTGTGCAACGTGCTGATCGATGATTACCAGTCCGGTTTTCGTTGGCGACAAAATATAACGGTTGTGAATTTGCCAGACGGGATATGAGAAGTCCGAAGTCGTTGGTCCGAAGTCCGAGGTCGCATGATCGGTCGATGGCGCCGAAATTGTAGCCGCTTGAATTGGCGCCGCCGGGGAGGAGGGTGGAAGATTAAATCCCAATTGCCGGCCCGGGTGTTGAACGCGAAAATTTGCAGCGGACGACGTTGAAGGCAACGGCGGTTCATTTTCTCCGGCCGGAAATTCCGGGGCGGGCGGCCAGCCCATTTGTGGAATGGCATGCCCGAGCGTCGTTTCCACCGGAACGACTGCAGCCGAGCTCAGCGAACGCCGCACGGTGTTGCGGAGAATCGCGTAGATCAAACGATCATCAGCAAATTTCACTTCCATTTTCGTCGGATGCACGTTTACGTCGACCCGCGCCGGATCAACTTTAAGAAACACCGCATAAAATGGAAAGCCGCCGTGCGCGAGAATTTCGCCGTATGCCGCCACCACCGCATGATTGAGCGATTTGTCCGTGATGTAACGCTGGTTGAGAAACAAATATTGTTCACCGCGGACTTGCCGCACCGTGCTTTGCTTCCCAATCACGCCGGAGATTTCCACGGCTGGACTTTTTTCATGAATTTCGATCAGCGCCTCGCGCATGCGGCTGCCGAAGAGCGTGATAATTCGCTCGCTCAAACTCGCGGCGACAGGCATATCAAAAATAATTTCGTCTTCATGCACAAACGTGAATTGAATGTTGGGAAACGCAATCGCAAAGCGGTACATCACGGCGACGATTTGCCGGTATTCGGTGGTCGCCGATTTTAAAAATTTACGCCGGCCCGGCGTGTTATAAAATAAATTTTTAATCGCAAGGTTCGTCCCCGGCGTGCCGGAGCCGATGCTCACTTCCGGCGGCGTGCTGCCTTCGATTTTGATCCAGGTCGCTTCCGTGGCGCCGGCTTCCATCGTGCGCATTTCCACGCGCGCCACTGAGGCAATACTCGCGAGCGCTTCGCCGCGAAAGCCGAGGGTTTGAATTGCCTCCAAATCATCCGTCGTGGCAATTTTGCTCGTGGCATGCCGCTCAAAAGCCAGCACCGCATCGTCGCGATTCATCCCGCTGCCGTTGTCCACGATTTGAATCAGCCCCCGTCCGCCGTCTTTAACGATCACCGAAATTTCCGTTGCGCCGGCATCGATGGAATTCTCCACCAATTCTTTTACGACAGCGGCAGGGCGCTCCACGACCTCACCCGCAGCGATTTTGTTGATGAGATCACTGGAGAGAACGTGGATTTTTTTTGTTGG
>CAYZFF010000710.1:0-1816 GCA_964477305.1 uncultured Cytophagia bacterium
AAGCCGTCGATGCGGCGCGCGTGGCGATGCGTGGCGGCGCTTCGGAAGTTCACATTGCGAGTTTAGAATCATTTGCAGAGATGCCGGTGTTGCGCACCTCGCAAGGCCACGAAGAATTTGAAGAAGCTCAACACGAAGGTATCGTTTTTCATCCACAGCGCGGTCCGAAACGTTTCGTCGGCGACAACGGGAAAGTCAAAGCCGTCGAGTTCATCGGCGTGACGCGCACGTATGATGAGAATGGCCGCTTCAATCCAGTTTATGATTCGGGTTATTCGGAAATGTTTGAGACGGATTCGGTGATTCTCGCGATTGGTCAACAAGCCGATCTCTCATTTATCAAACCTTCCGATGGCATCGAGCTAACGCCGAGCCGCTTCATCAAAATCAACCCCGAAACTTTAGCGACAACCGCCGCGGGAATTTACGCCGGCGGCGATGTCGCCTTCGGCCCGCGTAACATCATCGATGCGATTGCAAACGGCAAAAAGGCCGCGCTGTCGATTGACGAGCATCTGCGCGGCGTTCAGCTTCAAACTTTTTATAACCTCGCCATTGAAAAAATTCCCACGCGGCAATTCACCCGTCCGGATGATTTTGAGCAACATGAACGGCAAGCACCGCCCACGATTGACTTGCAGCGTCGCACCGGCATCTCCGAAGTCGAGCAAGGTTACAACGAAGCACAAGCGCGCGTGCAAGCCGAGCGCTGTTTGGCCTGCCACATTCAAACGATTTACGACGCCGAGAAATGCGTCATGTGCAACCGCTGCGTCGATATCTGCCCCGAATATTGTTTGAAGCTTGTGCCGCTGGCGCAGTTGGATCTCGATGAAACCACCAAAACCAATTTGCTGCAACAATACAATCTCGATCCGTTTCAAACCGCCTCGGCCATGCTGAAGGATGACGACACCTGCATCCGCTGCGGCCTCTGCGCGCTGCGTTGTCCAACCGACGCGATGACAATGGAAGTTTTTTATTACGAAGAAAAAGAAGCGTGACACAGACCGCCGGTCTGTTTTTAAAATTTTGAATTAAGGTCAAAGGCTGAGTCAATATGAAACTCTTCAAAAAAAACGAATTGAAATCAGCGCCAACAAATAGCAATTCACAGCCCGAAACGCGCCGGTCCTTTCTCCAAAAACTCGGCTTTGGCAGCATGCTCGCGGGCTTTGCCAGCTTTAGTTGGCAATCGTTTCGGTCGCTGATTCCGAACGTGCTGTACGAGCCGCCGCAAAAATTCAAAGTCGGATTGCCGGCAAATCTCGCGGAAGGCATGACGTTTCTGGAGGACAAGCGGCTGTACATTTTCAAAGAAGGAAAATCTTTTTACGCCATCTCCGCGGCATGCACGCATCTCGGCTGCACAGTGAAATACACAAAATTAAATCAAGCCAAGCAGGTCGAGATCGGCGGCGAGAAGAAAAACATTCCGTTTGAATTTCATTGCCCGTGCCACGGCTCGAAATTTTATGCGGACGGCACGAACTACGCCGGGCCGGCGCCGAGCGCGTTGCAATGGTTCAAATTGGAAGTCTCGCCGGATGACGGCCAGCTTGTTGTTGACATGAACAGCGAAGTTGAGCAGAATTTTAGATTGACGGTGTAAACTTTCGTAGTAGCGCCTTCAGGCGCCTCTTTTAGAAATTTGGAAACAGTCGATCAAACATAGCGTTTGCGCCCGAAGGCGCTACTACAAAATGGAGTCGAGGAATGCCAGTCTTAGAATCAACAAAAAAAATCTCTGACAAACTACTTTGGACGTGGAAGCCCAGCAGCGAGAAAGAAGCCGGCGATGCCATCGTCAAAAACC
>CAYZFF010000711.1:0-1814 GCA_964477305.1 uncultured Cytophagia bacterium
AAAGCAACTCGATTCATAATTTATCCTGAAGTTTTTAAGATAGGTTTATTCCTAAAAGATACCTCACAGCTCAAAACTTGCGTAAGCCAACCTCTTGCTGCAGTTGCAGCAAGAACGGAAAATTTTTGCTTGACTAATTTGCCGCATTCTCGTATATTTATGACGAAATGGTAACACTCTGCTGTGCTCTTTGATCTACCGTACTGCGGCTTGGAAACGCGAGTTTCCTTTTGGCCCGGATCATGTTTAAAGCCTGTCATCTGGGCGATGGGCTTAAATCAGTTGACCGGGTTTTTTATTTTACCCCGCGCCATTTTTTGCATGCATCTTTTTTTGAGCTAGACGTCATTTATCCACAACTGTGAACCTGCAACTTTTGAAGAAGCGTGAGGCATTCTATGAAAATCGCACTTGACCCCGGACATGGCGGCATTTTCCCCGGCGCCATTGGTGTTAACCCGTTTGAACTCCGCGAAAAGGACGTCATGTTGTCGCTCGTTTTGAAAATCGGCAAACTGCTGAAACAAAACGGGCATCAGATTATTTATACGCGCCACGAGGATGCGCACCTGGATGAAAATGTTCGCGCCGATTTGCTCAAACGCATCGCTTGCGCGAATGAAAGCAAGGCCGATCTTTTCGTCAGCCTGCATTGCAATGCTTATTCTGATCCCAATCCCGAGGGGATCGAAACCCTGTATTACCCGGAATCGCCTCTGAGCGAAAAGTTGGCGCGCGCGATTCAAGACTCGGTGGTGTCGACGTTTACCGATCATGTCAATCGCGGCGTCAAACCTAAAGATTTGTTTCTGTTGCGCCATGCGCAAATGCCCGCCTGTCAGCTTGAAACCGAATTTATTTCGAACCCCGTGCAGCTTGAATTTCTCGCCGCGCCGGCCAATCAGGATCATTTGGCCAACGCCATTGCCGACGGCATCAGTGATTACGCCGAATTGCATTCCGCCGCCAAACGCCACTGACTTATCTTGACAACGTTAGCTTCACGAAAGCCCCTTCTTTTTTAAAGATGGGGCTTTCGTGATTTGGGGGAGCACCTTGCACTGCTTCTCCGCAGAAGCGAAGAGGCCGGGGGTGACGAGTCCGTATGCACCCAACCTTTTGAATGCGAAAAAACGCTTGCTTGCCGCGAGAAGAGGCGTTATATTTTATAACCTTCACGAACAAAAGGGAAAACCGTATGCCGGAAACGCAAGCAAGCTGGTTCGATAAAATTGCCGATTTTTTTCGCAAGCTGTTTGGTGGCGGCGATCGCAGCACGCCGACACCGCCAACACCCACGCCGCCCAATCCGCCAACGCCGCCGGTGACGGCACGTTTTATTGCCGTTGATGCGGGACATGGCGGCCACGACACCGGCGCCATTAACAACCAGGTGGGGATTAACGAGAAGACCATCACGCTGGCGATCTCCCAAAAGCTTAAGAAAGTGCTCGAAGATCGCGGCCATCGCGTGCGCATGACGCGGAGTGATGATACCTTTATCGAATTGAGCCGCCGCGCTGAAATTGCCAACACCGCCGGCGTGGAAATTTTTGTGAGCATTCATTGCAACTCCGCCGAAACGCCGGCCGCAGCCGGCATTGAATCCTACCATCATACCAATGCCACCAACGGCAAGGTGCTTGCTACGAAAATTCACGAGAAAGTTATTGCTGCGTTTCCCGCACACTCCAATCGCGGCGTCAAATCCGCTAACTTTGTGGTGTTGAAAGAAACGCAAATGCCGGCCTGCTTGATTGAAACCGAATTCATCTCGAACAACCAGCAGGCCCAATTTCTCAAAGACCCGGCGA
>CAYZFF010000712.1:0-1807 GCA_964477305.1 uncultured Cytophagia bacterium
TTTTTAGCAACGCCATAAGCTCGGCGCAAACCCCACCAGCAAAAACGTTGCGCTGGGGCGCGGATTCCGAAGGCGGGGCGCCGTTTATTTTTCCGGATCCACAAAATCCCAGCCGCTTGCTTGGCTTCGAAGTCGATCTCGTCGCCGCCATTGCGGCGGAATTGCAGCGCGAGCCGGTGTTCGTGCAAAACCAATGGGATGGTCTCGTGCCGGGGCTGCGCATCGACAACTACGACATCGTGGTCAACGGCCTCGAAATCACGCCGGAGCGCGAACAGGAAATTAATTTTTCGATTCCCTATTACGCGACCTTTGAGCAATTGACGGTGCGCAAAGACACATATGATCTCAACAGCTTGCAAGATTGCGCCGGCAAAACCGTCGGCACACTGAAAGCTTCGCTCGCCGAGCGCATTTTGCAGGCGCAAGGCAATATCGAGATTCGCCCTTACGACGGCCAGATTACGGCCTACGAAGATTTGGCCTTGGGCCGGCTCGATGCCGTGCTCATGGATCATCCGATTGCGCTGTATTACGGCTATCCCAATCCGCAATTGAAATTCGCCGGCGATCCGATCGGCGAGATGAAATACGGCATTGGCTTGCGCAAAGAAGACCCGGCGCTGCTACAAGAAATTAATGAGGCGTTGCGCCGATTGATTGCGAACGGGACCCTGCGCACGATTTACGAGCGCTGGAATATGTGGACGCCGCGCCTCTCCGAATTTTTTCAAGACACGCGCACCGCAAACACGCCGCCCGTCGCGTGGCAGGCATTTTTGCGCGAGCATCAGTTGGAAAAAACATGGCGCGACAAGTTCCAAAAATATTTCAAAGATTATCTGCCCCTGCTGGCGCGTGCCGCCGTCACCACCATCGGCCTGTCGATTTCCTCGATGCTGCTGGCCATTCTCTTTGGCCTGCTCCTGGCACTGGCGCGCTTGTATGCGCCCGCGCCGTTTTCAACGCTGGCCACCGTCTACATCGAAGCGATCCGCGGCACGCCGTTGCTCGTGCAATTACTGTTTATTTATTATGCACTGCCGCAATTGCTCGGCATCAAACTTTCGCCGGTGATCGCCGCCATCGCGGGACTGGCGTTCAACTACGCCGCGTACGAAGCAGAAAACTATCGCGCCGGCATTCTCTCGATTCCGCGCAGTCAGATGGAAGCGGCATTGGCACTCGGCATGACGCGTTGGCAGGCGTTGCAGCATGTCATCATTCCGCAAGCGCTGCGCCTGGTTCTGCCGCCAGTGACCAATGATTTTATTTCATTGATCAAAGATTCGTCCGTCGTTTCTGTTATTGCGATGGTTGAATTGACGCGTGAATACCAGCGCCTCGCCGGCATTGATTTCGATTATCTCGGACTTGGTTTGTTGGTGGCGGCAATGTATTTTGTTATCGGTTTCCCGTTCGTGCGCCTTGCCGGCTGGGCAGAAAAACATTTTGCGGTTGATAAACGCGCGCCGGGGAAAAACTAAATCAATAATTTGGCAATGCCAGTTAACCACAGAGCACAGCAAAGTACGGCATTTTTATTGATTCGCGCTCTGTTGGCGTTGTGCTCTCAGGGGCTTGTGTAAAAACGCAACATTTTCAAGATCGTCTGTTTTTCTTTTTTAGTCTTTTATCTTTTTTCTAAAATTATGACTGCCTTCATCATTGTTGCCCTCGCGGCCCTCTTCTTGTTGATTATCATTTGGCGCTGGATTGCGTTGCAGCGCCGCAGCCGGCAGGATGGCGAATCGTTTGCCGGCCGGTCGACCATTTCGGAATTGTTTTCAAAAGATAAGCGGAACAA
>CAYZFF010000713.1:0-1802 GCA_964477305.1 uncultured Cytophagia bacterium
CAACAAGAAGGAAGAAGTAAACGTTGCTTGCGAAAGGGCGATGGTGTTGCCGAAGAGATTGAGTTGTTGATCGCCGACGTAGTATTTGAAATAATACGCGATGGAAGAGCCGCGCATCACAATATAGGTGAGCTGAAAAACCGTCGCGCCGGCAATGAGCAGCCACGGCTTGTTGGTGAAGAGATCGCGCAGGTCTTTTTTAAATTCCGCCTTTTGTTCTTTGGGAGGCTGTACTCTTTCCTTCGTGGTTGCGAAAGTAATGAAGAACAGAATCGCCGCGAGTGCGGCAATGCATCCCATCGCCCATTGCCAACCCACGGCGTCATTGCCATTGCCAAAATATTTCACCAGCGAGATGGTCGCTGCCTGCACGATCAAGCCGCCGATAAAAGCCGCGACAAAACGAAAGGAGGAGACTTCGGTGCGTTCCATCGAATTGGGCGTCATCACGCCCATGAGCGCGGAATACGGCACGTTCACGATGGTGTACATGACCATCAGCAAATTGTAGGTCACGTACGCATAAATGAGCTTGCCGGAAGCGTCGAAGTTCGGCGTGGTAAACGTCAACACGCCGGCGATGCCGAAGGGGATGGCAAAGAAAAGAATGTACGGGCGAAATTTTCCCCAGCGCGTGTTCGTGCGGTCGGCAAGCGTGCCCATGATTGGATCGTTGGCCGCGTCGAAAATTCTGGTAAATAAAAACAGCGTTCCCATCGCTGCGGCCGGCAAGCCAAACACGTCGGTATAAAAAATGGGCAGGAACAGAATAAAAGTTTGAAAAAACAAATTCGAGGCGGTGTCGCCGAGGCTATAGCCGATCTTTTCTTTAATGGAAAGCTTTTGCGATTCAGGCGGCATAAAGATTCTCTCTTTCAGCCAAGTGAGTTGATAGATGGAGGAATTGAATTTTAAACACAAAAAGGAAAAATTATTTTATCGCAAAATGATTAAAAGATGAATGGCAGAATAATTCAACGACAGAATCATTTTGCCGTTAAATTATTCTGCCTAAAGTTTTTGTCTTTCACTGAATGAATGCGCTACCAATTTGAATGAACTGCTTTCTCTAATGGCGGCAATTTTTCGGGATGCGGCGCGCGGGCGCGGATCAAATACGCTTCGAGCCAGCCGCGTTTTTGATCGGGCTTCATCGTCGCTTCGACAATACGCGCATGATCGAGCGCGTTGATGCGATCGTTGGCGGCGCGCAGCGCATCCATCGAATTTTTCAACGCCACATCAACCGGCATGCGTTCCGGATTGACATCGATGCCGAAGTAGCCGTTGTAGCTGTGCATTTTCAAAACGTACAAACCCGCTTCCATCTGCTCCGGCGAAATCACGCCGACATTCAAATCCTGATCGTAATTGCCCAGCGGCTGGCTGTTCCAATGCGTGTGCGCCAAGCGGCCTTCCGACAACGGCCAGCTCAAAGCATACGGCAAATCTTCGAAGCCCATGAGCAGGTGGCCGATTTCCGGATTCATGCAAAAGAGCTTGTGCCCCTGCTGCAAGAGCGCGCGATTTTTTTCATGCTTCAGCATGGCCTCGACTTGATGGCCAAGAAGAACGCCTTCGGGAGTGAGGCCATACAAAATGTGGCCGCGCGGCTCATACGGCTTGGGTTCAAATGCGACGCGAATGCCCGGCGCGGCATCCATCGCTTCGGCAATGCCCTCGGCAAAACGCTGGCGCATGTCGATAAAATCGATACCAAATGGATTTTCGTAGCCGTCGATGCCGGCCCAGATAACGGAGAAATCAGCGTCGATTTCTTTGGCGAGTTGAAAAGCTTGCTT
>CAYZFF010000714.1:0-1800 GCA_964477305.1 uncultured Cytophagia bacterium
TAGTTAATAGGCCGGAGGTATTTTTGCCCGACTCTGCAAGCGTGCGCGAATTTTTACGTCAGACCATTCGATACATCTTTTTAATAGGCATTGGCCTATTCGGATGTGTTTATGAGTTATTAACCACTGACAACGCCCGCTGGCTGTTGCTCGGCGGCTATGGATTCGTTATCGTCGCTTCAGCTTATCGTATTTGGGCCTATACACAAGAAGAAGTCGATGAAACCGACGAGAACGCTTAATCAGCGTGCCGCTTGAAAACCTATGTCACGGATCTATGCTGTTGTCTAAAGGAAATAAAATTCTACGAGCCGCGAGGGGACTGATTTTTCTTTTTTGCACAACACTCACCGCCGGCGAGCGGGATGCACAATTGGCCACGAATAGTAGCCGACAGGTAACAATTTCGTATCAACTCACGGATTTCAAGCTTGATACGCTTCAATTGAATGGCGCCCTCGCTTTTCGTCCCACATTTTATAAAGCGCTTGCACTCAGCGAAATTGGCGCGCCGGAATTGCCAACGCGCGTTTTTATGATCGGCCTCCCGCCCGGGGCGCAAGCCGAGGTGAGTGTCATTCCCGGAACCGTCGAAGAGTTATCTGAAATCGAGGTTCGACCGGTGCCCACGTCAGATGGACGTGGCGGCCGGCGATATGACGCCGATCCGCAGGTTTACTCGCATAATTCGTTTTATCCGACTACTCTGGCCCGCGTTGCCCCTGCGACACAATTTCGCCAGCAGACCATCGCACGGCTCGAAGTCATGCCGGTGCAATATAACCCCGTGCAAAAACGCTTGCGGCTTTATCTCCATCTACAAATTATTGTACGTTTTATCGGCGGTAACTTACCAGCCCAGCCGGCAATTCTCGGCTCTTCTTCGCCAGCCGAAGAAGAGCTTTATGTAAATCTGCTAAGCAACTACGAACAGGCCAAAACGTTTCGTATTTCTCCGCCGGCCAATCTTACGCGCCGCACGGTCGCGTCAATCGACGGGCCGCTCTACAAATTTCCGTTGCGGCAGGAAGGCATATACAAACTCGACGGCCGCACCCTGCGCAGCGCCGGCATCAATCTCAATGAGATCACGCCGGGCGGTATTCATCTGTACAACAACGGTGGCCGCGAACTGCCGCGCGCGATTCGTGCGTCGCGTCCGGAGGGTTTGATTGAAAACGCGATTTATGTTGCTGACGGTGGCGATGGCCGTTTCAACGACGATGATTATATTTTGTTTTACGGACGCGGTGTTGAGGGCTTCGCATTTGATTCAACCCGCGGCATGGCGAGCCATTATTTTAATCACTTCGGTTACGACAATTATTACTGGTTAAATTTTAGCGGCAGCAATGGCAAACGCATGGCGGAGCGTACGCCGTTGCCTGCTGCCGGGTTAACGCCAACGACACGTTTTACGGATTACGTGTTTCTTGAAGAAGATTTGCAGCCGCTGTTTGAATCGGATCAACATTGGTTCGGCTGGCTGTTCACCACGCGCGGCGATGACAAGCGCACGTATCGCGTTCGCCTCATCGATCCGATTCCGGAAACGGCCGCGCATTTGCAGCTTGCCGTTTATGCGCAACCCAACGGCACGCAGCGTAAACTCACAGTGAGTTTTGAAAAACAGGAACTCGGCGCTTTCGAGCCTTTCGGCGGCGATAATGTAGAAATTTTTAATGCTGTCAAATTAGGCGGCCTGGTGAATGGCGACAACGAAATTCTCTTCTCCTTCGAAGGCAGCGGCGATGCAGCACAGTTATATCTCGATTATTTTGAAATCCGCTACGAACGACA
>CAYZFF010000715.1:0-1798 GCA_964477305.1 uncultured Cytophagia bacterium
CCACGAAGTAGAAACCTTCGACAACGCCGAAGCCGCATTAGCAGGGCTCAAAATCAAACACGCCGATATCATTATCTCCGATTACCGCCTGCCCGGCATCGACGGTTTGGTGTTTTTAGAAAAAGTAAAATCCTTGCAACCGACCTGCGAAGTCATTGTCATTACCGCGTTCGGCTCGGTTGATCTGGCCGTGCAAGCCATGCAAAAAGGCGCGGCGGATTTTATCACCAAACCGTTCTCGCCGGACGAGTTGACGGTCAAATTAGAACGGCTTGCCGAGCGCTTGCACCAGCGCCGGGAACTGGAGAATTTGCAAGCGCAGAATCTCTATTTGCGCGAAGCCGAAGAGCGCCAGTTTAATTTCGGCGAGATTATCGGCCAATCCGCGCCGATGCAGGACGTGTTTCGCATGTTGCAAAAAGTTGCGCCGACCGATTCGAGTGTCATCATTTACGGCGAAAGCGGCACCGGCAAGGAACTGATTGCGCGCGCCATTCACAAAAACAGCAACCGCGCCGCCGGCCCGTTCGTCCGCGTCAATTGCGGCGCGCTCACCGAAACGTTGTTGGAGTCCGAACTCTTTGGCCATGAAAAAGGCGCCTTCACCGGTGCGGTGAAACGCAAACTCGGGCGTTTTGAATTGGCGCAGCGCGGCAGCATTTTTCTCGATGAAATTGGCGATATTTCACCGGCGCTGCAAATCAAGCTGCTGCGCATTTTGCAGGAAAAAGAATTCGAACGCGTCGGCGGCGAAGAGACGGTGCAGATCGACGTGCGCGTCATTGCGGCGACGCATCGCAATTTGAAAGAAGAAGTGGCCGCCGGCAAATTTCGCGAGGATTTGTATTACCGGCTGCACATCGTACCGATCAATCTGCCGCCGCTGCGCCAGCGCCTCGAAGATTTGCCGGTGCTGGTCCAACATTTTCTCCAACATCTCGGCGGAGAATTGCGCAAGCCCAAGTTGCAAATCGAGCCGGCAGCTTTGGAAATGATGAAAGCCTATCACTGGCCCGGCAACGTGCGCGAGTTGGAAAATCTGCTCGAGCGCGCCGCCGTGCTCTGCGAAAACGCGCGCATTGGCGCTACTGACTTGCCGCCGCTGGTGAAAGACCGCGCTGCCGTGTTCCAATTGCCGGATGAGAATTTGGATCTGAACCAAACGTTGGAAGAAGTCGAGCGCGCGTTGATTGAAAGAGCCATGTCCCGCGCCCACGGCGTGAAAGCCGAAGCCGCGCGGCTGCTGGGCATTAAAGCGACGACGCTGTTGTATAAGTTGGAGAAATATAACATTATGCCGCAACCACTTTCATGAGCGCAAAGTTTTTTTAAACCACCAAGGCACAAAGACACCAAGAAAAAATTTGGCTTCGTGCCTTGGGGTCTTGGTGGTTATTTGGGTTTTTATTTGCAATCCAAATTCGCTTGCCTTAAATTGAGTGGGTGATCTTTTAATGGTGAATATGGCCAACCCAATTGCTCCAATAACTCCCAAAATTTTTATCAGCCACGCCTGGGAAGATAAAGCCATCGTGCGGCGTTTGGAAACCGAGCTGAAAGCTGCTGGTGCGGAAACGTGGGTCGATCACAGCGGCGTGCACGGCGGCGATAATTTGCCCAAACGCATTAGCGACGCGTTGGCGTGGTGCGACACCATTTTGCTGATTTGGTCGGCAGCATCCAGCCAATCGCATTGGGTCGAGCTGGAATGGACGAATGCGCTTTCGCTGCGCAAGACGATCATCCCCTGCCTTGTGGACAAAACGCCGCTGCCGGCGCTGCTCGCCAATGTTTTGTA
>CAYZFF010000716.1:0-1796 GCA_964477305.1 uncultured Cytophagia bacterium
TTAGTGGTTTAGAAAATTTTCTACGCTTCGCTTTTAAATATCTGTTTCACCCGCGGCAAATACGACGCGACGGAAACCACAAAAGAGACGAACATAATCCAAAAGAACGGCCATTTCAACAATTCGATATTCAGCGCAAAAACCAGCAGCACCACCGCCAACTGCGTAACGGCGACTTTACCCGGCCAGTTGGATTCGGGCACTTTGACCCGCACCGTCATGAACAGGCCGATAACTAAGATAGTAAAATCGCGCGCCAGAATCAATATTAAAAACCACTTAGGAAAGTCGCGATACAACGCCAGATAAACCGCAATGCCGCCGACGCAAATTTTGTCACTCAACGGATCGACGATGCGGCCAAAGTCGGATTGTTGGTGGAGACGCCGGGCGAGATAACCGTCCAGCCAATCGGTGGCGCCGGCGACCAGCATAAAACCGAGGGCAATGGCATTGCCGCGCGATGAATTTTGGTGCAAATAAAATAAAATCGGCAGGAGCAGCAGTGCGCGCGAAAAACTGAACAAATTAGAAATCGTCCACCACCCCGCATTGGGGCGCGAAGGATTTGGCGATTCAGCAAGCGTGTGAGAGGTTGGCATTAGCTCATGAAAACTTTCAAGACGTCAAAAATTAAACTCGGATGCCGAACCAATGCAGCTTTGAACACGTTGACCAGCGTGCGCTCCTCCGGCTTTCTGGCGAGCACCGCTTCGGCGGTCCGGTTCAATTCGTCATCCGTGAATTTATAAACCGCCTGTTTGATTTTATACATGCGCTCGTGATTTTTGCCTTGCGCCTCATGCCATTCTTTCGGATAAGGCTCAAGATTTTTGCTCGACACGTCGTCGCGAGCAAGCGCTTCCGCAGCGACACGGCCGGCAATTTTTCCCGCGAGCATCGCCGTGACAATTCCACCGCCGGTCATCGGGTTGATTTGATGCGCCGCATCGCCGACGAGCATCAAGCCATTGGCAACGATTTTTGTCAATGTCGGCGCGCAGGTGACGCCGCCGACGACCGTGTAAACCGCGGCGGCTTTCGGAAACCGGCGATCAATAAATTCCTGCAAATAACGCTGCGCTGATTTGTAACGCGCAAAATCTCCGGAGATGCCGATGCCAACATTGGCAACAGTTTCGCTTTTTGGAAAAATCCACAAATAACCGCCGGGCGCGACCTCTTGCCCGAAAAAAAGATAAATGTAACGCGGATCGATTTTAATGTTCGCGAGCGTAACTTGCATGCAACTTTCCATATCTTTCAGCTTCGTGAACGTCCGAAGCCCGGCAAAGCGGCCAACACGCGATTCGATGCCATCCGCGCCGATAACGATTTTCGCGGTCACGTCATAATTTTTGCCAAGTTGTTGCACGCGCACACCAGTGACGGCGCCGTCGCCATTTGTACCGTTGCGTAGAAGCTCGGCAACATAAGCTTTGGTGCGGATTTCAACACCCTTCGCCGCCGCCCTCAGCGAAAGGTCGAAATCAAAAACTTTGCGGTCGAGAATATAACCCGTTTCCGACGGAAATTCCAATGCCACTTCGCGGCCGTTCGGTGCAACCAGCACGGCGCCGGAAATCTCATTGGCAATGCCGCGCGGCAGCGGCTCTGGCTCACAAACCACGCGCAAACCTGCCGCGCCAATGGCTTCGCCGCAGCGCACCGGCGAACCGACTTCGCGATCTTTTTCGAGCATTAAAACTTTGGCGCCGTTTTCCGCCGCGGCTTTGGCGGCCCATGAACCGCCCGGTCCGGCGCCGACGATGATCACGTCGTAATCAGAAGGCATG
>CAYZFF010000717.1:0-1795 GCA_964477305.1 uncultured Cytophagia bacterium
CGGACTTCATTGAAGCTTTTCCAAAACCACAACCGCTGTTGCATAGTGATCGGAATGCGACAGGCTCAAATGAACGTTGACCCCCAATAAACGCGCGGCGAGGCGGGCGCTCAAACGCGGCAACGGGCGGCCATTGCTGTCATTGTGCACGGCAAAATCTTTCCATGAAAAATTTTTATCGACGCCGGTGCCAAGCGCTTTGGCAAAAGCTTCTTTGGCGGCGAAACGCGCGGCCAAAGCGGCTGCCGGCGAACTGCGATTTTCACCTGCCGCAATTTCTTCCGGCGTAAAAACGCGCGCGGCAAAACGCTGCGGCCAGCGTGCCAGCATCTCTTCAATGCGGGCGATTTCAACGAGATCAATTCCGACGCCAATAATCATTCGGCAGTTTTTTGCTTGATTGTTATCGAATTTTAGCCTATCTTGTGCGAAACGAATTTGAGAGGAACGATTCCGCCCGATATGCCAGCGAAAAGGTCCGAAACACCGGTCATTGACCGCGCCCTGCACGGCGAGCAAAAAGCGTTTACCGAGTTGATGCAACGCTACCACGGTCCGCTGTTTAATTTGCTGTACAAGATGGTCCGCAACCGTGAAGAAACCGAAGATCTCGTGCAAGAGGCCTTTATGAAGGCCTTTGCCTCGTTGGCCACCTTCAATGAAGAATTTGCCTTCTCCACCTGGTTGTACAAAATCGCGATCAACAACACCATCGACCATCTGCGCAAGAAGAAGCTGCGGACGTATTCGCTGGATAAGCCCATCCAGTCGAAAGAAGGCGAGTTGAAGCGGGAATATCCGGATTTGCAATCGTCTTCCGACCACGATTTGCTTTCCACCGAAAAAACCGGCATGATTACGCAAGCCATCGAAGATCTGCCGGAAAAATACCGCAAAGTGATTTTGTTGCGCCACAGCGACGAGCTTTCCTACGAAGAAATTTCCGAAATCACCAAAGTGCCGCTCGGCACGGTTAAAGCGCGCATCTTCCGCGCGCGTGAAATGCTGAAACGGAAATTGAAGGATAAGCTCGTACTCTAAATCATATTTCCCGAAAAATAAAATTGCGCCCGCCGATTTCAAGGCGATCGTTATACTGCAGGCGCGCGTTCATCACCGGGCGGCCGTTGATGGTCACGCAGGGCAACGGGGTTTCGCTGCACAAATAAAAGTATTCGCCGCGGCGGGCGATGGTAGCGCGCATCCGCTCCGGGCCGGGAATTCGAATATCAACCACCCCGTCATTTCCCAACACAATATTGTCGCGATCCAGCGTAAAAATCGCATTATTGGCTTCATTAATAAGAATGCCAACTTCCACTTCTCCGGCGTGCGCCGAGGAGGTTGGCGGCTGCATAGATTCCAGCGGGAGAATTTGGGTCGGTTCGGCAACCGGCGGCAGCGCCTCTGCCGCCGGCGCGTTGGGCATGGCGCCAAAAACTTCCAACAAGGCCTGATCGGAAGTGCGGCCGGAACTCTTCGGCGTTGGTGGATTGGCCTCGGCGGAATGGCGAAACAACAATTGATACGCGCCGATTTTAAGTTGATCGCCGTCCGCTAATGCCGTGGGTTGGCTGAGACCGTGGCCGTTCAACTGAATGCCGTTGCGGCTTTCCAAATTTTCCACGAAATAACGGCCACTGGCTTCGCGCCGCAATTGGGCGTGCTGCCGCGAAACCGTCAAATCACCGAGACGAATATCGTTGCCGGCGTCGCGGCCGATGGTAACATGCTCGGCGTGAATTTCGTATTCCTGCAGTAAAACGCCGTTTTTGATGATTTGTAAAATCGGCAT
>CAYZFF010000718.1:0-1782 GCA_964477305.1 uncultured Cytophagia bacterium
CCGGGAAAGGAGCGTTGCATGTCCACTGCGATCAAAAAGAATTTGGCGCCGGTTGCGTGGCTGGCCTATCTGCTTATCGGATTTGAAATCGTTTACATGATCAGCCCGTTAGCGCTGTACTATTATTCGGCGTATGGGCCGAGCTTGAATTTTCTGCATCACTGGCCGCAGACGGCCTGGTTGAGCCAGTTCTTTTTGCCGCATTACACGGAGTCGTCCTCCTGGATCTTAAATACGCTGCATCATGTCGGCTGGAAAATTTTTTATACGGGGCTTATTTTGTTTCTCCTCGGCGCCGGGCAGATTTACTATGCGAAATTCACCAAGCCGGGCGCAGTGACCGGCGGGCTTTACCGTTGGGTGCGCAACCCGCAATACACCGCTTTTGCCATCATGGGATTCGGCGTGCTGCTCGTCTGGCCGCGTTTTCTGGTGCTCGTCATGTATGTCACGATGCTCTTTGTTTATCATTGGCTCGCGAAGCACGAAGAGAAAGATTGCGAAAAAAAATTTGGCGAGAGTTTCAAGAAGTATGTGGCAAATACGCCGATGTTCATTCCGCTGAAGCTCCCGGCCCTCCCGTGGCCGGAAGCTGGCATGAAACGCATTACGGCAAATTTTTTCTTGTTTGGCATTGTGTTGCTTCTAACCGTCGGCGTCGGGATGGGCGTGCGGAACTACGGGTTAAACCGTGTTTCGGCTTTTTATGCTAATGACATGGCGGTGATTTCGACGACTTTGATGAGCAAGCCGGAGATGGAAAAAACGCTGCAAATCGCGCTCGCGTCTTCCGAGGTGCAAAACAAATTAGCGCAGGTCGGATACGGCGCCGGCGCCAAACTGTTGAACTACATCGTTCCCTTGAATTGGTTTTTACCCGATCTGCCGCTCGAAAAATCGCCGGAAGGCGTACATGGCCATCATCAACCCAAATCATTCAACCGCGACGAGTATAAAGTGCTTTTTACCAAAGCTAAATTAACAACGGTCCAACCAGTTGCCGATGAAGACATCATTAAAAAAACGGTGGCGAGAGAACCGCTCATTGTCGTGAAGCTTAATAAGGCGACCGGAGAAATTTTGGGAATTGAGCAACCGCCGGCTCACGTGCGCTGGGGCGATATTCCGACCCCGCTGTTTTAAAAATAGAACAGGTGAAGTCGGACTTGGGCGCAACGTTTTTTCTAATTTAGCAAATCTCGTTGCCCAAGTGCGACTTCGCTTTGGTGTGAAGAGGCATGAAATGATCTGGTTCAAAACGTTGCTTTTTACCATTATTGCGCCCGGCACAGTGACGGTTTTATTGCCGTATATGCTATTGTCCTCTCGAGAAAGTGGGGCTTCACCGGAATGGACAGTGTTGCGATTTTTCGGCCTCGCCCCACTACTCGCCGGTTTTGGTGTTTACCTTCGGTGCGCTTATGATTTTGCCGCGAAAGGGCGCGGCACGCCGGCGCCAATTGATCCACCGAAAGCGTTGGTGCGCAGCGGTCTTTATCGCTACACGCGCAATCCGATGTATGTCGGCATTACGCTCATTTTGCTCGGCGAAGCGATTTGTTTTGCCAGCGCAACCTTGCTGTTCTATGCCTGCGTGGTTTTTCTCGGTTTTAATGCGTTCATTTTCTTTTACGAAGAGCCGGCATTACGGCGTTTGTTTGGCGAGTCTTATTCGCGCTATTGCGCTGAAGTGCCGCGTTGGTTACTGAAATAATTATAAAACTTGCAAAACCTTCATTGGTTGGCCGCTGAGGCTGATTTCAAACGCTCAAAGGATTGCAC
>CAYZFF010000719.1:0-1769 GCA_964477305.1 uncultured Cytophagia bacterium
CCGGATTATGATATTACCCGCTTGGAAGAAATTTTAGAATTTGCGGAGATTAAAAATAAGGCGTAATTTGTAATTACGCTTTCAGGTTTTAAACCTTACTACGTTTTCTGCTCGCATAAAGAGGCTGTCATTCCGAGCACAGCGAGGAATCTGCTGCTATAAAGATTCCTCGTCGCTGCGCTCCTCGGAATGACACTTTCATCCATTTGAAAAACGTTGCAAGCTTTTACGTTTTACCAACTATGCCCTTCGAATTCCATCGTGACACGACGCATTACTGGCAGATGCAATATCGCTGCGCACAGGAATATGTGATTCCGTTTTTGGAGAATGAGTGCCGGATCGATCTGCGCGGCAAAAAAGTGCTGGAAATTGGTTGCGGCGAAGGCGGCGTGATCGCAGCATTTTATGATCACGGCTGTTCTGCGGTCGGAATGGACATTGCCGAGTCGCGTTTACAGAAAGCGCGCGAGCGCGGCAAACCGCGTGACATTCAATTTGCCCGCGTCGATATTTTGCAGCCGGAGCAAATTACGGCATGGCAGCTGGAATTCGATTTGATCGTTATGAAAGACGTGATCGAGCATCTACCCGGGCATCGCGAAGCGCTCATTCAGATTGCGAAATTGCTCAAACCGCGCGGCCATCTGTTTTTCTCTTTTCCGCCGTGGTACATGCCGTTCGGCGCGCACCAGCAAGTTTTGCATTCAAAATTGAAATTTATACCGTACACGCATTTGCTGCCACGCACATGGTTTCGCGGGCTGGCGCAACGTTTCGGCGAGCAAAAAGTCGTTATTGATGAATTGGTCGGCTTGTACGACTCGCGTCTGTCGTTGATGGCGTTGAATAAATTATTGCAAGAAATACCGTACGACGTTGTCCTTAAAAAATTATATTTGACCAATCCGATGTACAAATATAAATTCGGTTTGCCGCCGATCCAACAACCGGCGCTGGTGGCGCATCTGCCGGTTATTCGCGAGTTTATTACCACCGTGGCTTATTGCACGCTGCAATTGAAAGAGTCATGAAACACGTAGTCTTGCCCCCTTGTGGGGCACTGTTGCCATGACAAAGTTTCCGATTTCAACAGCCGCCCACGAGGGGCGGGGACTACGATAAATTGTGTTATTTCAAAACTTCACGGAGGAAGGAAAGATGGAAACAACGCGTTGCAAAATTTGGGGACTTATTTTCAGTCTGTGCATTTTTACCTCTGCCCTGTTGGCGCAGCCCACCGAAACGATCGCCATCAAATGCGGCAAATTGATTGACGGCAAAAGTGATCGCGTTCTGGAAAATCAAATCATTCTCATTCAAAACAATCGCATCACCGCGGTCGGTGCAACGGTGGTAATTCCCGCCAACGCGACAATGATTGATCTGAGTGCCGCGACCGTGCTGCCCGGGTTGATCGACGCGCACACACACATGCTTTTGCACGACGGGGATTACAACGAGCAATTGCTGCGCGAGCAAATTGCTTATCGTGCGATTTATTCGACGGTGAATGCGAAGAAAACGCTGGAGGCCGGCATCACTGCCATTCGTGATGTTGAAACTGAAGGCGCGATGTATGCCGACGTCGCGTTGCGCGATGCGATCAACAACGGTGTAGTGATCGGTCCGCGCATGCAAGCGGCGACGCGCTCGCTGGGCATCACCGGCGGCTACTCGCCGTACGGTTTTTCACCGGAAGCGCCGATGATGTACGGCGCACAAATCGCCGACGGCGTTGAAGGCGTCCGGCTGGCGGTGCGCGAGCA
>CAYZFF010000720.1:0-1760 GCA_964477305.1 uncultured Cytophagia bacterium
ATGAAAGGCTGCGCGGACCAGTACGCTTCCACGTGCTGTTTTGCCAACTCAAGTTGTTCAGGCGGGATGCTCGGCACTGTGGACAGATCTATATTTTTATAGGCGATCATGTTTACAAGCGTTAATGCGACAGAAATGCCGATCAAGATTGCCTCCGTCCCACCGTGACCCAAGCCGACCAGCACGCATTCCTTCCATGAACGCGATCTCTTCAAAATGAATTTGAACAGAATATAACGCGCCGTTTCCTCAAACACTCCCGCCAGCAGACCAAGAACGATGGCGGTAACCAGGAGTGATGTGTTTTGCAGGAACTTGTTCAATCCCAACACAAGAGGGATGTGTAAAATCTGCGAGGCGATAAAGGTCAAGCCGCCCGCAAGCACGAGCTTCCATGAGAGCGAGTACTTGCGGGTGAAGACGATCCATAAAATGATAGGCAACAGGATCATCCCCGTAAAGCTTACAACATACGCTGCGGTCAACATAGTATTTTCTCCTTATGATTTATTTCGACGGCATGGAACTCATCCGCCGCGAGAGTTCGGTGAGCGGACGTTTGGCGACCATGGTGATCTTACCGCTTCCGTATGGTGTGTACACATTGATGGCTTCCCAGCCTTCCAAGCCCCATTCATCGAGTTTTTCTTGAATATCTTCATCTTTCGATCCAAACATACTTCCGATGGTCTGGACGCGATATTCCCATAGTTTGATTTCGTCGCTCATGTGAGCCTCCGTTTCACGTGAAACGGAGCGGGGAGTCCCGCTCTGCTTGGCTAAATTTTTGTTTCTCGCTGATACAACACATACGAATAGACGATCGGCACTAAGGCGGCGCCGAGCATGGCGACCAGCATGATCCATATCCCTGATTCGCCTAGAAACGCGCAAAGGATGGTGACCACGCCGCCCAGCATGAACAGTTTGGAACCGAGTTTATGCGTTTCATCCCAGACCGTGTCACTTGAGAGCGTCCACGGGGTGCGGATGCCGATAAAGAAGTTGCGTTTTGCTCCGTTCATCAAATAGCCTGTGCCAATGAAGAGCAGTCCGACCGCGGGTAAAAGCATGAGCGTCATGTTGAAAGAGGTTCCGAGCGCGGCAAACAGGGTCAGGGCATAGACGTAGAGCATATACACCACAAAGACCACGATGAACCAGTTGAAGGTGGAGCGGAATTGGGCGATATTTGCCTTGAGCGGATCGATGTTTGGGATGATCAGGAACAAACCCGCCAGCGAGATGCTGATGATCGGTATGAGAAATACGCCCCAGAATTTGGACATATAGCCGTCGATCTCGCCCGCCGCATTCCAGTGCGCAGGCATGGGATCGGGCAGGCGGCTCCAAAGCAGGAGTCCCGCCAGTATCGCAACAGCGATAAGGGCGACAGAAATAAAGACGGTGGTTCGAGTTGACATTTGATTTTCCTTTCGTAGAGCGAGATACTATCTCGCTCTACTTATTTTCTTTCGGCAAGTTATTCTGCGCCATCGAGACGACGCCGCTGAGTCCGCCGAGATTCATCGTGTCCACCGCCGAACTTGGGACGATCACTAGCGCACCTTTTTCTTTCAAGCCTTCAAAGAGCATGTTCATCGCGCGTAAATGTAGTGCGGTCGGGTTATCCGCGTAAGCTTTTGACGCCTCGGCAAACGATTCGGCGATCTGCTTCTCCGATTCGCCGAGGATCACACGGGCTTGACGCTCACGCTCCGCCTGCGCTTGCCGCGACATGGTATCTTCCAAATCCTGCG
>CAYZFF010000721.1:0-1743 GCA_964477305.1 uncultured Cytophagia bacterium
CCCATTCAAAATAACCGAGCTGGCATTTATCGCCGAAGTCGCCGAGCCGGTTTATCTGCCCAACGGCGCCATCACTGATTCGAATACGCTATCATGGCTCAATGGTTACCTCGACAAGCTGATCACGGAAAACGATCTTTTCGGCAGCGTGCTCATTGCCGAAGGCGAGCGTATTGTGTTCGAGCGTGCCTACGGATTTGCCGACGCGAAGCGCTCCATGAAAGCCACGCCCGACACGCGCTTTAATCTCGGTTCGGGAAATAAAATGTTCACCGCCCTTGCGATTGCGCAGCTTGTCGCCGCCGAAAAATTAAGCTATGACATGCCCATTATCAAATTCTTTCCTGATTTTCCCCAACGCGAATTTGCCGAGAAGGCGACGATTCACCATTTGCTTTCACATACTTCCGGCATTGGAGAGTTTTGGACAACAGAATACGAAGAACATCGGCAAGAACTTCACACATTGCATGACTACCTGCCGTGGATATACAAAGCCGGCATTAAATTCCAACCCGGCAAAGAATTTTCTTATAGCAATTCAAATTTTTTGCTTGCTGGTTTGGTTATCGAGCAAACGAGCGGCGTGAATTACTACGATTATATCCGTCAAAATATTTATCAACCGCTCGCGATGACGGCATCCGACTCATATTTTATGAACGATGAAAAGGCGGGGTTAGCAGCGCCGCTCAAACGAGACGGGAAGGGTTGGGCTGTGGCTGAACACGGCTTGCGCGGTAGTTCTACTGGCGGCGGCTATTCCACCACGCGCGATATGCTGAAGTTCGCACGCGGTCTCGTTACCGGCAAAATTATTTCCAAAGAAAATTTGACTACGCTGCTCACTGCGAAAACCCGCGGCCTGGCCGAGGCGGCCGACTACGGTTACGGTTTCATTCTTTCCAACGAGGGCAATGTGCCTTCGTTCGGCCACGGCGGCATCGCGCAGGGCGTGAATTTCGAACTTCGTTATTTCCCACAACTCGATATGACCTTTGTGATCTTTTGCAATCAAGACAACGGCGCGTACGATGATTTGCGCAAGAACATCATCAAGCTGATTGCGGGCGCGCGTTAACGGCGAATTCGAGTTTACTTCAGGGTCACTGCCCCCTAATGGGCGAAAAAAGTCTTTAAAATCGTGGGTTTCATGATTATACTGAGTTATCGTTGTGAAGAACCTGCCCGAACGCTACTTCATGATTACCCGCCAGCATGTAATACACATTTTTATGAATTCCGATAATCTCAACCGCCAAGCCGCGCCGGCGCAAAATTCGGACAAAGCGTGCGAGATTGCGCAAGCCGGCGCCACTGATACAGCGTAAATCCTGCAGTTGCAATAGCCAACGGTCGGCGGGCAGCGATTGAATATCTTCAAAAAAATTCAACATCAAGGTAGCACTATTTTCCAGGATAACCCCTTTGAGGGTGATCAGCACACATTTCTGGTTATCTTGAATGGCATAATCGGCAATCGCCATCGGCGCCAACCCTGGTTTGAAATTATCGCCCGGTAAAGGCGGGGCTGCAAGATGCATCGTGAAAGAAAGCATGGTTTTCCTCTTTTGTTATTTCATTAACATCGCCAGCTTTTTGCAACCTGGCCGTCGCATGACGGTTTATTTCACAAACCGCGCCAGATAATGAAAATCTCCATAGCGAACGGTGATGGGCGCATGAGGATCGAACCAGCCCGGCAACAAGATCACTCCCTGATGGACTTGGCTTTCATTAATC
>CAYZFF010000722.1:0-1742 GCA_964477305.1 uncultured Cytophagia bacterium
AAAATACATTTCCGCGACCAACGGCTCGCGCCGATTTGGGAAAAGGTCCAGATCGGTGAGCGGCTGGCGCTTGCCGATGGCGTCACGATGTTTGAAAGCAATGATCTCATTTCACTCGGCAAAATGGCGCATGCGGTGCAACGTGCGAAGAGTGGCGACGCGGTTTATTTCGTTGTCAATCGGCAAGTGAATCCGACGAATATCTGTGTGCTCTCCTGCAAGTTTTGCGACTTTGCCGTAAAGGCGAAAGACGAGAGAGCTTATGAAATGACGATGGAGCAAGTGCTCGGCAAGCTCAATCACGAGCTGCACGAGGTGCATATCGTCGGTGGCTTGCACCCGGATTGGCCGTGGGAATTTTATGTCGACATGATGCGTCAGATCAAAGCGAATTTCCCGAAGATCGATATCAAGGCATGGACGGCGGTGGAGATCGATTTTTTTTCGAAAAAATTTAAGCTGTCAATCACCGAAGTATTGACGCAGCTCAAAGCCGCGGGGCTTTCGACGATGCCCGGCGGCGGCGCGGAAGTTTTCTCCGAGCGCGTGCGGCGCCTGCTGTTCAATCAAAAAATCGGCGGCAAGCGCTGGCTGGAAATTCACGACGCCGCGCATCGGCTGGGCATTCCGACCAATTCGACGATGTTGTATGGGCATGTCGAAACTTTGGAAGAGCGCGTGATTCACATGATCAAACTACGGGAACAGCAGGATATTTCGCGCGGCTTTCTCTCGTTTATTCCGCTCGCATTTCAGCCCGGCGATACCGGCATCAAAACGCGCTACACCTCGGCGGTGGATGATTTGAAAACGATTGCGATCTCGCGTTTGCTGCTCGACAACTTTCCGCATATCAAAGCCTACTGGGTCATGCTCACCGAGCAAGTCGCGCCGGTGGCGTTGAGTTTTGGCGCGGATGACATGGACGGCACGGTCGGTGAAGAACGCATCGCGCACGCCGCGAAGGCGACCAGCCCGATTCAACTCGCGAAAGAGCATATCGTCAAACTCATCAAGAGTAGCGGCAAAGTGCCGGTGGAGCGCGATATTTTTTATAATCCGATTGCCATTCACGATAAAGACACGGTTGGCAAAATTCCTTATCTGAATTGCGTGCCGTTTTATGATCGTTTTGCCAACAAGCCGTTCCGCGTTTTGCCAATGACGCCGCACCAAATGGGTAAGCTGGCCAAAGTGCAGCAAATCGACGGCGGCCCGTTTTCACTGATGGATTACTGGCAAGTCGAAAACGATTTTGCCATGCTCGATTACGGCATTGCCGTGCGCAATTTAGCGCGCAGCGTCGTTCTCTATTCCAATTTTCCGTGGATGGAATTGGACGGCAAGCGCCTCGGTATCACCGCGGAGACTTCGACTTCGATTGAGCTTTTAAAAGTTCTGCTGGCACATAAATACGGTGTAACGGCGAAACTGGAACGCATGCATCCGATTTTCCAGGCGAGCGAGGCGGCCAATTTCGATGCCGTGCTCGTAATCGGCGACGAAGCGCTGCTTCGCGCCAAAGCCGGCCTCGCGAATTTTCAGCATGCTTTTGATCTCGGCAAAGAATGGCATGATTGGACGGGCCTGCCATTTGTTTTCGCAGTTTGGGCGATCAATCGCAATGTGAGCGCCGAGAAGAAACAAGCGTTGAGCGATCAACTTGAAAAAGCCGCGCTCGATGCCGATCAACGCCATCCCAATTTCGGCGCATGGCATGGCAAGCGCCTCAGCATGACGCC
>CAYZFF010000723.1:0-1742 GCA_964477305.1 uncultured Cytophagia bacterium
CTCGGCCTCGGCTTGAGCGCTGTGCGCAAAATTCCTGTCGATGAAAATTTTCGCATGCGCGCGGATCTGCTCGCGCCAGCAATTGCGGAAGATCGGAGCAACGGCTGGCTGCCATTTTGTGTCGTGGCAACGGTTGGCACGACCTCAACGACCAGCATCGACCCGGTGCCGGAGATCGCCGACATTTGCGCCAACGAAAATTTGTGGCTGCACGTTGACGCGGCATACGGCGGCGCGGCGGCGGTGGTGCCGGAAATGCGCCATGTCCTCAACGGCTGCAATCGCGCTGACTCGCTGGTGATGAATCCGCACAAATGGCTGTTTGTGCCGTTTGATTTCAGCGCCTTCTACACGCGCAAGCCGGAGATTTTACGACGCGCGTTCAGTCTGGTGGCGGAATATTTGCGCACGGCGCAAGATCAGGAAGTGGAAAATTTAATGGATTACGGCGTGCAACTGGGCCGCCGTTTTCGCGCCCTGAAATTGTGGTTCGTGTTGCGTTACTTCGGCGTCGAGGGCATCGCGGCGCGGCTGCGTGAACAAGTTCGGCTCGCGCAACTTTTCGCGAGTTGGATCGATGCGCATCCGGATTTTGAGCGCATGGCGCCAACGCCGTTCAGTTTGGTTTGCTTTCGTGCGCATCCTCACGATATAAATGAAAGCCGCCTCAATTATTTTAACGAGCAGCTTTTGGAAGCGGTAAATGCAACGCACGAAATCTTTCTTTCTCACACAAAGTTGCGCGAGCAATATGTGTTGCGCTTGGCGATTGGAAATTTGCGCACAGAAGAGCGACACTTGTCTCGCGCATGGAGCATCCTTCAGCAAAAACTGGCTGAATTTCGACCATCTTTTGTCCATTTTTGAACAAAACTAAAAACTGCTGATTGTCTCACACAGTTACACTTGGTCCGATTTTTCTATTTTATTTATAATTAAAACAATTTTAAGTATCTGTTTTTTATAATAAGTCAATTTGGTTGAAAATCGCCACCGTTTTTGGCATACTTTGTGTAATGCTTTGCATATCGTTTCTTTTTTGTAAGTTTGTTAACAACGAAACCCCTGGCTGAATATGCAATCGTTTTTACATTCTAAAATTTCCGGCAACCCAAAGGACTCTGGAGGAGCCAATATGATTCCCCATCCTAAAGGCACGATTTTGTTGATTGAGGATAACACCATTTTTCAACAAAACTTGGCAGTGGTTTTCCGTAGCGCCGGCTATGAAACGCTGATGGCCAACAGCGCCGAGGAAGGCTTTGTCGTGTTGGCAAATTATAAAGTGCATTTGATCGTGCTCGATTACCGTTTGCCGGGCATGGATGGCATGCAGTTTTTTGAAGAATTGCTGACCAATGGCAAGTATGTCGAAGCGCGGGCCATTCCGGTGATTGCGATGACGGGATTTCCGATTGCGGAAGACGAAAAAGAGCGCTTTTTGCGGAAGGGCGCGAAGGCGTTTATTACCAAGTCCACCGGCTTCAGCGATCTGAAAAAAATTGTCGACCGCGAAGTCGAAGCGTACAAAACGATTCTGAATTTCGAGCGTGAAGAAGCCGGCCATTTTTCGCTGCCGGATTATCTTTCTTATATTGAGAAGCAAATCATTTTTCGGGCGCTAATCAAAAACCCCCTTTCGCCACAAGAAGATATCGCCCGCGAGCTTGGCATTCCCCGTTCAACGTTGTCGCGAAAGATCAGCGAATATCAGTTGCGGATACGTTAGTCAATTCGGCAAA
>CAYZFF010000724.1:0-1741 GCA_964477305.1 uncultured Cytophagia bacterium
GCGCTGCTCGACGTGCAGAAAAAAATCGCGAGCTATGAATCCGATCCGGAAGTCAATCGCGTGACCATCGCACGCTACGATCCGCAGGAAGAGCCGGTGATGATTTACGCGCTGCAAAGCAAAGGCGAGCACGATCTCGATGAATTGCGGCGCATCGGGGAGAATGTGATCAAGCGCGCGTTGGAGCGGCTCGATGGCGTCGCGCGCGTGCAAGTTTATGGCGGCATCAAGCGCGAAGTGCGCGTCGAGCTGAATGAATATTTGCTCGAGGCGTATGGTTTGACGCCTGCAGAGATTAACAACAAAATTCGCCAAGCCAATGCGAATGCCTCCGGCGGGCGTTTGGTGCAGCAGGATAAAGCTTATCTCATCAAAGGCATCGGCAATTACACCAGTGTCGAAGACGTTGCCGCCACCGTTGTGGGTTATAAAGCCGCTGCGAATGGTGTAAGCAGCGACTCAACGGCCGTCGGCACTCAACAAGCCGGTTTGCAATTCGCTTCCGATAAAGTGCCGATTTATTTGTCCGACGTGGCGCGCGTGAGTTACGCGCCGGAAGAGCGCACCGACATTGTTCGCCTCAACGGCCATGAAAGCGTCGGTTTCTACATTTATAAAGAAGCCGAAGACAACACCGTGCGCGTCGCCGAGCAAATCACGGACACTGTGCAGCGCCTGCAAGTGGATTCTCCCGGCCTCGATTTTTCGCTGATCTACAGCCAAGCGCGCTTCATCGATAGCGCCATCGGTGAAGTTAAATCTTCCGCGGTGATCGGCGTGATTCTCGCGGTGCTGATTCTTTACGTTTTTCTGCGCAATTGGGGCGCGACCATCATCATCAGTCTCGCGATTCCGCTGTCGATTCTCGCGACGTTCACGCTGATGTATTTTCAAAATCTCACGCTGAACATGATGACACTCGGCGGCTTGGCGCTCGGCTCCGGCATGTTGGTCGACGCGGCCATCGTTGTGATCGAAAATATTTTTCGCCGGCGGCAATTGGGCGAGGCCGCCGACCAAGCGGCTATTCATGGCACCAGTGAGGTCGGTATCGCCATCTTTGCCACCGTTGTGACTACAATTGTCGTCTTTTTGCCGATTGTTTATGTGCACGGCATCGCTGCCGAAATGTTTCGCGACCAAGCGTGGGTCGTCACCTATGCGCTGCTCGCTTCGCTGCTCGTGGCCTTCATGCTGATTCCGGCGCTCGCCGCGAAGTTGCTGGCGAAAGACAGCCACATTATCAAGGAACGGCTGCTGCGTTTTGCTTTTTATGAAAACGCGCTGCAATGGGCGATGCAGCATCGCGGCATGGTCGTGGGAATCACGATTATCTTGATGGCCGTCAGCGCCGCGCTTTTGCCGGTCGTTGGTTTTGAATTCATTCCGCGCAGCAGCGAGAATCAATTGCAAGTCGATATCGATCTGCCACCCGGCGCGCCGCTCGAAAAAACTTCCGCGGTTCTGGTCGGTGTTGAAGAACGTATTCGCCAGGTTTTGGGGAATAGTAGTGACAATATATTTTCGACAGTGAATGTGCGCTCCTCGCAAAATCTTTTCAACGGCGACGAACAGGGCGAACATCGCGCCGCGCTCACGATCAATCTGGCTTCCGATAAATCCGCCCTCACGCCCGAAGCCGCCATTGCGGCGTTGCGCCCGCATCTCAATTTGCCCGACATCACGACGACGTTTCGCATTCGTGAGACGAGCTTGCAGCAAACCATCGGCACCGGCGGCG
>CAYZFF010000725.1:0-1726 GCA_964477305.1 uncultured Cytophagia bacterium
TTACAAATCTCTCGAGATTTGTAATTGCTTCCAGACTCACTTGATCATCTGAATTCTTCCGTTTAATATCTTCGCGCCGATTTGCAAGCGATACAGATACAAGCCGCTTGCCACGGCATTGCCATTTTGATTGTGGCCGTTCCAGCGTTTTTGATGCGCGCCCGGCAGCATTGACTCGTCAATCAGTGTTCGCACGAGCTGGCCGTTGAGATTGAAAATTTGCAATTTCACCGGCGCTTCGTCTTTCAATTTAAAACGAAAAGACGTGTGCGGATTGAACGGGTTGGGAAAAACTTGCACGCCGTCAAAATCTCCGTCGGCAACAAGAGCGGATGCTTCCGTTTCCACGCGGCGTTTGGCCGGGCCGAGGGTGATTAAATTTTGCCACACTTCATCACGCGTATCATTACCGGTGCAAACCAACAGGCCCATACTGCTCGTCACCGCGTGTGCGGCGGTGGAAACATTCACGAAATTATCCGCATCATTTTTAAAAATTGTATCAATCGGCGCAGACACCAGCGCGGCGTAATCGCCCAACGCGACTTTTTTCATCTCACCGGTTTTAATGCCGCCTTCGCGCGTGCCAATGGCGTACAAAATATTGTTCGTTGCGTCAATCGCCAGCGCCGGCCGCGTCCAGCCGGTTGACAACAGAATTGGATGTTGAAACCATGTGCCGTTGGTCTCGCGGCGCAACAAACCGATGTTCGTCGTATTCGGCCCGCCACCGTTGGTTTTGACGATCATAAACACCACGTTGTTGTGCGACATCATACTGATATGATCATCCGATGTGGTGTTGGCAAATTGCGGGATGCTGCTCGTTTCATCCGTCCACACCGAATCGGCGTCGGTGTTTTTGTGGCGCAGAAAACCGAAGATTGAGCCGGGCGCGCTGTTCTCTGCATAGCCGACGCCGAGATGATTGCTGCCGCTAAAACTGAACGCCACCGCGTCCGTGAGTCCAATGCGATCATGCAAATGACGTTTGATCGCAATACGCGTCGCCGACCACGTTTGTCCGGCGTCACTCGATTTTTTTGTATACAACGTCGAGTCGTCGATCATGAAAACCCACAACTCGCCGTTGGCCGCGCGAATGAGATTGATACCGCGATCCGAGTTTTGCGCGAAATCCGGAATGGCATACGGATAACCGGAATCAATCGTCCACACGCCGCTCGAATATTTGAGTCGCGTGATATTCGTCGTGCTCGCGCCGGGCAGCAAAATGTAAACGCGATTGTTCGCCGCATCGAGAACGCAGTCCGGGCGATTTTTGCTCGCCGAATGAATAAGCGCGTCTTGGCTCCACGTCGCGCCGTCGAATCGCCACAGATACCATTGCTGATCAATCTTCGATTGCGCCGCGGCCCACCAGAAACCGCCGTTATAAAAAATTTTGCTCTGGTTGTTGCGGTCAAATTTTTCCGTCGTGCCGAGAATTGGCCGCCCGATTCCAGTGTATGGCTTAATCGTGTACGGGCTCGACGCCACCGCCGTCGTCTCCACGCTCGTTGAAACCGTCAACGCATAATCGCCAACGAGTACAGGATTTTTAATCGCGGCTTTCGGCAAATATAACGTGACGTTCGCATTATTCGCCAAAGGCAGTGATGCCGGCACGGGTAGCATAATTTCACGCGTCGTGCTATTTCCCGTCAGAAAAACGCCGGCCGAGTTAATTTTTGCGCCGCTCAAATTGCCGTTGATAATTTGCGTG
>CAYZFF010000726.1:0-1724 GCA_964477305.1 uncultured Cytophagia bacterium
CGCCGATTCACGCGTTCGCGAATTTCGTCGCTCATCACCAGCGGCGCGGGATAGCCGGGCTTCCACGTGGCGTCGAGACCCATCACGCCGCGATAAATCGGGCTGATCCCCATCAGCGTTTGCTCGCTAAAAATCACATCGCGCTCGCAATCAAAACGCGTGAACACGCCCCAAAGATAATTTTCCTGGTCATTCAAGTCAATATCATCGCTCACGGCCGCGATCAGTTTTAAATTCTGCAATTCAGCGCGGCGCACCAAATTCTCGACCATCTTCCGGCTCTCGCTGCCGACCTTCACCAACAACAAAGTTTCATCGTAAACGCGTGCCTCGCGGATTGCCGAATACTCTTTGGGCAAGGCGGCGACAACTCGCGCAACTACTTCTCGGGCGGCTTTTTCTCTCTTCTCTTCTTCGCCATTTCGCCGGCGCGGTTTCACTGTGGCATCAAGAATCATCTTGCTGCCGAGATTCATTTTATATGAGGTAAAGTCTAACGTATCGAGCGGGACTTTCGGAATCATCACAAAATCATAATGCGGGTCAAAATTTAATTTGATCTCGCGCAACACCGCGCGCCAGTCGCGAACGTTGACATGATCGGAAACGAGCACGATACATTTCGTGAGCGAAAGCTGATCGGTGCCCATCAAGCCGAGCGCGGATTTCATTGCTTCTTTTTGATAGCGCTGCTCGACGGAGACGACGAGCAGGTTGTGAAACCCAGCTTCGTAATAGGCCCACACGCTTTTGATTTCTTTGTGAATCAAACGCGCGAGCGGGCCGAGAATCTGTTGCGTGGCGTCGCCGATGAATTTATCTTCCATCGGCGGCTTGCCGACGACGGTGGCGGGATAAATCGCGTTGCGGCGATGCGTGATTTTTTTAATATGAAAAACCGGAAAATCCGCCGCGTGCGAATAATGCCCGAAATGATCGCCGAATGGGCCTTCCCAACGCGTTTCATTGAGCGGCACCGTGCCTTCGAGAATAAATTCAGCATTTGCCGGCACGGCGATTTGCACGGATTTGCCGCGCGCCATCGGCACACGCGCGCCGCGCAAAAATCCGGCGAACATGACTTCGTCGATGCCTTCGGGCAAAGCGGCAATGGTCGCGAGTAACAGCGCTGGATCGGTGCCGAGCGCGACGGCAATTTCAAACTCACGCTTCAGTTTTTGCGCTTGATAATAATGAAAGCCGCCGCCTTTTTGAATTTGCCAATGCATGCCGGTGGTGCGTTCGTCATAAACTTGCATGCGATACATGCCAACGTTGCGTTTGCCGTCGCGCGGATCATAGGTAAAAACCTGCCCGAGCGTGATGAAACGCCCGCCGTCATCGGGCCAGCATTTTTGAATGGGCAACTGCGCAAGATTCGGCTCGGCGACAATTTCCTGCGAAAGCGCTCGGCCACTTTTTTTCGGGCGCGCCGCGAGAAAACGTTTCACCATCGGCCAATGGTCAAAAATCAATTTCGGCTTCGGCGGCATTGCCGCTTCAACGAAATGAATCAACTCTTCGCCAAGCTGATCGGGATGTTTGCCGAGCGCTAGTTCAATTCGCCTTTCACTCGCGAACAAATTCATCGCCAGCGGGAATTTTGCGCCTTTGACATTTTCAAAGAGCAACGCCGGACGTTTTTCCCGCAACGCCCGCACGGCGATTTCCGAGACTTCCAACTCCGGATCGACTTCGGCTTTGATGCGATGCAACTCGCCGAG
>CAYZFF010000727.1:0-1697 GCA_964477305.1 uncultured Cytophagia bacterium
TTTGTTTTAAGAAGAAGTAGGGTTCTTAGCGGCTTAATGTTAGCTGTCCGGTGTTGACTATTCGAATCTGATACGATGTCCATCCGGAGTGCGAGGGCTGAGCTCCCTTGAAGTTGTCTCTCGACAGAAACCTCCATCCATCGGAACCCTCGCCGAATTCCCAGCATGGCAATATAGAACGAAGTGGATTCCTACAAATTTCGAACGGTGAGAACACAACGGGAATCGACGATGCGGAGGATGTACGGAACAATTCTGTTTGCATTATTAAAAAGCTGAACTATATCGCAACCAGCACTTTTTTGAACGGTCGATAAAACAAAAAAGCAGGAAATATCCTGCTTTTTCATTGAAAGAGAATTCTGCAAGAAAAATTACAACTTCACCTCCACCGAAAACCGGTGGGCATTGCCCAAATCATCCGTAAACGGCGTGTAACCGTAATCAAGCTGGTAGCGGCCGAGCGCGGTGCCGAAGCCGGCGGTCATGCCGCGGGAATCGCGGCCGATTTGATAACCGCCACGCAGCGCGAGGGTTTTGCGGAAGATAAATTCCGCGCCGGCGCTGTTGCCGTCGCCGCCTTTTAGAAATTGCAGATGTTCGGCAGCCAGCGCCAATTGATTTTCGCCATCAGCAAACGGCAAAACATACGCGCCACCGACGCGCACGAGAGCAGGCAATTCGATTTTCTCTTTTTGCAACGCCGTGGTCGTGCCGAGGTTTTGCAGAGTCAAACCGAGTTTAAAATTTTCGACCGGGGTTTGCCAAAGGCCGCCGAGATCGACGGCAAAGCCGTTGGTGGAGTTGAGATAAATTTTCTCGTAAAGATATTTGGCCGTTACGCCAATGGATAGGTTTTGCCGCCACTGTTTGCCGAACGCAACGGCAATGGCAATGTCCTGCGCGTCAAACGTTCCAATCGGGTCGGCGGTCGGTTTGGTGCGCACTTCAATGCCGGGAATTGATTGCGCGATAAGGCCGAAGCCGAGCGTACCGCCAAAACCTGGGAACGTCACTGCGGCAAATTCGTTGTTGATGTCGCCGAGCCAGCGTGAATGCGTGAACGCGAGTTGTGTGCCGTTGGCGGCAGCGAGGCCGGCGGGGTTCCAGTAAATAGCGCTCGGATCATCGGCCAGCGTCGTGTACGCTTCGCCCAGCGCCGCGCCCCGGCTGCCCACGCCGACTTTTAAAAAGGCGAGGCCGGTTTTGCCGGCGTCCTGGGCAAAAGTTGTATGCAGTTGCCAGTGCGCAGTAAACAGTAAAATAAATAAAAAAGAATATTTTGTGACGCGCGAAAATAACTTTTGAGATGCAAGCAACATAGCCAAATCCTTGAATTGGAAAATCGTAACTCGTAACGAGCAACCAGCAACTAAAACACAAACGCCCAGCCGAAGACGTGATCGCTATCGACACTTTCCGGATGCGTGACGAAGGCGTAGTGCAACTCGGATTTTTTGCCGAACAGGCCGAAATTATAGCCGGCGCCAAAAGTTGGGCGGCTTTCATTCATGCCGAGACGAATTTGCACGAGTTCACGGTAACTCGCAAGCGCGCCAAGATGCAAAACACCGTCGCGAAATTCGCGTTTTTCATAATCCGCCGCGAGTGTGAGCCACGGCACGAGGCGCGAGATCGCCACGCCGGCGCTGACGGCTTTAGGGAATTTATCGAAATTTGTCGTGCCCCGTTCGTAA
>CAYZFF010000728.1:0-1690 GCA_964477305.1 uncultured Cytophagia bacterium
CCGTACTTCACATGTCCGCCACGCGCCGCATCGAGTGATTGCTGCCAATCATTGAATGTGAAATTCCAATCGCGGGGATAATAGGTGTCAATTCGCACCCAGGGTTCTGCAATGTTTCGCCACGCCAACATTTGCGGCTCTTGCGCTGAAAGCGCAAAACCGTTCGCCATGATTTCTTTGAGATAAGCCGAATACAGATTGCGATAACCCGGAATCGCCAGAATGCGCGTCACCAGCGGCCGCGGCTCGGAAGGATGGCCAAATGCATAAATATCGCGCCGGCCCCAATCGCCGCCGACAAAATCGACGCCGTACGTATTGTCGTAATCATAGGGAATGAATTCAAACTTGCCGGTCGCGGTGTTGTGATAAAGATAGAAATTATTTTTCAAATACCAGTAATCGTCCCAACTGCCGATGAGCGTGTTGACGGCGAGATATTTGAGAAAGGCGGGCACGTTGAAGCGTTCTTCGATGCCCCGGCCAAAATCGGCGTCATTGGTGTTGTTGAGAAAGGTGATGAACTCGACGAGATCGGAATAATCGTCGCGCTCTTCATTGGTTTCGAGATCGTAAGCGCGTTCGCGACTGTTGCGCATTTTTTTATACGCGGCCTGATTAGCCCCGAGATAAACCAGATCGGCGGGATAAAGGCATTTGTAGAGATTGCCTTCATTGTTGCCAAAACGCGATTGCGCAAATTCTTCATCGTAATGCTCGACGATGACATACAGTCCTTTGTATTCCGCGTTAATGTACAACGCCGCGTAAGTGGCGCGCGCCGCCGGCACCTGATATTGATTGAACAGCCGCCACGACAGCAACGCGCGCAAAATCGCCGGATCGTTGTGCTCGCCGTTGAGGTTCAATTTTTCCAGGCCGTACAGTTTTTGGCCTTTGACGTACTCATTGAGATCCAGCTTGAAGGATTTTTTTTGCGAGTGCCGCGACGTGTTGCCGCGCAAACGAAACCCAACCGGTTCCAGCGTGTCCGCCGGAATTTCGGTGTTTTGAAAAATGAGCCGCGCCGGAAACAGGCTGTCGCTCTCGGCGTTGGCAGGATCGAGAACGTAATTGAGAAAAGCCGGCGCGATTTCTATTTTTACGATCGCGACCGAAGCGTTGTTGAAAATTTTCGCGCTTTCCTGCCAGTAATTGTTTTGCGCCAAAATAATTGCAGGAAGGTTTATGACGATAAAGGCGGCGATTAAAAAGAAACGGCATGGCATGACGCGACTCTGTTGAGGCATAAATGTATTTCCGAATTTAAAATGAAATCGGCGGCGCGGCGGTTCTGACTAAAATAAACAATGAACGTCAATTTTACAACACTATTATGCGGAGGTTAGAGAAATCGCTTGATAAAAATAGCCAACCGGCGTATATTAAAATAGAAGACGCGTGTAGTTGGATGTCTTAAAATTGTCGCCGGCAACGCCAAGAAAAATCAAACATCATGCAATCCATTTATCTCGATTATAGCGCCACCACGCCGTTGGCCCCGGAAGTTTTGGAGGCCATGCAACCGTACTTGACGCGGCATTTCGGCAACGCTTCCAGTATTCACGGTTTTGGGCGCGAGGCCAAAGTGGCGCTGGATGCCGCGCGCGAAAAAATAGCCGCGGCGCTCGGCGCGCAGCCGCCGGAAATCGCTTTCACCGGCAGCGGCACCGAAGCGGCGAATATGGCC
>CAYZFF010000729.1:0-1687 GCA_964477305.1 uncultured Cytophagia bacterium
TTCTCCGTGCCCATCAGTGCGGTTTGTGGAATCCACACGGCTTCTTCATCGCCGGCGCGTTCGGTGACGGGCAGATTCAGCTCGCGATAGTTGATGCCTTCGATCCACGGATGTTGGCGCGGGTCGAGGGCGAAGAGTTGCTCGCGATACAACGGCGTGTAGCCTTTGTGGCAATAAATGCCTTCGGCGCGCAACGCATCGATGAAACGATCGCGCGGCAAGCCGTCGAAGGCCTCGGCGTCGTAGCGGAAAATGTAAAGATGGCGCGCATGCCGCGTCACGTGCGGATGCACGAGCAGCGGCTTGATGCCGGGGATGTCCCGCAGCCGCTCATCGAGATAGTGCGCGTGCTGATCACGGCGTTGCATGTCATCGGCAATCGTGGCAAGCTGGGCGGTGAGCAATGACGCTTGAAACGCGCCCAAACGAAAATTACCGCCGAGCACACGATGCTCGTACCACGCGCCCTCGCGCACACGGCCGCAGTTTTGATACGAGAAACAAACGTCGTTCAACGCTTTGTCGTCGGTGATCAACGCGCCACCTTCGCCCGCCGAGAGATTTTTGCTCGACTGAAAACTGAACGAGCCGATATTGCCAATCGCGCCGACGCGCCGGCCTTTCCATTCGGCGCCGTGCGCCTGCGCGGCGTCTTCGATGACGGGCAGATGATGCCGCTGCGCAATGGCAAGAATCGCGTCGAGATTCGCGGGCTGTCCGGCGATATGCACGGGCATGATGGCTTTCGTCGTCGGCGTGATCGCCGCTTCGATTTGCGCCGGATCGATGTTGTAGGTTTCCGGGTCGATGTCGACGAACACCGGCACCGCATTCACCAGCAACACCGAACTGGCGGTGGCGATGAAGGTGTAGGCTGGAATGATGACTTGATCGCCGGCTTGGACGCCGCAGGCTTTGAGGGCGATCATCAGCGAGGCGGTGCCATTGCAGATTGATAATGCATATTTCGCCTGCTGAAATTCGGCAAAGCGCTTTTCGAATTCGGCGATGAACGGGCTGCCGACGCCCCATTTGCCGCTTTCCAAAACCTGCTGCAACGCCGCGAGTTGTCCGGGGCGCGGCTGCGGCCATTGGGGAAACGGTTGTTTGCGCACCGGCGTACCGCCGAGCAAGGCTAGAGATGACATGCGAGTTTAACCTTTCCTATAAAATAAAATGACAGGGTAACAAGATCAAAAGGATTGAATTCGTAACGACGACTATCAAATTATCATTTCCGGCAAACATTGTCAAGCAATTATTTCCCAGCAATTTCGAGCCGCAACCCCGTAGGGGCGAAACGATGAACGATTTTTTAACCGCGAATGGGCGCTAATAATCGCAAATAAAAATATTTGCGAAAACACCATTTTAAAGATGAACAGAAACTGCGGCGCTTCTTGGCAGTGTAGAACCCAAGCAATTTCAAATCACCACCAAGACATAAAGACACGAAGAGAAGTTTTATAGCAAGACTTTTGCTTTTTCGTGCCTCGTGTCTTCGTGTTTAAAAAATGGTTTTTCGTTCAAAGGACTTGGAGAATTTGACGCTGAACTTGAGTGTATTAGCCAACAATAAATGGAGACAAGATGGATTCATCGAATTAACTCCATTAGTCTGTTACAAGTGACATTTTTGCAAAAAAAGCAAAGACTTTTGGTGGTATTCGGATTTGCCGAATCGTCC
>CAYZFF010000730.1:0-1682 GCA_964477305.1 uncultured Cytophagia bacterium
GTTTTGCTTTTTATGAAAACGCGCTGCAATGGGCGATGCAGCATCGCGGCATGGTTGTGGGGATCACGATTATCTTGATGGCCGTCAGCGCCGCGCTGTTGCCGGTCGTTGGTTTTGAGTTTATTCCGCGCAGCAGCGAGAATCAATTGCAAGTCGATATCGATCTGCCGCCCGGCGCGCCGCTCGAAAAAACTTCCGCCGTGCTCGCCGGCGCTGAAGAACGCGTGCAACAAGCTTTAGGCGGCGGCGTTGCGCATTTGTTCTCGACGGTGAATGTGAGATCGTCGCAAAGTCTTTTTCGCGGCGACGAACAAGGCGAGCACCGCGCTTCACTCACGATCAATTTGGCTTCTGGTAAAACCGCGCTCACGCCCGAAGCCGCCATTGCCGCACTGCGGCCGCATTTGAATCTGCCCGATATCACCACGACGTTTCGCATTCGTGAGACGAGCTTGCAGCAAACCATCGGCACCGGCGGCGCGCCGATTGTTGTGGAAGTGCGCGGCAGCGAATTGCCGGCGCTGCAGGAAACCAGCAATCGCGTGGCCGAGGCGTTGCGCCAAGTCAAAGGTTTGCAAAATATTGAAACAAGTTTTCAAACCGGCCGGCCGGAAATCAATTTGCGCATCGACCGTTTGCTCGCCGCCAGTTTCGGCTTGGATGTGCAGCAAATCAGCGCGCGGGTCAAAGAGCGGCTCGCCGGTGAAGTGGTTTCGGATTTTTATGCCGAAGGCGAAGATCGCAACATTCGCGTCGCGTTTACGCCGGCGACGCTCGCCGAATTGTCCGACATGCCGATTCGCGCGGCGAGCGGCGCGGTTTTGCGTTTGCGCGACATCTCGCAGCTCGTGCCCGGCGAAGGCCCGAAAGAGATTCAGCGCCACAATCAATCGCGCATCGCGCACGTCACCGCGCAATTGGAAAAAGGCATGACGTTGGGTGATGCGGTTGCCGCCGTGGATCGGGTGATTACGAATCTTCCGCTGCAACCGGACTATGAATTGCGTTTTGCCGGCGAGGAAGCCTCGCGCGAAGAATCTTTTGATCAAATGAAGTTCGCGTTGATCTTGTCGATTATTTTAGTTTATATGGTGATGGCCGGCTCGTTTGAAAGCTTGCTGCACCCGTTCACGATTCTGTTCACGCTGCCGTTTGCCGGCGTCGGTGTGGTCTTTTCGTTATTGCTCGCGGGCGAACCATTCAGTCTCATGGCTTATATCGGCCTCATTTTGTTGGCCGGCATTGCGGTTGATAATGCGATCGTATTGCTCGATTACATCAATCGCTTGCGCGAAGCCGGCATGCCGCGCCGCGAAGCCATTCTGCAGGGCGGGCGTGATCGCCTGCGCCCGATTCTGATGACGACCGCGACCACGATTCTCGGTCTTGCCCCATTGGCCATCGGCCTTGGCGAAGGCGCGCGCCTCCGCGCCCCAATGGCGATTGCGGTTGTTGGTGGTTTGGTGACATCGACGATCATGACGCTGATCGTGATTCCGGTGGTGTATGAGCTGATTGATGAGGTGAGAGGAAAAAAATAATTTGCTCATACTCTTACTCATTCTCGTACTCTTACTCGCCTTTATAGGTTATCATGAAACAGCGAGTAAGAGTTGGAGTACGAGTAAGTTGGAGTACGAGTAAGAGTTCTTATTCCATGCGTGGCGTATATTTTTTGAGAA
>CAYZFF010000731.1:0-1679 GCA_964477305.1 uncultured Cytophagia bacterium
AGGGCATGGCATGGCGGTGGGTATATTCTGCGACGAACCCCGCCAGTAACATGACGGCCACGAGGCCGGCTGCCGTGAAGCGTTTGAGATTTTCATGCATGGCAAAACTCCTTCTGTTTACACCACGATGAGTATGAGTTATCCGAGTATAACGTTGTCGGAGATAAATTTATTCCCCGCAACGGTTGAAAAATAAGGAAAAGTATTGTCGTTGTCAAGAACAATTTTGGGGGGACAAAAAGTTCTTGAGAAGTATTCAATGCTCCAACTTTTTCTCGCCGGCTTCGATGCGCACCGGCAGGCGATTTTCCGCCGGCGGAATGGGGCAACTGTAGCCGTTTTTGCCATACGCGCAAAACGGATTGTAGGCGAGATTGAAATCGACGGCGTAGCGATTATCCTTTTGCTCTTCGAGGTCGAGGTAACGGCCGCCGGCATAACTCTCGCGGCCGCTGGTGGCATCTAAAAACGGAATGAACAACAGAGTGGAATATTTCGGTTCCAGATCGAGCAGCTTGTATACTTGCAAGTGATAGGTTTTGCCATTCAGTTGAAAATCAAAATACCCATAACGCAGCGCTTTTCTTTCTTCGCCATCATTAGCGATAATATCGAACGTTTCGCGTTTATCGTAACGCGTGATGGCGCCGGTGAAGCGAAATTTTTCTTGAATCGGAAAATAGCGCAACCCGCGGAAATTTTTTTTCGCCTTCTCCGGCAACGGCGAGTCCTTGGCGCCGCGAAAGGCCTTATCCTTTTCCCGGCGTTGCTGTTCAATATCTTTTGCCCAGTCGTGAGGACTCGTTTGTGCTTGAGCTGCGCTGCTCAACCAAAGCCACAACCCAAGGGTGCAATATATTGGCGCGATAAAAATAACCCAGCGCCGGTGTGGCATGAAATTTTCCACCATGTTATTCACTAAAACTGGAATCTCAATGCTGCATTTCATGATGGCCGGTTTCACGAGATTTCATCTTTTGATATTTGACGCTAAACTTGACTTTGCTCTCGCCTTTGCCAGACAGGCCTTTAAAATTGAAATCTGCTTTTAACTCGCTGCCAGCAAGATCGGCGAGGTTTATTTTTGCAGTCCAATAATCTTGATGCAGCGGACGCTGCTGCACGGCTATTTCTTCTTTTGACGTCTGCGCCGAGTCCGCATTCGCAATGGAATCGGCTGGCCTCTCTCCAGCTTCCACCATCGTCAACGTGGCCTTTTGCTCCGGCCGGTTTTTAAATTTAAAAGCGACTTCACCAGATACGCCTTTGATCGGCAGCGGTTTTTGGTCGATGTCATAAAGATAAACCATGACCTGATCGGCTTTCCACACAATTTCGAAGTGATGTGCCCACGTCATGGTAACTTCGCCACCATGAATCTCGGATGCCGCATGTGAATGCCCGCCAGCAGATTTGACTTTGGACTTTTCCTGTGCGGACAAAATACCGGTAAACAAAATTATAAAAATGCCGAGCAGCGACAAAACGTTTTTTCTGCGACGCATAGTTTCAATTCCTTTTGGGCTCGCGAAATTTAAGCAGTGGTTTGAATCAAGGTATTAAATCACCGCCCCAAAAGCAACAGCATGCTCGCATTTTCATCTTCTCCATTTCATCGCAAAACCACAACCCTTTGTGTCGCCTGCGCAGTTTCGGTTTGCAGGCGAATAAAATAAATG
>CAYZFF010000732.1:0-1676 GCA_964477305.1 uncultured Cytophagia bacterium
TTAACGAGATGGGCCATGAAATTCCGGAGGAAATGTTTATGTGGTATGCGATTGCGGCGGGAATCGTTTTGATTTTTGTTCTTGGCGCCTTGTTTGTGATACGAAGCAGCAAAAAGGCAAAAAATTCCAATTGATCTTCCGATGAATAGCATTTGCTGAAGCGGCATTTTTATCAAAACAAAAAATATGTCTCCCGACATGCCGGCCCGCGATTTGATTCTCATCATTGATTTCGGCTCGCAGTACACCCAACTGATTGCCCGCCGCGTGCGCGAGTTGGGCGTGTATTCCGAGATCAAATCCTGTTATGCGCCGCTTGACGAATTGTTGCGCTTGCAACCGCGGGGGATTATTTTTTCCGGCGGACCCAGTTCCGTTTATGACGCCGGCGCGCCGAGTATCGACCCCCAAATTTTTCAGCAGCACACGCCGATCCTCGGCGTGTGTTACGGCCAACAGTTGATGACGCACCTGCTCGGCGGCAAAGTAGCTGCCGCGCCGGGACGCGAATACGGCTCGGCGCAACTCACCGTCACGGCGCCCACGCCGCTTTTTCAGAACGTCGGCGCCAGCACGACGGTGTGGATGAGCCACGCCGATGTTGTTGAGCAACTGCCTGCCGGTTTTGTTTCTCTGGCCACCACGTCCAACTCGCCTTTTGCGGCGATTGCTCACCCGCAACGTAAATTTTTCGGTATTCAATTTCATCCCGAAGTGGCGCACACTGCCGAAGGCCGGCAGATTTTGCATAATTTTGTTTTTGGCATTTGCGGCTGCACCGCCACCTGGTCGCCAGAAAATTTTGTCGAAACCGCGATTCAAAAAATTCGCGCCCAGGTCGGCGAAGCGCAAGTCATTTGCGGCCTCTCCGGCGGCGTGGATTCGGCGGTGACCGCGAAACTTTTGCAGCGCGCGATTGGCGAGCAATTGCATTGTGTTTTCGTCGATCACGGTTTGATGCGCAAAAATGAAGGCGCGCAGATTCACGCGACTTTTAAGGAGCAGTTCGGCGCGGCGTTCATCGGTGTTGAGGCTTCTAATCTTTTTTTAGAAAAATTGCGCGGTGTTGTCGAACCCGAAACGAAACGCAAAATCATTGGTGAGCAATATATTCGCGTGTTTGAAGCCGAAGCGGGCAAAATCCCCGGCGTCAAATTTCTCGCGCAGGGCACGCTGTATCCCGATGTGATCGAAAGCGTCTCGCCGCGTGGCGGCCCGTCGGTGACGATCAAAACGCATCACAATGTTGGCGGCTTGCCGGATAAAATGCATTTGCTGCTCGTTGAGCCGCTGCGCGAATTGTTCAAAGACGAAGTGCGCAACTGTGGCCGCGTGCTCGGCCTGCCGGAAAATATTCTCGGCCGTCATCCGTTTCCCGGTCCTGGCTTGGCCGTGCGTATTTTGGGCGAAATCACGCCGGAGCGCGTGCTTTTGCTGCAAGAAGCCGACGCGATTTTTATCGAAGAATTGCGGCGCAACGGTTGGTACGATCAAGTTTGGCAGGCGTTTGCGGTGTTGTTGCCGATTCACTCCGTCGGCGTGATGGGCGACAACCGGACTTATGAAATGACCATCGCGTTGCGCAGCGTCAATTCCGTTGATGGCATGACGGCGGATTGGTCGCCATTGCCGCATGAGTTGCTGGCAAAAATTTCCTCGCGCATCACCAACGAAGT
>CAYZFF010000733.1:0-1674 GCA_964477305.1 uncultured Cytophagia bacterium
GCGGCCTGGATGTCACCGGCAGTTTAGTAATCACCGCGGCGCTCTATTTGCGATTGCGCTTTGATGAAACGCGCATTCATTTCGAGGTATCGTTTGATGGCGCTATCTGGACGGAGGCTTACACGGAAGCCTTTGCGTTGCCGGGGTACACGCTGGATTCGGCTTTTCATTACGAGTTGGCCGGCTACAGCGCGCCCTCAAACGGCGTGATGATCGTCGATGACTTTTCCATAACGCGCCTTGAGACTCTTCATGCTGCCGCCAAGTCTGCTGCCGCAAACGAACTTGCCGCGGCGTTGCCGGTAGCCTTTAATTTGCAAAATTATCCCAACCCGTTCCGGCTTTCAACGCGAATTGCTTTTGCGCTGCGAGAAGCTCTGGAGGTTGAATTAAAAGTGTTTGATGTCACCGGCCGCCTCGTGCGCAATTTAAGCGCAACCTCATTTCCAGCCGGGTCGCATGAGGTGCTTTGGGATGGCAAGAACAACGATTCTGTTGACGCCGTCTCGGGAATTTACTTTGTTCATCTGCGTTACCGTGCCGCCGAGGCGGCAAATTGGACGCAGCAGGTTCGCCGGGTGATGAGGTTAAGATAAGCCGCAATGAATCAGCCTAAACTGATTGCCGCGAGCGCTAAACCAAGAGTTCAGCCGCCTCAACGCCAACAGTTTAGGTTGATTTTGCTGCATTAGCTAAGCGGCCTTTGTATCATGCGTATGGTTGTTTGAGAAAAATACTTTACTCTTACGTAAATAGTTTTATTTTTTTGATATGGCAGCGCGTTATTCCGGCTGTCAGATCAATCGCAACGCAGTGAGTGAACAGGATTGCAATCGAAGTTCTCGTCAAAAAAGTTGAGCTTGTTAAGCAAACCGCAAGGCGAAATCACCCATGATTATACTCATCTTCTTTATTCTAAACTTTTTTTCCAGTGACGCGCCGCCTCCGGATCTGGCCCAATATTTTCAGGGTATTGATGGCGCTTTTGTGCTTTATGACGTGAAGCAGGATAAATATTATCGCCATAATACCAAGCGCTGCGATGAACGGCTGTCACCGTGCTCCACCTTCAAAATTCCGAATGCACTGATTGCGCTGGAAACCGGCGTGGCATCCGATGCGAGTTTTACGCTCAAATGGGATAGCCTGAAAACGCCGCGGCAGAATCTATTCAACCCCAACTGGGCGCGCGATCATGATTTGCGCTCGGCGATGCGTTTTTCGGTGGTGTGGTATTTTCAAGAATTGGCGAGGCGTATTGGCGAACAAAATTATAAAAAGTTTCTTGGGCAAATGGATTATGGAAACCAGAACCTCTCCGGCGGCCTCGATAAATTTTGGCTGGACAACTCGTTAAAAATTTCGGCCACCGAACAGGTTGAGTTTCTGAAAAAATTCTATTACGGCCAATTCGGCCTCTCGTCCCGCGCTGTTGATATGGTGAAATCAATCATTGTGCTTGAACAAACCGGGCAATATAAACTCAGCGGCAAAACCGGCGCCGGCCCGCGGGAGAATGGAAAAATGCTGGGCTGGCTCGTGGGCTATGTCGAAACAAATGCTAATGTTTATTTTTATGCGCTGAATATGGACGGCGAAAATTTCCAAGCCATTGCCGAGAAACGCCTTTCGCTCACCAAGGCATTGTTGCGGGAATTGAAAATAGTGCCTTGA
>CAYZFF010000734.1:0-1673 GCA_964477305.1 uncultured Cytophagia bacterium
CGGTTCGGATTTTTCTTGAATCATTTTCTCGTCGCGTTTCGCCTCTGGCGGCAATCTTTTCATCGTGCTATCGCTGACAACTTTGAGTTGCCCACCGGCTTGCATTTTCTTCATCATTTCCGGCGTCAAAGTAATTTGCCCGGCATGATTGGCCATTTCGCCGGCCGGCAAGCCGAGTTTTTTGAGCATTGCTTCCGGGCCACCGGGAGCGCCGCCGGGCGGTTCGGGCGGGCGATTGCGGTTGGCTTCGTAATCAAACGTCAATTGGCGTTTTTCCATTTCCATAAAAAAATTTTTGTACTGCTCCGGTGGCCGGCGCAATTGTTTTTGAAACTCGGCGTAGCCCAGCGGCTGCGCCTCCGCTTTTCCCGCCTGCCAAGACACTTCCGTGCCCGCGGCGAGGTTCTCAACGCTCACATAAAAATCGTTGCGGGCGCCGAGCTGCACCGGCGTCGGCGTCTTCGGCGATTTTTTCGTAAACACCACTGGCTCGCCATTTAACTCAAAAACGCAGCCGGTCGGCAGCATGGTCACATCCGGCAGTTCCGCAAGCTGGAGCCGCACTTGTGCCGTCATGCCGGGTTTCAAAAGTGAATCGCTGCCGGCAATTTCCACGATGGCTTCGAAAACATTGACCTGACTCTCTTCTGCTTTCTTGGAGGCAATGCGGGTGGTGGAGATCAAACGGCCGCGAAATTGTTTGTTCGGAAAGGCATCCAGAGAAATACGGGCAGGTTGGTTGGTTTGCAAGCGCGCCGCATCGACTTCGTTGACGCGGATTTTGACCTGCATGCGCGAGAGATCGGGGAGATCGATCACGCCGCGGCCAGGCCGAATTTTCTCGCCGATGGTCGGTTTGTTGCCGTTCCAATCCGGATGATGCACCACCATCCCGGATATCGGCGCGCGCAGTGTCAGTTGCTCAAGCTGGCGTTTGGATTCGTTGGCTTGATTCTGCGCTTGGAGAATTTTGAGTTGCTGTTTTTTCTCTTCGGCGTGGTGAATGATGGCCTGCGCTTCTAATTTGGTTTTTGCTTCTTTGAGCGCGATTTCGGCTTTGAGCACTTCGAGCTTGCCCTGCTCCTGGCGGGAAGCGGATTCATATTTCATTTGCTCTAATTGCACGTGCGCAAGCTGCAGTGTGTGTTCCGCCATTTCGACGCTGCGTTCCATTTCACGAATGCGGTTGCTCTGCTCGGTTTGCAAGCGCAGCATATCGGAACGATGGCCGTCCAACTCGGTTTGCTTGCCCTGCAGTTGCGTTGATAGCGACACGCGATCAAGCTGCACGAGCACGGCCCCGGAATCCACATGGATGCCTTCCGGCGCGAGATCGATGATCTGCAAATCCTGCGACCAAATCATCGGCGTCGTCACCACCGTGCTGTTCACCGCGCCGACTTCGCCGGTTTCCACCAATTCAACGCGCAGCGTGTCTTTTTTTGCCTTTGCCCAGTTTTTTTGCTGCGCAAAGGATGGTTGGGTGAAGGCAAAAAAACTTACGGTCGCGAGGAGTAACATCACGTTTCGGCGCATGATCAACGTTTCCTTTTACAGAAATAAAAATTTCCCGCCCCCGACCTATTTTTTATAATGCGACTTTCGACATTTTATAGGGTGGAAAAAACCTGGCCTCAGTCCAGGCGCGAATGCTTTTTATAAGACTATGCGAA
>CAYZFF010000735.1:0-1669 GCA_964477305.1 uncultured Cytophagia bacterium
TCATCGCATACCACGCCACCGGCCATGCGATCAGGTTGGCGAGCAGCACGAGTTTGACAAAATCTTTGGAAAGCAGCGTGACCACGCCACCCACTGAAGCGCCGAGCACTTTGCGGATGCCGATTTCTTTCGTGCGCCGCTCGATGCTGAACACGGCCATGCCGAACAAGCCGAGACCGGAAAGCGCGATCGCCAGACCGGCGAACCATGTCGTCATCGTCATGAGTTTTTCTTCGGCGGTGTAAAGCTGGCGAAGATGATCATTGAGAAAAAGATACGTAAACTCACTTTTGGTGGTAAGCTTTTCCCACGCCGTTTTCAAATGCGCCAGCACTTCCGCTTCCTGGCCAGGCTGATAAGCGACGACGAGTTGCTCCGCATAATCGGAATATTTTATCACCATAGGCTTGATCGGATAATGCAACGATCGGTTGTGCATATCTTTGATCACACCGATGACCGTCCCTTGCAGAGCCGAATAATTCAATTCCTTGCCGACCGGAGATTCGAGACCGAGCACTTTCACCGCGGTTTCATTGAGCAGAATGGAGATGCGCGGCAGAAGACTAAAATCAACTTTGCCACCTCGATAAACGTTCAGCGTATCATTAGGGCTGCTGCAATCGAAATCGCGCCCTTCCAGAAGCTGAATTTGAAACGTCTTGAGCAAATCACAATCGGCTTCGACAAATTCGGTTACTATCGTGCCCTCGCCGCGAGGATGGCCCATGATCGTTTCAGAAGTAAGATAACCTGGCAGCCAACTGGAGAGCGTCGCCGCACTGACCGCAGAATGTGAAAGCGCCGCTTGTTTCAAAACGCCCATCTGCTTTTCCAGGCCGCCGGTTTTAACCACCAAAAGATTGTCATGTCGATAACCCAAATCTTTGGCGCGAGTGTATTGCAGTTGCTCATACATCGTTCCGACACAAACCAACAGCGCGATGGTGACGCCGAATTGCGTGATCACCAAACTTTTGCGCAGCCGCGTCGAAGCCCGCACGCCGGCGCCCTGCCCTTTCAACATCGCGACGGCGTTGATCTTTGAAAAAAAGAGCGCCGGGTAAAATCCCGCCACGATGGTGAAAAAAATCAGCACGAGCAAATTTCCCCACAAAAAGATTTGATTGTTCAAATAGTCGATCTGCAATTCTTTTCCCAGCAGCCCGCCAAAAGACCGGTGCGCCATTTCCACGATTCCCAGCGCCAACGGCAAGGTGAGCGCGGCGATCAATGCGGTTTCGATCAAAAATTGCAGAATCAGTTTTGGCGCGGTCGCGCCGATGATTTTGCGAACGCCGACTTCTTTCAAACGTTGCGTGTAGCGCGCCGTCACCAGCACCATATAGTTGATGCAAGCAATCACCAGCACGAGCAATGCAATGCCGGCAAAGACGTAGAGATCGCGTGCGTTGGTTTGCTCAACGTCATCAAATGGAATCGCGGCGGAAAGATGAATGTCCGTGAGCGGTTGCAGCACGAGCTTGTATTTGTCGCGCTCACCACCCGTCTGTTGCACCAAATCCGGAAGCTTCTGTTCAACACTCAAGCGGTCAATTTGCGGTTTGAGGCGAACGTAAGTTTTCATCTCGAACCAATTCCAGGTCATGGCGCCGGTTCGATCTTTGGGCGGGGCGAACAGGCTGAACGGCAGCGCGGCGTCGAATTT
>CAYZFF010000736.1:0-1660 GCA_964477305.1 uncultured Cytophagia bacterium
TCGCGATGGCCGGACAAAATGCCTTGCAGCCGGCGCTGGCCGCGAGCATGGCCGCAACGCTCGGCTTTATGTTGCCGATTTCAACGCCGACGAATGCCATCATTTATAGCTCCGGTTTAATTCCCTTGCCTCGAATGATGAAATTTGGCATTTTGTTGGATGTGATTGGCTTTGTGATCATTGTGCTTGGAACGATGCTTTTGGTTCCAAATCAGTAAATCAAATATTATAAGGAGATTTTTTACCATGTCTCACGCCATTCTAACCCGCCCTGACGCCACGGAATATGCGCCGTACTATGGAAAATATATTTCTCTTATTCCGGAGGGCGATCTCATTAAAATAATGAATGAGCAATTTGAGCGCACGTTGGCAACGTTGCGAAAAATTTCCGAAACGCAATCGCTCACGCGCTATGAACCGGGTAAATGGAGCATCAAAGAAGTGGTCGGCCATATGATCGACACCGAGCGGATCATGAGCTATCGCGCGTTGCGCATTGGCCGCGGCGATGAAACGCCGATTCCGGGCTTTGAACAAGATGATTACGTGCGCGGTGCCAATTCGGAGGCGCGGCCTTTCCAAGAAATCGTCGAGGAATTTCAGGCAGTGCGCCGGGCGACATTGGCGCTTTTCAGCAGTTTTGATGAAGCCGCCTTGAGCCGGCGCGGCACTGCGAGTGATCTGCCGGTTTCCGCGCGGGCGCTGACATGCATCGTCGCAGGCCACGAACGACATCATATAAATGTGCTGCAAACGAAGTATCTGCCGTTGCTGAAATAAGCTCAAGTTTCGATGGCGATAACTTTTTAAAGGATACACAGAATCATTTTACGCAAAAAATTGGAGAAGTCCGTGCAACGAATATTTGTATCGGCCCTGGTGTTGGCTGTCTCTGTCAGTGCCTTCGTTTATTGGGAACCCCCGGAAATCCCCGTCATTCAAGAACGAAACGTTCGCGCGCATATCGAGTTTCTCGCGAGTGACGCTCTGCAAGGGCGTGGCAGCGGCACCGAATATGAATTGATCGCCGCGCAGTACATTGCGGCACAGTTGCGGCAATTCGGCATCGAACCGGCGGGCGACGCCGGCGCCGATGGGCAAAAGAATTTTTTGCAAACGGTGACGTTAACAAGGCAGGCGTTCGCGACGGCGCCAAAGCTCATTGGTCAACTAAATGGGAAAACGCGCGAATGGACGCACGGCAAAGAAATGGTGTTGATGCGGGCCTCCGCTGCTGAAATCAACGGACCGCTGCAGAAAATCGCTGCCGGTGCGCGCCCGCAACATGGCGCGATCGTGTTTTGCCAATTTTCTGCGGGCCTGAAAATGCCGGAAATCAGGCAACAAATGGAATCGTTCTTAAACAATGGCGCGGTCGCCGTGCTGTTTTCGGAACCACCAGATTGGCAGGAACGCTGGGCGAGAATAGCCGGGCGCTTACCGGAGTTGCCAACGAGTCTTGATAGTTCAAGCACAAGCGGCAGCGTGATTGTTTTAAGAGCCGAAGCGGCGAAAGAAATACAACAATTGCCGGACGGGACACACCTTCAGATCAAAGGTTTGCTTGCGGCGTCAACGCGAAAACATACTTATAATGTAATCGGCGAGTTGCGCGGCAGCGACCCGAAACTGGCGCCGCAGGTGATCTCGCTTTCGG
>CAYZFF010000737.1:0-1658 GCA_964477305.1 uncultured Cytophagia bacterium
GAAAGAGTAGCAATGAGCGAACGAATTTACCTCGACTGTTACGCCATGGTCGGCAAGCGCGGACCCAAAGACATTGAAACTCCCTATGAAACCGAAGTCTTGTTGGAAGAAATGGAATGGTGCGGCATTCATGGCGCGTTGATCGCGCATTGGGTTGGAAAAGAGTATGACCCGATGTACGGCAACCGCAAACTCATGCACGAACTTAAAAAAAGCCCGCGTTTGTACGGCGTGTGGGCGGTGATGCCGAGCCACACCGGCGAGATGCCGCCGCCGAAAGATTTGGTCAAACAGATGCAGGACAACGGCATTCGCGCCGCGAAAATGTATCCGCGCACGCAGCATTATTTTTTTAATGAGGACACTTGCGGCGCGCTCTTGTCCGAGTTGGAAAAGCACGAGATTCTTCTTCTCGTCGAAGGCGGGCACATGTACGGTCCGGATATTTTTGAAGCTTCCAATCAAGTTTTGCTCAGTGATCTCGATGCGGCGCTGACGCGCCACCCCAACTTGCGCGTGCTCCTGCAAGGCAGCCGCTGGGAGGCAACGCGGTATTTGCACACGTTGATGACGAAGCACAGAAATCTCTATCTCGAATTTTCCGCCAATCAATCCAATCACGCGTTAGAAGTTTATGCTGGCTGGTTTGGCTCACAACGTATCTTGTTGGGCACCGGCGCTCTCGACAAATCCCCCGGCGCGGCCAAAGCGTTTGTGGATTATTGCACGCTCTCCGATGAAGAGAAACAAAACTTCGCCGGAAAAAATTTAGCGCGCTTGCTGAAATTAGATGTGCTGCCGAAACCTTATGCAGAGAAAAAGCCTGCCGATCCGATCCTCGAACTCGCTAAAGCCGGAAAACCATTGAGCGATATACTCGTCATTGATGCCCATGCTCACATTTCGCACGATGATGCCGTCGGCACCGGTTTCATGCACCAACCCTTTTCCGACGACAAAAGCATGTTCGAGCGCGCGAAGCTGATGGGCATTGACGCCATGTGTATCAGTTCGTGGATTGGCATTTGGACCGACTACGAAGACGGCAACGAGATCGTGCGCAATGCGATGACGCGCTATCCGAATTTCTATCACGGCTATGCGACCTTGCAGCCGCAGTATGTCAAAAACTGGGAAGCGGATCTGCGCAAAGTTTACGAACAATACAAAATGCAAGGCATCAAGCCTTACAATCCCCGCACCAACATTCCGTACAATGATAAGTTATGGGCGCCGTGGTTTGAATATGGCAATCGCATGAATGCGTATGTGCTATTGCACCCGTCGCCAAATTTTACGCCGGAAATCAATGAAATTGCCCCGAAATATCCAAACTTGAGCATGATCATCGCGCATTGCGGCAGTTCGTTTGATACCGCACGGCAAGGTATCGACGCCGCGTTGAAATTTCCGAATGTGTTTTTGGAAATCACATTGACTGCCGTCACCTATCGCGTCATCGAGTTTATGGTGAAACACGTCGGCGCCGAGCGGGTGCTTTTCGGCACCGATCAACCGATGCGCGACCCGATTCCACAATTCGGCTGGATGGCGTATTCGCATTGCACGTTTGAAGAAAAAGTGAAAATGTTTGGGGTGAATATGAAAAAAATTATTGAACGGGTGAAATAATAGAAAGTGCAGTTGAAGTAGTACAT
>CAYZFF010000738.1:0-1649 GCA_964477305.1 uncultured Cytophagia bacterium
GACTGCGCCTGCCGCAGATCACGCAAGCCGATTTCGTGCACTTCCGCCAAGCGCAACAGCGCGCGGTCGCCCACGACGCTCGCCGGATAGTCGCTGAGAATTTTGCGAAAGTGCGCGAGGGCTGCATCGAATTTCTGTTGTCCCGCATAAAGATTGCCGAGGCTGAACAAAGCTTGCGGTGAAATATTGGATTCCGGAAAGTACTTGAATAAATTTTCTAACGTGTCAATGGCCGCCGGCGTTTGATTCTGCACCGTTGCATACTCGGCGCGCGCGAAGCTCAACAACGCGCCGGCGGAATCTGCCATATTCGCATCGAGCAGCAGCAATAACTCAAGCGCGTCGTTGACCATGCTTTCGGATTCGTTCTCCGTTCGTTCTGAATTAATAATTGATTCCAACAAGTTTTTGGTTGCGCTAAAATGTCCTTGATAAAACGCCAGCCGCGCTTCGCGATAATTTACTTTATCGACGATGAGTTGATTGTTACGCCCCATTTGCCGCGCTTTTTCGTACCACGCGGTCGCCTGCTTTCCATCACCGAGCGCGAGGTAACAATCGCCGAGCCGAAACAGCGCTTCGAGCCGCTCGTTGCCGCCGACTTGCGCAAAGCGTTCATTAATTTGCGTATAAATCGTGATCGCGCTTTTTACCTCGTGCAAATTTTCAAACAGAACTTCGCCCTGTGCCAGTAAGCCGCGCAACGCCCACGGATTGCGATTGCCGGGAGATTTTTCGATCACGCCGGCAAAGGCGATTTGCGCTTCGGCATATTTGCCCTGTCCCTGCAAGCATTGGCCAAGCCCGAATTGCGCCGGCAAAACATACGGTGAATTCGGCAGCTCGCGCAATATGATTTGATAAGCCTGCTCCGCGAAAGCAAACGCGCCGGCGGTGCGCGCCTGTTCGGCAAAAGAAAAAATCTCGCTGCCGACATTCGCTTTATCCGCCGCGCTGCTGAGACGCTCGAGTGTTTGATACGCTTGCAGCGAGCGGCCATACTCCTTCCCCTGCATGAAAATTCCGGCCAGCAAACGCTGCAACGACGCGGCTTGCCCAGATTGCGGCAGCGCCGCTTCAATGGCCTTGGCCACCGCCTCGAGATTCTTCGCATCATCGCGCGTCATCTCATTCATCTTGCTCTGCACGAATGGAAACTGCCGCGGATTCGCTTCAAGAAAACGCAGATATTCTACGGTCGCGGCGGCGTAATTCACGCGCAACGTGTAAAGATTAGCCAGTTCCAACACGAAGAGTGACGGATTGTGCAATTGCTGCCGGGCCTCCAAATAGAGTTGCATCGCTTCATCATACGCGCGATTCTCCACGAGTGCATTGGCGACCAGTGCATACGCGCCGGGTTGTGGATGTTTTTGCAACAGCTCTTTCCACAGCGCCTGCGCCCGCGCCGCCTGCCCGCGTTTAAATTCCACGTCGCCGAGGTCGACACGCGCATTGAGATCTTCTATCAGTTCTAAGCGGCGATTGCTGGCGGCGGTCAACTCATCATAGCGGCGGAGTTGCAGCAGCATCCTTTTGAGACCCAAATAATAATTTCCGTTGCGTGGATCGCTGTTGAAAAGCGTTTGGTAAATTTCTGCAGCGCGATCGAATTGCCCCATCCGCTCGAAATCCTGCGCCAGTCGCAA
>CAYZFF010000739.1:0-1649 GCA_964477305.1 uncultured Cytophagia bacterium
CTCAACAGATTCCTCGCTGGCGCTCGGAATGACAAGAATCGCTCAGTTTAGGTTATAAATATCCCGGTTTTTAAAACGCCTCCACAATCACCGCTGCGCCCTGCCCGCCGCCAATGCACGCGGTCGCCAAGCCATATTTGGTTTTGCGCCGCCGCAGTTCGTTGAGCAGCGTCAGCGTCAGACGGGTGCCGCTGGCGGCCAGCGGATGGCCGAGGGCAATCGCGCCGCCATTGACGTTGGTGCGCTCGCGGTCGAGGCCCAATTCTTTTTCCACCGCGAGGTATTGCGGCCCAAACGCTTCATTCACTTCCACCAAATCCATTTGCGCCAAATTCATGTTGGCGCGCTGCAACGCGGCGCGACTGGCGGGGGCGGGACCGATGCCCATGATACTCGGTTCAACGCCGGCGAAACCCCAGTTGACCAATCTACCGATCGGTTGCAAGCCCCGGCGTTCTGCAACGTCGGCGCGTGTCATCACCATCGCCGCGGCGCCATCCACAATACCGCTGGCATTGCCGGCCGTGATGCAACCGTCTTTTTTGAAATACGGCGTTAGCTTCGCGAGGCCATCCAACGTCGTGTCCGGGCGCGGATGTTCGTCGCGGTTGCACTGGCCCTTTTTGCCGAGATCGAGGGCAACAACCTCTTCCGCCAACTTGCCGCTGTCCCACGCGGCTTTCGCGCGCATTTGACTGAGGTGGGCGTACTCATCCGTAGCCGCGCGGGTGATGCCATATTTCTCCGCGAGATTCTCCGCAGTTTGCGCCATGGTGAAACCGCAGTTGGGATCGAGCAACGCCTCCCACAAATAATCTTCGAGCTTGCCGGAATTGAGCCGCAAGCCCCAGCGCGCCCCGCGAATGATATGCGGCGCCTGGCTCATGCTTTCGGTGCCGCCGACGAGCACAAAGTCCGCTTCCTGCATCAACAGCAAGCGCGCGCCTTGCACAATGGCTTCGAAGCCCGAGCCGCAGAGGCGATTCACCGTCACCGCCGGCACCGGAACCGGCACGCCCGCTTTCAAACCCACGTGGCGCGCGAGATAAACCGCGTCGCTCGAGGTTTGCAGCACGTTGCCAAACACCACGTGATTAATGTCTTCCGCTTTGACGGCGGCGTGCTGCAGCGCCGCTTTGGCCGCGTGCACGCCAAGATCGATGGCAGAAATCTCGCGCAACGCGCCGCCGAACGCGCCAAACGCCGTGCGTTTGCCGCCGAGGAAAACGATATTTTCAATTTTCATGTTAGGCTCCAGTGAGATAGAAATTTATTAGTTAAGATAACACTTCTTGAGCAGGCAGGCAAGGAAAAAGATGGGAGGTGAAGAATCCGGTGGCAAACTTAATACGGCAACATAAAGTCGATACGATAACCGTCCCGAAAGGGATGATTTGACAATAGCCAGGTCATTTATGACGTGGAAAATAGAGAAGTGGAGTAGAAGTTCCGTCGGGACGGGTGAATAGAGCTTGTGTTGGTCAAATCACATCGCACAATCTTAATCGTCCCTTCGGGACTTGCACCATTTTTTAAATTTTCGAGGAAAAAGCAAGATCAAAAACAAAAGAGTGTAAAGGGTAAAAGAGAAAAATGTAGAGTGTACTAAGTTCTGGCGCAGCGAAAGCCGATACCACTGACGCGGTCAT
>CAYZFF010000740.1:0-1646 GCA_964477305.1 uncultured Cytophagia bacterium
CGCTTGATGGTTTTGTGCATCCAGCGCCGGAAGGTTTTCTCATCGACTCCGGCTTTCGCCGCAAATTGAGTTTCGGGAGAAATCGTTTCCGTCGCCAAATTCCAAAAGCGCGAGATGAAACGCGAGGCGCCTTTAATGCCGGTTTCTTCCCATTTCGATTCGCCTTCGAATGGGCCAAGAAAGAGAATATAAACGCGCAACGCATCCACGCCGAGCACTTCGGCAACGGCGTCGGGCGTGATGACATTGCCTTTGGATTTGGACATTTTCTGGCCGTCCGACGCAAGCAACATACCTTGATTGCGCAATTTCGGAAACGGCTCGACAAACGGCACGAGTCCGGCATCGTGCATCACCTTCGTCCAAAAGCGCGCGTAGAGCAAATGCAACACCGCATGTTCCGCGCCGCCGACGTACAAATCCACCGGCATCCAGTAATTCATTTTGTCTGCTTCGCATGGCGCTTGCTCATTGCGCGGATCGGTGAAGCGCAGAAAATACCATGACGAACAGGCGAAACCATCCATCGTGTCGGTCTCGCGTTTCGCCGGGCCGCCGCATTTGGGGCAAGTTGTATTCACCCACGAATCCACTTTGGCCAATGGCGAACGGCCATCGCCGGTTGGTTCGAATGATTCGAGTTCGGGAAGCAGCACCGGCAATTGATTTTCCGGCACCGCCACCACGCCGTCTTTCTCGCAATGCACAATCGGAATCGGTGCGCCCCAATAGCGTTGCCGCGAAATGAGCCAGTCGCGAATTTTGTACGTGACTTGTTTTTTGCCCAAATCTTTCGCGGTGAGTTCGGCGCACAATTTCTCAATGCCAGCTTCGGAAGTCAACCCGGAATAGGCGCCGGAGTTGATCATGATACCATAATCAGCGAAACACTCGTTAACGCCATGCTCTTTTCCATCTGGACTAATGACTTCAATAATCGGTAACTCAAATTTTGTCGCGAACGCAAAATCGCGCGTGTCGTGGCCAGGGACGCCCATCACCGCGCCGGTGCCGTAGCCCATCAAAACATAATCCGCGACCCAGATCGGAATTTTTTCGCCGCTGACCGGATGAATTGCATAGCAGCCGGTGAACACGCCGGTTTTTTCTTTCTCGGTGGACATGCGCTCGATTTCACTCATGCGCTTGGATTTTTCGACATAAGCGCTCACTTCGGCTTTGCGATCCGCCGAGGTAATGTGCATCGTCAACGGATGTTCCGGCGAGAGCACGAGAAACGTGACGCCAAAGAGCGTATCAACGCGCGTGGTGAAAACTGGGATCGGATGCTGATGATTGGCATGATCGGCGATAAAAACCACTTCCGCGCCTTCACTGCGGCCGATCCAATTTTTTTGCATCAACTTGATCGGCTCCGGCCAATTAATGATGTCGAGATCGGCGAGCAAACGGTCGGCGTATGCGGTGATTTTGAAATACCACTGCTTCAAATCTTTTTTGGTGACTTCGGAATCGCAGCGCCAGCAGCGGCCGGCTTCGACTTGCTCGTTCGCCAAAATGGTTTTGCATTGCGGACACCACCATTGGCTGCCGATGGCTTGGTAGGCCAGTCCGCGATTGAAAAGCAATTGGAAATACCATTGCGTCCACCGATAAAAATCTGGCGCCGAAGAATTAACTTCGCG
>CAYZFF010000741.1:0-1643 GCA_964477305.1 uncultured Cytophagia bacterium
CATCGTCGCTTTCGCATCACCTGAATGGAGCGCGAATGACACCGGCACTTTTCCGGCCGGGGCACCACCCGGCGGCTCGATCACGAGGAACAAATGCGCTGCGCCGCGACGCGCGGCATTCGCCATAATGGGAAAGTCGGCGCGACCGGCATTCTCGTTTTGATCGCCATCGGTCCACATATTGAAAAATGTCACCGGATAGCCGTCGACCACATCGCGGGCTTGCGGATGGCAAATCGGCGGATCAGCGAGGCTGAAGATCTCATTCACCGCAGTGGTTGTGATATTTGCGGCGCTCACTTGCGTTTCGCCAAAAGGCACGACGGCATAATAATAACTCGCGTTGGCGCGCGCCGTCGCGACGAACAGGCCTTGATCCGGATCGAGGCGCACGGTGCCGCCGCTCGCGCTGGGAATGAGATAATGATTTAACGAGGCGCGTCCAAAAGCTTGCTGCATTTCATTCGCCAAATACGCGCCGGAATACTCCGGCTGGAAAAGCCGCCCGTACAGTTGCGCTTGATTGACGTTGGTGAAGGGCTGCGCGCTGCGATAGATCGCAAACGTTTGCGGCGCGGTCGTGGTGTCGTAGCGCCACGTCACCCAAACTTGGCCTTTCGCGTACCACGCTTTCACGTCGCGCGAAGAGCCGGGCGCAGTGATCGTGATCGCATAATCTTCCACTTCGCCGTCCGTTGCGGCGCCGGTAAAGGCCAAGCCGCCGCTGCTGCTGAAACGAAAGCGCGCGAAAGTTTTGCCCGCGCTCGCAGATTGCGGAATTTGCATGCCGAGAAAGTTGTTGCCTTTGGCGAGGCTTTGCGAAGAAAAAATTTGCTCATCCGGATCCGCCCAATCGCCGTCGCGGTTGAAATCCACCCACGCATCAAGCTTGCCGTCCGCCCCCGCGGTGATTTGCATCGGCATAAAAGCGTTGCGCAAGATGAGCGGCGGGAAGACCACGCCATCTTCGTCGTTCACGCCGGATTTGTCGTCGCCGTCGGCGTTGACATTCGGCAACCCGTCCGCTTCCGCGTCAACAGTTTTGCCGAGAAACATTCCCGCGACGATGCGATGCCGCGCCCCGTCGCTGCTGAGCAACGTGTGATAGGTGTTCGGCGCGTCGCCGAAATCCTGTTGCGCAAAGGCGCTGGTAGAAAACAAAAGCGTGAGGAAGAAGCAAAGTTTTTTCATGCTCGTCTCCGAAAGTTTTAGGTGAAGCCGGACTTGGCCATAAAATTTTTCTAAATTCGACAGGTCGTTGTGGCCAAGTCCGAGCTTCGCTATGTTTCACTTCATCAAAACCGCTTTACGCGTTTGCGAAAATTTATCCGTCGTGAGTTTGTAAAAATAAACTCCGCCCGCCAAATCGCGCGGCGCAAAAGTTAGGGCATGTTTTCCCGCCGGTATTTCGCCATCCACCAGCGTCGCCACTTCGCGGCCGTTCACGTCGAACACTTTCAACGTCACGCGGCTGTTCACGGGCAACTGAAACCTGATCATCGTGCTTGGATTAAAAGGATTCGGGTAATTCTGTGACAAACTAAATTCCGTTGGCAAAAATTCCGCGTCGCGCGATTCCACCGCCACTGTCGGATCGCTCACGCGAATGCGCACGCGGTCGGGGTCTTTGAAAACTGCGATGC
>CAYZFF010000742.1:0-1637 GCA_964477305.1 uncultured Cytophagia bacterium
CGCGTGTGGCTGATCAGCGCGGCCAACACGATGGAGTTGCTTGCTGAAGAAGCAGAGCCGCAGAAAGCGGCAACGGCTTTGACGCGGCTAGTCCAAAAACCAACCGCGGGTAATTTGCGCGAGGCGTTGTTATTTGCCGATCAATGGCTCAGCCGCGCCACCTTGCAACGCCGCGCGATTTATCTGCTCTCGGATTTGCAGGCGAGTAACATTCCGGCGGGCACGCTGGCGCTCAGTAGCGACGCTGAATTTATTCCAGTGTCGATTAAACCGGCGTGGCAAAATGTGGCGGTGTTGGATGGGCAAATTGTGAAGCCCGCCAACAATAAAACAACGCCCGCGGGCGATCAACAAACCACGTATGCTTGTCGCGTAAAAAATTTTTCTGATATTGATCAGCGCCTCGACGTGCAATTGTCGAACAACAGCGCGCCGGTAGCAATGAAAAACCTTACACTGGCGGCGCGAACCGAGCAAGTGGTGCAATTCTCGGCGAAAGCTTCGGGGCGCGAGCAAAATTATTATTTTGAAGTGAAAGCGCCGATCGATGATTTGCCCGCTGACAATAGATTTTATCTCGTTGCGCAGACGGAGAGAAAACGCCGGCTCCTGGTGCTCAGCGGCAATGCCGAAGCCGCCTATTTTGTGCGCGAAGCCATGCGACTGCCCGGCTCGCCGTATCAACTTTTTGAATCGACCCCCGGCGCATTGAATCAATATCGCCTTGAAGATTTTGACGTGGTGCTGGTCACCGGTGTGGCCGGTTTCAATCGCAACGAGGCAACGGCATTGCAGCAATTTGTCACGTCCGGCGGTGGGTTGATTTTCACTTTGGCAACAGCGCTGCAAAGCGAAATGTACAATCGTTTTCTCGCCGAAATTTTGCCCGGAAAAATTTCGGCGGCCGTTCGTCCAGGTGAAAATGCCAAGCGGCGCGGCGCGGCGCTGACGGAGATTGACTTTGGGCATCCGATTTTCAAAGTGTTTGTCGACCCGTCGAATGGCGATCCGAGCACGGTGCTGACCTCGCAATATTATCGCGTCGAAGTGAGCCCGACCGCGAACCGTTTGGCCGGATTTGAAGATGGCGCGGCGGCCTTGCTCGAACGCAGTGTCGGCAAAGGCAAAGTTTTGTTGTGGACGTCGAGCTTAGATTTGCCCGGCGGCAATTTGCCGGTGCGCGGTATTTTTGTGCCGTTGCTGTATCAGTGGTTGAATTACGTTTGCCGCCCCGAGCCGCCGCCGGCGACCACTTTGGTTGGGCAAACTCTTTTTTTTGATGAAACCATCCAAGCGGGACAAACTGTGGTCGTGACCATGCCGGATGGCTTCGAACAAAGATTGGAAAAATTGCCGTCGCCGGTTTTAAAAGAAACGCCGCAAGCCGGGTTTTATCGCGTGCAACAAAACCAGCGCACGTTTTGGCATGCGGTCAATTTCGATGCGCAGGAATCCGCTCCCGCCAGTTTGCCGGTAGAAAATTTTACGGCGCGCCTCATTCGACCGGATGATCAAGCCGAAGCGCAAAATAGCGTGGCCGGAATTTTTGGCGCAGGGGAAACTGCCGAGCGCGACGCGGAGAAACAACAAAAGCTCTGGCGCTTCGGCCTGTGGGCGTTGCTGATTTTGTTGCTGGG
>CAYZFF010000743.1:0-1622 GCA_964477305.1 uncultured Cytophagia bacterium
TTGGATAAATTATTTAATTGGCAATCCTTACTTGTTCTAAAAAGGAGTGAAGAGATGCGACGCTCAAATAAAACCATTGTTCTTTTTTTGCTAACCGCGCTGTTTGGCTTTTTACTCGGCGCTTATTATCAGGCGCAAGATAAAAATCCCATTACGGTTGAAATGGTCGCCGTGGCGGAGCGCATGTTTGGCCTGAATTTCACTGCGGCCAAGCGCGATTCAATGCTCGGCGATCTGAAAGAGAATTTAGATAATTTTGAAAAGGTGCGAACGATTGCGCTGAATAACAGCGTGCCGCCGGCGCTGCTGTTCAATCCGGTTCCCGCCGAGAAAAAATTTGACACCAAACGGTTGCCGCAAGTTTGGAGCAAGCCCGCGAAAATCGCGGTGCCCGCCAACCTCGAACAACTCGCTTATGCTTCGGTTGGCGAACTTGCCGAGCTCATTCGCACGCGCAAAGTTACTTCGACGCAGCTCACAAAAATGTATCTCGACCGGCTGAAGAAATACGGGCCGAAATTGGAATGTGTCGTCACCCGCACGGAAGAACTCGCGCTCCAACAGGCGCAACAAGCGGATGCGGACATCGCTGCGGGCAAATATCGCGGGCCACTGCATGGCATTCCGTATGGCGCGAAAGATTTGCTCGCGAAACGCGGCTACAAAACCACGTGGGGTTCGGTGCCGTACAAAGAGCAGGTGATCGACGCCGACGCGACGGTGATTCAAAAACTCGAAGCCGCCGGCGCGGTGTTGGTGGCAAAATTGACGATGGGAGAATTGGCGTGGGGCGACGTGTGGTTCGGCGGCAAAACGCGCAACCCGTGGAACTTGGAACAGGGTTCCAGCGGCTCGTCCGCCGGTTCTGCTTCCGCCACGGCCGCAGGATTGGTGGCGTTTGCCATCGGCACGGAAACGTGGGGCTCGATTGTCTCGCCCTCAACGCGCTGCGGCGTGACCGGATTGCGCCCGACCTTCGGCCGCGTCAGCCGCGCCGGCGCGATGGCGCTGAGTTGGTCAATGGATAAAATCGGGCCGATCTGCCGCACCGTGGAAGATTGCGCGCTGGTGTTCAATGCGATCATCGGCGCCGATGGCATCGATCAAACCATCGTCGATCTGCCTTTTAATTATAACGCAAACCTCAAATTGAGCAGCCTGCGTGTCGGTTATTACCAAAGTGCGTTCGAGAAAGACACGACTTTTAAATCGCAAAACGACGCCGCGCTCGCGAAGCTGCGCCGCGCGGGCGCGAAGCTGATTCCGCTTGAATTGCCGGATTATCCGATCAACGATCTTTCATTTATTTTGAGCGCCGAAGCGGCCGCGGCGTTTGATGAGCTGACGCGCTCGGGCAAAGACGATTTGCTGGTGCGGCAAATTAAAAACGCGTGGCCGAACGCGTTTCGCGCCGCGCGCTTCATTCCGGCGGTGGAATACATTCAGGCCAATCGCGTGCGCTATCTCGTTATTCAAGCGATGGAAAAATTGATGTCAACCGTCGACGTGTACGTGACGCCGTCGTTCGGCGGCAGCAATCTGTTGCTCACCAATCTCACCGGCCACCCGTGCGTTGTCGCGCCGAACGGTTTTGATAAAAAAGGCAACCCGATCAGCATCAC
>CAYZFF010000744.1:0-1621 GCA_964477305.1 uncultured Cytophagia bacterium
ATGCGAATTCAATTCAAAACCGAAGGCGGGTTGGTTTATCTTCCCGGGTTGAACCGGCCCGTCATCATCGATCTTGCTGATTTGCCGCTGCCGGAAGCCGATGAGTTGCAGGAATTGCTGACGCTCACGCGTTTTTTTGAATTGCCGCTGCGCGCTGGAAAGTTTTCGCCGAAAGCGGCAGATCATCGACAATACAAAATTACCATTGAAAACGCCGTTGGCGACGTACATACGGTTTTTTTAACCGACGTCGTTGAAGATCCGAATTTGCGCCGGTTGCTTGATTATTTAAAAAAGAAAGCCGCGCCTACCGTTAAAAAGAAGTAACCATGTCCGAGCGCGTTGATCTCGCCATCATCGGGGCCGGAGCGGCCGGCCTCATGGCGGGAATCTGGGCTGGCCGTACCCAGCCGCAACGATCCATCATTATTTTAGATGGGGCGTCCAAAATCGGCGCGAAAATTCTGGTCTCCGGCGGTGGGCGGTGCAATGTCACGCATCACGAGGTGGACGCCGCGGCGTTTGCCGGATCTTCACGGAATGCCATCAACAAAGTTTTGCGCCGTTTTGACGTTTCGCAAACGATAACATTCTTTCGCGAGTTGGGGGTTGAATTAAAACGGGAAGAGACCGGAAAACTTTTTCCCACCACCGACAGCGCGAAAACTATTCTCCAGGCTTTATTGACGGCGGCGGCACAAGCGAAGGTTGTTATTCAACATCCGCGTCGGGTTGATACGGTTGAAAAAATTTCGAACGGATTTAGTATTCGGGGTGAATGGGGTGAGTTGGTTGCAAATGAAATTGTTCTGGCGACGGGAGGCAAAAGTCTTCCCAAAACCGGCTCGGATGGACATGGCTTGCAAATCGCGCAAGCGCTGGGGCACAGTATTACGCCGCGCATTTTTCCAGCGCTTGTTCCTTTAACTTTGCCCCTCGGCCATTTCATTCGCGATCTCAGTGGGTTGACGGTGCCGACCACACTTGAAGTCCGTTCCCGCAGCGGCAAGAAACTCAAGGCCTTTACGGATTCCACGCTATGCACGCATTTCGGCCTTTCCGGCCCAGCAGTTCTCGATATCAGCCGATATTTTCTCGACGCGAAATTTGACGATTCCGAAACAACGCTGGTGATTAATTGGTGGCCGGGAAAAACAACTGAACAACTCGATGCCGAATTGCAGACGCTGCGGCAAATTACCGTGGTTAAATATTTACACGCGGCTTTGCCACAAAGTCTGACGCGGGCGTTATGCCAACAAGCTGGTCTGGCGCTGAACACCTCGGGAAATACTTTGACTCGCGCCCAACGCTTGACCTTGGCGCGCGCGGTCACACAAATGCCGCTGCCGATCAGCGGTGATCGGGGGTATAATTTCGCCGAAGTTACTGCCGGTGGCATTTCGTTAAATGAGCTTTATCTCGACCGCATGGAATCGCGGGTTTGTCCGGGTCTGTATCTCTGCGGGGAAATCTGCGACGTTGATGGCCGCATCGGCGGTTTCAATTTTCAATGGGCCTGGGCGAGCGGGTATGTGGCGGGCGTGGCGGTGGGAAAGAAGCAACTAAGGATCGACATTTAAATAACTTTCCCATTTCACGTGGCTGTCATTCCCGCATG
>CAYZFF010000745.1:0-1616 GCA_964477305.1 uncultured Cytophagia bacterium
CAGGAGAAAATCGCAACGATGCCAAACGATAAAGATTATATTCTCGGCACGCATGATGAGGAAATTACGCGATTGGGATTGCAACATCGGGTGTGGCGGCCGCGAGCGCTCGAGGCGTGGCGGAACGCGGGGTTTACTGTTGGACAAACGTTGCTCGACCTTGGTTGCGGTCCCGGATTTGCGTCGATTGATTTGGCGGAGATTGTCGGGCCTGCCGGAAAGATTTTCGCCCTTGACCGGTCGCGGCGTTTTCTCAATGCGCTTGAAGCTGCACGCCAGCAGCGTGGCCTTGAGCACATTGAAATACATGAGCTCGATTTGGATGAAGCCACGTTGTCGAATATCAAAGCCGACGGCGCGTGGGCGCGCTGGGTCTTTGCCTTTGTGAAGCGACCGCGCCAACTGCTCGCCCGTATTGGCGGTGCACTGAAACCCGGCGGCGTGCTGGTGCTGCACGAATATTTTGACTACTCCACATGGCGGCTGGCGCCGCGCTCACCGGAGTTGGAAGAGTTTGTGCAAGTGGTAATGGCGAGCTGGCGTGCCGACGGCGGTGAGCCGGATATTGGCCTCGATTTGCCGCGCTGGCTTGCCGAACTTGGATTTGAAATAAAAAACCTGCGCCCAATCATTGACATCATTCCGGTTTCGAATTTTGTGTGGCAATGGCCGAAGGCGTTTATCGAAGTCGGCCTGCGCCGTCTGGTTGATCTCGGCTACTTACCGGCCGAACGCGCCCGCGAAATATGGGAAGCCTTTGGTACCAGCGAAGCTGCGCCGCACACGCTTGTCATTACGCCGGCGGTGTTGGAGATTATCGCCGTGCGGCGGTAATTGGTAAAATAACTCATGTCTTAAATTTTTTTATGAAAGCGCCGGTTTTGTTATCGTCGGTGTGAAAGAAAAATCACAAAAGCTGGGCGGAATTTACGAAGATACGCTTTGTATGGCATTATTGTTTTAAACGCTGTATCTTGTAACGATCGTTACGGCAGTTCATTGACCGTTTAGCCACACTTTTTAATGTGATACAAGGATCAGGATATGCGAAAAACAAACGTGAAGCCAGAGTCTAAAAAAGCCCTGACGAAAAAAAGGACGACAGGGAAGAAATCTCGTGCCGTAAAGAAAAAATCACTTCCGAGGAAAGGCCGGACCACAGCGCCTGGTCAAACGAAATTACAAATCGGCCAATCCGCTCCCGATTTTACTTTGCCCAACGACGAAGGCCAACTTGTGAGTCTCGCGGATTTTCGCGGCCAGAACGTCGTGCTCTTTTTTTATCCCGAAGACGATACACCGACGTGCACGCAAGAAGCATGCGCATTTCGCGATGGGTTGAGCGCCATCTTGCAACGCCGTGCCGTCGTTTTGGGTGTCAGCGCCGATTCGATGGCTTCGCACATCAAGTTCAAAGAAAAATTTCATTTGAATTTTCCGCTGTTGAGTGACGTTGACCGAACCGTTTGCAACGCCTACGGCGTGTGGCAGAAGAAACAAATGTTCGGGCACAGGTTTTGGGGCATCGTGCGCACGACATTCATTATCAATGAAAACGGCCTCATCACAAAAATTTTTCCACGCGTTCGCGTGAACAAGCATTATGAAAGAGTGCT
>CAYZFF010000746.1:0-1612 GCA_964477305.1 uncultured Cytophagia bacterium
TTTAGCTTGACAATAAAATACGTAAGTTTTACGTTTTAACTTTTCGAATTTAAACCTGAGACATTTGTTGTCAACCTGAGTGGAAATAACGCCGCAAGTATAATTTTATAAAATGATGTGACGTTTTCCCTTGCATCAGAATTCTTGAATCACTTTCCTCGCGCAGTGACGCCGAGGTGCACTAATCCCGCAGGAGGCGGGATGATGGACGGGTTATGAACAGGATCGTTAAATTTTTTGATTATTTTTTCGTGTTGCGGCCGACCCTTTTTTTTCCGGTGTGGACCGTTTACGCCGCGGGCTATCTGGCGTTTTATCAATTCTCCGCCGCCGGCTTGAATCGCGTGGCACCGGCGCTGGAGGCGACCGCGTTGAGTCTGCTCGGCATACTGACGTTGTTGATGGGCAGCGGCTATATTTTGAATCAGCTCTGTGACATTGAAACCGACCGGCGCAATCACAAACTCTTTCTCATTGCGGATCGGCATATTTCTCCTTTGGCCGCGTGGACGGAAATGATCGTGTTGGGCGCCTTTGCAGTGGTTGCGAGTTTTTTTTATGGCAAATTAATTAGCTCGTTGCTCGTCGCGATTTTTTTGCTCACCGGAATTTTTTATAACGTGGCGCCGTTTGCCTGGAAGGGGCGGCCGTTGCTCGGCCTGATCTCGAATGCGCTCGGCGCGCAACTGATTTTCATGGCTGGCTGGTGGTCGCAAAACATCGAATGGCAACTGCCGTTGCAACACGCGCTGCCGTACATGTTCGCCGTGGCCGCGGTTTATCTGTATACGACGCTGCTCGATCTTAACGGCGACGCGGATACCGAGAAGAAAACCTTCGGCGTACGCTATGGTTTCGCCGCCACGGCCATTATCGGCTGCGGGTTGGAATTGAGCGCGCTGCTTTCCGCTTGGTGGCTTGAAGATGGCGTGATTTTGTATCCGGCGTTGATTGCCGCGCCTTTTTTTATCCTGGCCGCAGTTAAGCAACGTCTTCCCGAGGTGTCGCGTGCCATCAAGCTGCCGATTGTCTTTTTGGCTTTGGCGGTGTGCTTGAAAATTTGGCCGTATTTCTTTTTACTCGGTTTTGTGTTTTTTTTCTCGCGCTGGTATTATCGCCGGCGATTTGGCTTGACTTATCCGAATTTGGCGGCAAAATAGCTTGAAGCGGTGGCCGATTCGCCTGTTAACCGATGGAACGTTTAACGGGCAAACCGGCTCATCGTTAAACCGGCAAACTTATGATCGGCATCATCAACGATAAATGTGATTTTTGCGGCACCTGTGTGGCCGTTTGCCCATTTGACGCGATTGATTTGTTTGAGGCGCGTATTGAAATCAACCAGCGCTGCACCGATTGCATGCTCTGCGTGTGGATTTGCCCGGTCGAAACTCTGGCACCGATTGATGCCCAGGGGCAAATACGGCCTCGTGAGGAAGCCAAACCTGCAATTTTCGTATAACAATTTTAAATGTACTTGACAATGTTAAATCAGCCACAAAGAACACGGCGGCTTGTTGTCTTTCACTGGTTTTGAAATTACAGCATTTTTTGCTTGCGTGAAGAGTTTGTCATTCCGAGCCCAGCGAGGAATCTGCTGCTAAAAGGATTC
>CAYZFF010000747.1:0-1612 GCA_964477305.1 uncultured Cytophagia bacterium
CAATCGCTTCAAATTTTTCGGCAATAACCGAATCCCACGAATAAGCGGATAGCGCAATTATTCCCGAGCCAAGCAGAACGGGATATTCCAAAGAAACCGGTTCTGGAAAGACCACATCACCAAATCCGACGTCCAATTGCAAATTTTGTTTCGCCGTGTCAAGTTGGGCCGTGATCCGGAAACGAATGCCTTCGTATCTTGCTTGTTGTGCAATGGTCTCAAAAACTATCGAGGCCGGATCAAAATAAACGCCGTCATTTACCGGTGCGGTGATGATTTCTTCAATGATTTGCGCCAACAACTCCGGCTGATTTTTTAAATTTTTCGCCAAGAAATCAATGTCTTTGGTTGGACGCGCTTTCATTTGATGCGCGCTATAAAGTAGGGCGCCGCCTTTCAGAACAAACGAATTCTTGTACGGCGACTGCGCCAGGCGATGCAAAAACCTTTCTTGAAAATAAAGCAGGAGAAGGCGATTGAAATCAATCTGCAATTGTTTCGCGATATTCAGCAGGCGAGTCCTTACCGAAGCGCCGAGATTTTTGATCTGCTTCTGCTTCATTCGACAACGGCTTCAATATATGGCTTCATCACGCGCAGCATCCGTCCGGCTTTGGCATATTTCAGAAGTTTGTTCAGATTGTAGCCGGGACTTTTGAGATACTTTCTGAGTCCTTCCAGCGCCACTTCCATCCCCAGCTTGTGACGATAGCGAAAGCAATCGACAATTGTTTTTTCGACATTGTAGATGGCGAAATTTCCCACTTTTGTCAGCACGCGCTCAATACCGATTTGGTAGTTTGGGGGTGAAAAATAAAAAGCCTGTATCGGCGGATACGCCAGCTTGACCGGCTTGCTTTCTCTTGGCAGCGCGATCATGACCGCCGCAGGAAGAGCCGTGGTGAGGTCATGATACGACAGCGCGGAATGCAGACAAACCACCGCTTTGGGCATCGCCATGCAAACATCAATCATGCCCTGATTCGCAAGCACCGGCATGTCCGTGAGTTTATAAAGGCCGGCTTTGACCTTTTCAATCGCCCCGTCCTGCAGAAGGCGGCGAATGGTATCCGTATGAATGCCGTGCTTTTTCAGCTCTTTTAGATAGGCATAACCAGCGCGGTTTTTAAAAATGGGGGTAATTGTTTTCACTTTTAATTCGTTCCATATTTCAGCGTTTATAAATATATGCAGAAATTACGAACGAAAGCAAGAAATTATTTTCACTAACCACTTTCTATCTCGGGATGTCATTCATATAGAATGCTTTGTCACAACACAACTTCCAACAACCTCAACGCCCCTGCCTTCCCCTGCTCCCCAATCTCCAGCGCCGGGCCAACACATGACGGGCATCCCGCGGCGCAGCCGCATTTGGTGATCAAATCGCGTGCGGCGATTTTTAACTCGTCGTGCATCGCAAACAAACGCTTGCTGAAGCCGACGCCGCCGGCGTGGTTGTCGTAAATAAAAATCGTCGGCTTTTGCGTCAGCGGGGCGCGCACCATCGGCACGGCGCGGACGTCGCGAATATCGCACATCAGATAAATCGCCGCAACGCTTTGCAGAACGTGCGCCAATGCTTTGAGCGCATCGCCAAGCACCGAAGGCG
>CAYZFF010000748.1:0-1598 GCA_964477305.1 uncultured Cytophagia bacterium
GTGCGCTATCAGCGCATGCGCGGCCGTGACGTGATTCATGTTTGCGGCACCGATGAACACGGGGTGGCGATTACGATTGCCGCGGAAAAGGCAAAAAAATCGCCCAAAGAGTTTGTGGATTTTTACTGGGCGCAAATGAATGAAACTTTTGCCAAAGCCGGTATTAGTTTCGATATTTTTTGCCGCACCACGACGCCGGAGCATTACCCGATCTCGCAGGAATTTTTCCTGACGATGCACAAAAAGGGCTTGCTTGTCGAGAAGGCGGTGAAGCAGCTTTATTGCCCGAATGACAAACGTTTTCTCGCCGATCGCTATGTCGAAGGCACGTGCCCGCATTGCGGCAAGCCCGGCGCGCGCGGCGATCAATGTGAATCCTGCGGCAAGTGGATCGATCAAATCGAGCTGCGCGAGCCGAAATGCATGGTGTGCGGCGCGCGGCCCGAAATTCGCGAGACCAGGCATTTCTTTATTCCGCTCGGCCGTTTTCAAGAACAAGTGAAGAATTGGCTCGACACGAAAACGAACTGGCGCGACAACGTGCTCAATTTTTGTTACGGCTGGATCAAAGAAGGCCTTACCGATCGCGCCATCACGCGTGACATCACGTGGGGCGTGCCGGTGCCGTTGCCGGGTTATGAGGGCAAAGTGCTTTATGTTTGGTTCGATGCGCCGATTGGTTATATCTCGGCAACGCAAGTCTGGGCGAAACGTCTCGGACAACCCGACAAGTGGAAAGAGTATTGGCGCAATCCCCAAACGAAATTGGTGCATTTCATCGGCAAGGACAACATCGTTTTTCACGCGATGGTCTGGCCGGCGATGTTGATGGCGCAGGACGGTTATATTTTGCCGGCGGATGTTCCGGCGAATGAATTTCTCAACCTCGAAGGCCGCAAATTTTCCACCAGCCGCAACTTTGCCGTGTGGCTGCACGAGTATTTGCAAAAATTTCCGCCCGATCCGCTGCGGTACGCGCTCGCGGCCAATATGCCGGAAACCAAAGACGCCGACTTTTCGTGGAAGGAATTTCAAACCCGCAATAACAGCGAACTGGCGGACATTCTCGGTAACTTTGTGAATCGCACGCTGACGTTTGTGAAGAAAAATTACACCAATCGCGTTCCCGCTGCCGGCGCTTTGAACGAGCGCGATCAGCGCATGCTTGATTTACTCAACGCCTGGCCGCAACGGCTCAGCGAATTTTATGAGCGCTATGAATTTCGCCGCGCGACGCAGGAGTTGATGGACTTGGCACGTCATGCAAACAAATATTTCAATGACGAAGAGCCGTGGCGCACGCTCAAAACCGACCGTCCGCGCTGCGATACGACGCTGCACATTTGCCTGCAGCTCTGCAAAGCACTCGCGGTTTTAATGACGCCGACGCTGCCGTTTTCCGCGTCGCGTTTGTGGAAAATGCTCAATTTATCCGGCGCCGTGGAAAAGCAAGATTGGCTCACGACGCCGGCGGCGCCGTTGCCGGCCATGCATCAATTAAACGAACCCGAAATTTTATTTACTAAAATTGAAGACGAAACGATTGCTCCGGAAATCGCGCGTCTGCAAGAGGCTTTATTAAAAATGCAAGAACCCAC
>CAYZFF010000749.1:0-1590 GCA_964477305.1 uncultured Cytophagia bacterium
CCATGTCAACTGGACTCTCCACGCCGTTAAATTTTTGTCATGCCAAACGCGGGCACCGTTACAAAAACGGCTGTGCCAACAGCTTTGGGATGAGAGCCTGCAAAATTACAAGGCCTTGGCAGTAAGCAAAGGGATTCTTTTCTGATTTAATGGGTGCAATTTCGTAATTGTCTCGGGTATTCTTTTGGGGAAGCTATCCGCGGCAATTAATTTTACGTATTTACCGCGCCTGTTTGTACAAATAATACTATAGATCAAACCCGCACACGAGGATGTGATTTCATACAGGGCTTGCCAGGAAGGCCAATGGCCGGCGGCTTTGCCCGCAATTCCAAAAGTTAGGCGCTCCAGACATGACGACCCTGGTTGCCCACCGATGATTTAATTCACTGATGCGGCGCACGGCAATTTACCGGAATGTAGATCAGCCATGAGCAAGCCAGCCCATAGCTCGCGACGAACGTCGGCTAAGTTTTTACAACGCTTGTTTCCTTCTCGGCGCGGAACGGAAGAAATGCCTACGCGCGGCCGCCAAAAAACGCCCATCAAAAATTTCACCCCCCGCCGCCGCATTCGCATTCTTTTCTTCTCCACCTGGGGTAGTGATTACCGGCAATTTGATTTTAGCGCCAAACGATTTGGCAGTCTGCTCGCCGGCTTCATTCTCGGTATTGGTTTGCTCGCGTTGGGCGCCAGCCACGGAGTTAACTACTTAGTGCAGGAATACCGGTTCGCCGCGTTTATTGAAGAACACCAAATTTTGCTGAGCCATCTTAATCAAACCGAAACCCGCGCTCGTAATTTATCCCGCCGCCTCAATGGCAGTGATGAGGACGGCACTACGGAGTTGACGTACCAGGATGAAGCTGCAGAGTTACCGGCTTTGGTCAATGCGCCTGAAAATGATAGCACGATCACCAAACTCTCGAGCCGGCCTGCAACTGCCGGCACCAAACGCGGGCCATTCGGCCTGGCCTGGACCGACAACACGGTTGCAACCGAAGAGAACGAACAAAGCTTTTATGGACAGGGGGGCGGGGCTTATGTGGATGATGAAGACAATATTCATCCCGCGCGGGTCAATGCCGCACCGGACCAAGTTGCTGCGGCGTCGGTAGTGCCGGAAATAAATCTCACTTCCGAAGATGAATCAAATTCCGGCAACGATTTGCTGTCGCAATTGGAAAAAAACTTATCTAAAACGCAGGCGTTGCAGCGCACGATTATGACGAAATTTGAAGTGCGCCGCAAGCAACTGGAACATATTCCCTCGATTAAACCGCTGCTGACCGGCCGGATCACCGATTTTTTCGGCAAGCGTACTGATCCGTTTGTCTCCCGCACGCGTCATCACAAAGGGTTGGATCTCGGCGCCCCGAACGGCACCGAAGTGTTTGCGCCGGCCAACGGCGTCATTGAGTTTGTCAAAACCACCTATCGCCGCAAATCCGGTTATGGCAAAGCCGTGGTGATCGACCACGGCTACGGCGTCAAAACATTATACGGCCATCTTTCTGCCGTCAAAGTTAAAGTTGGGCAAAAAATCGAACGCTGGGATCTCATTGGCCTGGTCGGTGAAACCGGCCGCGC
>CAYZFF010000750.1:0-1584 GCA_964477305.1 uncultured Cytophagia bacterium
CGTTGGAATCGAGCATTTGGGCGCGGAGCGGGAAGCAAAGCACAGAGAGCATGGTGCAGAGAGCATAGCGCGCAGTGCGAAAATTTATTTTCATGGCTGCGCCTCTTTCTTCTCGCCAGTCGCTTTGCGCTCTGCGCTCTGCGTCATGCCCTCAGTTCGTACCGGCAAACCGCGTTGCGCGGTCAATTCCATCGCGCGCGCAATCGGAAGGCGGACGACGCCGGAATCGCGGACTATCCAGCCGTAGCTGTGCAACACGGAATCTTCGGCCACGCGAACGTCGTGTAAATCTTTTTCAGGCGTAATTTGCAAACGCGGCGCCACAGGCGCCTGGCGCTGGGTGGCCAAAGGCGAACTCGCCGGCATGGCGCGTTGGGTTTGCGCGGCAAAAAAACTTTGCAGCCACACCATCAGCGCGAGAACGACAACAGAAATGATCGCCAAGCCGAGGCCGTATTTGCCCAGCGCAGCGACATTGGCATCGCTCTCTTCGTAGCCGCGATTATTGTTGGTGTGAGGAGTTTCAGTCATAACAAATTGGGCGAAGTCGAACTTGGTCAGAGAAATTTTCTAAATTAGAAAAATTAGCATGACCACGTCCGACTTCACTTTCTCATTTTAATGATGATGCGAAGCCGCAAACGCCTCGGCCAGACGCGGATCGTGCAACGGCATGAGCGCGCGGTTTTTGAGTTGCGAAAGGAACATCGCGATCCAAATACCGCCGATGCCAATCGGTGCTAAAATATCCATCCAATGAATGCCGAATTTGCCGTCGTTGAAATTCGGCGCCACGGTCCAATACAAATCAAGCAGACGCATGAAAAACATGGCGACAGCAATTTTGACTAAAACCTTCGAACGTTGCTTGGTTTTGCGCAGCAGCAAAAGTGCAAATGGGACGAAAAAATGAAAAATCACAATCAGCATGGCCATGACGCCCCAGCCGCCGTGCAAGCGATGCATGTACCACGTGATTTCTTCCGGCAGATTGCCCGACCAGATAATGAAAAACTGCGAGAACGAAACATAAGCCCACAGCAGCACGAACGCGAACATCAAATTGCCGAGATCGTGAAAGTGCTTCGTCTGAATCACGCCCGAAATCGGCTCGCGGTCTTCGAGCAGTTTCACGCTGATGATTGCAAATGCGAGTGTCGTCAAGCCCTGCCCGACGACGAAGATCACGCCAAAAATCGTGGAGAACCAATGCGGCTCCAGCGACATTACCCAATCGAAGGCGGCGAAGGACATTGTCAAAACGTAGCCTGCCAAAGCGGGGCCGGCGAGCTTCTCGATCTTTTGCGTAATTAATGGATAACCGGTGCGATCCTGCTCGTGCGACCACTTGTTGAGCAAATAAATAAAAAAACTCCAGACGCCAAAATAAACCGCCGTGCGAATCCAAAAGAACGTTACGTTTAAATACGGGGCTTTTTGATGTAAAATTTCATCGACCACAACACCGGCCTGGTTCACAATCGCTTCGGGGCGCGCCCACAAATAGAGTTCGTGCATGCCAAAAAACAGCGGCACAAACAAAACGAGCATCAACGGCAAGGTGCGGCTGCCGGCTTCGAGAAT
>CAYZFF010000751.1:0-1583 GCA_964477305.1 uncultured Cytophagia bacterium
ACAATTTTGTAACTATATGGAAAAGGCCACCTTGCGGCGGCCTTTTCCATATTACAACCACAACGATAGGAAGTCAAGCTTAGAAGCCGAGCTTCACCGAGAAAATGTTGTTGGCGTCGAAAAATTCGACATCGCGCCAAGCATAATCAATGGTGACGTTGATGCCGGGAGCTTTATAAACCAGGCCGGCGCCCAGCGTTGCACCAAAGGGGTTGATGCTGTTATCATTATTTTCGGCGACCGTATAACCGCCGCGGCCAAAGAACTGCAAGCCGGAGGCGACATAACCCAGCTCGCCGCCGAAATGATATTCGTTTTCCGCGAGGTTATTGTTGGCAAAAGCGCCGCTGGCACGCATGACGTAGTTTTCGCCCATGAGATATTCATAGGAAAGCCCAAACTCAATGGAGGAGGGCAATTCAAAACTAGCGGCGTCCAGCTTCACTTTTTGCTCCGGACGCTGCGTGCCGCTCGGAATGGCATCGCGCAGCAAGCCGGAACCGTCAAAGTTCATTTGCGGGCCGATGTTTTTGACCGCGACGCCCAAGCCCAAGCCTTTGAAACCGGCAAGCTGGTTGTACTGCACGCCAAGATCAAGAGCCATGCCACTGGCGTTAACCAGCGCGATACGCTCAGACACCATCTTCAAAGTGACACCAGCCGAGATGGCATCCGTCAAAGACCGCGCATAGCCCAAACCAATCGTCGTATACGTCGGCGAATAGGTTTGGCCGGAACGGCCTTCCGAGTCATCTTCGGAAGTTAATGCGACTTCGCCAAAATCGAGGGATTTGAAGCTAAAGGAAAAGGTGCCGAGATCACTGAACGTCGCCGCCACCGCCGCGTAGTTCAGATTAATATCGGCAATGTATTTCATATAAGAAAACATGCCTTCGGCGGAGCCTGACATGCTCGAAACTCCGGCTGGATTCCAGTGCAGCGCTTCAATGCCACGGGCGGAAGCCACACCGGCTCCACCCATCGCCAGATCACGCGCTCCAACCGGAATCAATAATTCGGAGGCACCCGCCGTGCCCAGGCGCTTGTTACCTTGCGCCGTACCGTCGGTCACCCAAACGAATGCCAAGGCGCCGATCAGAAGTACGAGATAAAAACTGCGTAATTTCATATCCATTATTCTCCTTCAATCGGTAGTGCAACTGAAAATTGTTTTCACTCAGAACGACCTCTAATCCCGCCCACGTCTGCTTCGCAGCAGGCGGAGCGGGACCGGAAAGACTCAGGTTGGATTAGAAAACATCCAGAACTTGTTGTTCTTGAATAACGCCGAATTTGAGTACTTTCGTTGCACCAAGCTCTGGCAAATCGATGTGAACGATATACATGCCGGAGGCAACTGGGAAGTTGCTCTGATTATTCAAATCCCAACGCGTGAATTGTGACTCGTCGTCTTTTTCGATGCTGCGCACCAACTGCCCGGCGACGTTGAAAATGCGAATCGTCGCCTTTTTCGGCAGGAAGTTGAACGTCACGAAACGGACGAACCGGTTGGTTTCTGCGGCGTTGATCGCATAGTACGGATTCGGAAAGACATTGATCTTTTCCACATCCGATTTTGCGAC
>CAYZFF010000752.1:0-1573 GCA_964477305.1 uncultured Cytophagia bacterium
CGCTTGACAATCTTGTATTTTCCGCTTTATTTGATGGAGGACGCGGAGCATGAAACAGCATGAATGAGGAAGTCAAGCATTTTGCGGTGCAGCGCGCAAATGGTCAAGGTTATGAAGAAATTCGCGATGCGCTGGTCGTTGAAGAGCCGCTGGAGATTCGTCTCAATAACATTCCGTTGGCGGTGGTGATGCGCACCCCCGGCCACGATTTTGATCTCGCCCGGGGTTTTCTGCTCACCGAGGGTATTTTCCAAAAGCAAAGCGCAAACGGCCCCGATATTTCCACAAAAAGTGCTAAAGAAAAATCGGGGCAAACGGCAAATCTTGGGGAGCAACTTGCAATCGATCACGCCCGCGATGAATTAGGCCTCGAAATTCCCAATGTGGTCAATTGTCAATGGCCCGCGATCACCCCGGCTGAAATTGCCGGGTGGCAACGGCATATTTTTGCCAGCTCAAGCTGCGGCATTTGCGGCCGCGCTTCCATTGAGCGGGTGCGGGTCGAAGCGCCGGTTCTGCCAACCACCTGGAAAATTCCTTTTCATATTTTGCAAACGTTGCCGGAAAAATTGCGCCTGCACCAAACGACATTTTCAACGACCGGCGGTTTGCACGCCGCGGCTTTATTTTCACTGGCGGGTGATGTCGTCGCGTTGCGGGAAGATGTTGGCCGGCATAATGCCGTCGATAAAATTCTCGGTTGGGCGATGCAACAGGAAGCGTTGCCGCTGGCAAACTTTGGTTTATTGGTGAGCGGCCGATTAAGCTTCGAATTGGTGCAGAAAGCTTGGCTGGGCGGCATTGCGTTGATGGCGGGAATCAGCGCGGCTTCTTCGCTCGCGGTCGAGCTTGCCGACGAGAGCGGCATGACGCTGGTCGGCTTTTTGCGCGGCGATACCGCCGTGATTTATTCGCATCCGCGCCGGATTCACTTCCCAACGGGATAAAGTTGAAGTCAGTTGAAAAATAAAAAATTTTATCCGGAAGAGTCGAATGCTCCGGATCCCCAACCGCTTCCGGATGGTGAAAGGAGATGCAATCGTGAACCTCATGTTTGTCGAATCTTTTTACGGCGGCTCGCACAAAAGTTTTCTCGACGGCTTGCGCAAATACAGCCGCCACCAGATTACGCCGATCACGCTGCCGTCGCGTTTTTGGAAGTGGCGTCTGCGCAGCGCCGCGTTGTATATTGCGGAAGTCTACGGCGCCGCCTTGCGCCAATGTGATTTGATCGTCGCCACCGATCTCATCAACCTCGCTGATCTCAAGGCCCTGGCACGCTTCACCTGCCCGGCCATTCTGTTTTTGCACGAAAATCAGCTTACTTATCCGACGCCGGAGGGCGAAAAGCCGGAGTTGAATTTTGGTTTCACCAATTTGGTCTCGGCACTCACCGCGGATCGTTGCTTGTTTAATTCCCAATATCATTTGCAGGAATTTGACAGCGCGCTGAAGCCCTTTATTAATGACATTCCGGAGTTTGTGCCGGAGGGCACACGGCAGAAAATTATGGCGCAATCACAAGTGATTTACATGGGCATCGACCTCTCGGAGTTCCGGCATCGGCCCGCGC
>CAYZFF010000753.1:0-1568 GCA_964477305.1 uncultured Cytophagia bacterium
GCGGGGTGGGCAAAACCGCGCTGGCCGGACATTTGGCGCTGCGGCTGCAACGCGAAAATCCCGCTCTGCAAATTTTTGCTTTTATGGCGCCGTTTGATTTGGCCGACATTGAAGAAACCCTGCGCCCAACTTTTCTCCAGTGCGCCGAGGCCCGGGAAATGGACAAATGGCAGAAGCTCGAAGACGCTGCCCTGCGATTGGAGCTGCTGCTGAACACGCTCACCAGCCGGTTAGCCTGTTTGTTTATTTTTGACAACCTCGAGTCCTGCCTGGATTTGACCAGCCGGCGCTTTTTAGCCGCGCACAAAACCAGCGAAACCTTGCTCGCCACCTGCTTGCGGCAGCAGAGCCGCGCGTGGTCGTTGCTCACTTGCCGTTATCCGATTCGCAGCGAGAAATTGACCCCGCTCACCGTCGCGGAATTGCCGGAAGCGAGCCTCGGCGACGTGCTGCGTTTTATGCGCCAGTGGCCATGGCCCACCGGCGTAAAAGCCGCGGAAAAAGCCGCGATGCACCAAACCCTCGGCGGTAATTTTCGCAGCTTGGAATGGCTCTCCGGTTTACTGACGCAGCGCGAAACCGCGTGGCCGCTGTTGCAGCAAAAATTTAGCGGCCTGCAAGCCCCGGGCGAAACCCCCGGCGCGGCCGTGCAAACCGTGCTCGAAGCCATGCGCCGCAACCTGATCTTTGATGAGCTGCTCGCGCAATTGACCCCCGCCGAGAAAACCCTGCTGCAACGACTGGGCCTGGAGCCGCGCCCGCTGATCATTGACGGCCTGCAAGCCTTGTGGGATGAAACGGATCATCTCGAAGCTGCAATTACGCACCTCACTGATTACCGCTTACTGGAAACGGCTTTTTTCTTCGACTTAAACCTGCCCACCTACCGGCCGCCGGCGCTGGTGACGGAACTGCTGCGGCGCAAGCCGTTGCCAGTGGATTTGCAACGTGACACCCATGCTCGGCTGGGCCGCTACTGGCGCTTTGTGGGGCGCGAATTGACGCGCTGGCTCAGTGATGATTTGGCCGCCTTCGAACATTTTACGGCGGCGGGATTGCAGGAAGAAGCCGATGACATGCTCCAAAGTTTGAGCGGCGAATTTTACCGGCGGCAGGAATTTGGCCGGGTTTTAGCGTTACTTGAACCCTTGGTGCAAAGGGATACTGGAACAAAGCCGTGGTGGGCGTTCAACCGGTTGGGGACGTCCTTTCACCATCTTGGTGAAATTCAGCGGGCCTTGCAATGTTTTCTTTTGGCTGAGAAACAGGTTGAACAGGCCAAAACCAAAGAAGAAAAACAGAAAAAGGGCACGACGCTGAACAATATCAGCCAAGTGTTTAAAGCGCGTGGCGATTACGGGAAGGCGCTGGAGTATTTGGAAAAGAGTTTGGCGATAAGAAGAGAAATCGGCGATCGCGCGGGCGAGGGCACGACGCTGAACAATATCAGCCAAGTGTTTAAAGCGCGTGGCGATTACGGGAAGGCGCTGGAGTATTTGGAAAAGAGTTTGGCGATTCAAAGAGAAATCGGCGATCGCGCGGGCGAGGGCACGACGCTGAACAACCTC
>CAYZFF010000754.1:0-1567 GCA_964477305.1 uncultured Cytophagia bacterium
CCTTGCAATAATTTTTCCTCATGCAAAATTCGCTTCCGTAATTTCTCGCCATTGTCTGTATATACTATTCAGCTTTGAAAATGATGAATTTGCAAGCCAAGAGAACGGCTTTCCTTTAAGCGGTTTTACACCAGGAAAGCCGGAATGACCATAAATATTCCCTCCCCATTTTTCAACTTATTCTCAGGGACGGGAATGGGCCAGCACCAAAACCAATCATGTGGCATCGTAAAGAGCAGAGAGCAAAGGGCAAAGAGCAAAAGGCAAGTGGCAAGTCCTTTTTTCGGAGGGGGATTTGCGTTTGCTTGATGGCGTGCGGCGTTGCCTATGCGCAGCCTGCGGCGCAAAGTTTTGATCCTGATCGCTTCGTCCCGTACGAAGACCGCCTGCGGTTTTATCTCGATTTTAAAACCAAAAATTTTTTGATCGAGATGGCCGATAAAGAAATGATCCTGCTGCAAACCATCGAAAACATCACCGCCGAAGTGCGGCAGCGCGGCATCGATGGTTTGGCCAATGATGATGCCGGGTTCAATCTGGTTTATCAAAAAACCCAAACGCTGACTGAGAATTACACCGCCGAGTTGGAAGCGGTGCTGGCGATGATCGACGAAATTTCGGCGCTCTCGAAAACGCTGGCGCAGGAACGCCAATACGAGCTGCTGGATAAATTTCAGAATTTAAAATCGCGGCTGGTCGCGGCCATTGAAGATCGCGAGTTGTACAAAATCGTGCCGGCGACGCCGGGGCACATGCTCGGTTTGCTTAAAGAGTATAACGTCGAGGTCGATTCGCTGCTGCGCATTTACGGCCGCCTCGAAAAGTTTAGCCGTCTCGCCGAGGCCAAGGGCGACACCGCGGTGTTGCCGCTGGTGGAGAAGCAGAAGGCCGGCATCTTGCGCATGGTGGCCGAACTAAAAAAAGACTCGACGCGCACGCCGGATTTGGCCGCCGCGTTTCTCAAGGAAACCGAGCAGATTTCGATTCTGCTGACCGAACTGGATAAATTTGAAAAGACCGCCACCAATTCGCTGGAGACGACCGTAGAAGTGGAGACGGTGCGGCGTAATTTGGTTGCCCGCGTGGACACGCGCGTGTTGCAGCTTTTCGGTTTTGAGAAATACGCCAATCTGCGCCAGCCGACGCTGGACGAGGTGTTTCATGCATGGCGCGGCGAGCGGCTCGCCGATTACGAGACGCGCACCGCGGAATATGCGGTGATGAAAAAACGCCTGCTCGAAACCGGCAACGCCAAAGAGCGCGCCCGCCTGTTGGAGCGCGATTTGACCAACGCGCTGTTGAACTACGCCGCGGAGCGGTATGCCGTGGCCGAGCGGCAATTTGACGGCATCATCCGGGATTATGATCGCTATTATTCGAGTTGGGACGCGATCAAGTTCTATCGCGCCGAGTCGTTTTATGCGCGCGCGATTTATCCGGCGGCGTTTGAGAGTTATCAACAGTTGTGGCAGAACTATCCGAACTCAAAATTTCGCGGCCTGGCGCTGCTGCGGCTGTTGACCATTGCGCACACGCTGAAATGGGAAAAAGAATTTTTTGCGTATTA
>CAYZFF010000755.1:0-1558 GCA_964477305.1 uncultured Cytophagia bacterium
GCGTTGCGTGGCGCGCCCGGAAAATCCGGCGCTGCCGCCGGCGCACGGCGAGCCTCCGCCGGAAAGGACGGCGCACTGGCGGGTTTGATGCGCTCGGCTTTCACGCCGTCGAGCAATTTGATTTTGGCGCTGGGTTCATCCAATCCAACGAGATCGACATAAATGATCGCGCCGAGCAAACCATCGGGCTTGCATTCAGCCACGCGCACGGGCAATACGCGGCGCGCCTCGCTTTGCGGGTCTTGCCGGAACGCCGCGGCCCATTCGGCCTCGGCAAATTTGCTGTTGAGAAAAGCCGGCGACAAAACGAGGATCGTGCTGCGCGTCTCGCGCGCCGCCTCGTGCATGCCCAAAACAAAATTTTCGCCGGGGAGAAAATCCCACGCTTGAATCACGGTTTGATAACCGGCGCTCTCAAGCTGCCAGGCGATCCACTCCGCCCAGCTTTTGTCCACGCTGTTGTAGCTGATGAAAAAGTCTTTCATGCCCTGCGGCCCCTTGGGTTTGGTTCAATCGTTTTTGAAAATTCAGTTTCGCCAAATTCGGGATGAAAAGCAAGGGAAATTTAAGAGAGCCGTGCGGCCATTTGCGGAGAGATGCCTGCACGTGCATTAAGAAATTGCGATGTTCCAAACTTCTTCTTGTTATTTTCATTTTCGCTCCAACAGCGCATCGATACGCTTGAAGCGATAGCCCTTGTCGCGCAAAGTTTGCAGCAATTTTTCCAGCATGAAATAAAATTTGTCGGTACGGCGGGGATCGACGCCGATGTGGCTCAAGAGAATGAAGCCGTTCATGCCCTCGGCGTGGCTCTCTTCGTAGGACAAAATGCTTTGATAAATTTTGTCGCTGGGCACGTAGCGCGTCTGCATTTCCGGATAAGTATAATCGGCGTGCGAGCGCGTGCCGGGCGTGTAATTCACCAATTGCAATCCCTCAGCTTGCGTCCACGCGCTGATGGCGTCGTTATACCATTCGTAGGGCGGCAGAAAATAGCGCGCGGCGGTTTTGGCAATGCCGAATTTTTCCATCTCGCGATAATTGGCGGCCAAATCCGCGGTGAATTGTTCCTCGCTGACGAGCAAGCTGTCGCGCTTTTCCCACGCGCAATAGAGCAAATGGGCGTCGGAATGCGCGCCAAGATAATGGCCGTCCGCCCGCAAACCGGTGATGAGTTTTTTGAAATCGGGATTACGGTAAAAATTCCCCGTGAAGAAAAACGCGGCTTTGACGCGCTGCCGCGTCAGCGTCCGGCGAATGTGCGCGCCGCCGTCGGCAAACGTGTCGCCGGTAAACACCAGCGCGACTTCCTTTTTAGTGCGGTCGCCGCGAATGATCGCGCCGTGATCGTGAGTAAAAGGCGCGCCAAGCTCCTGCGCGGGCAATGTCGAAATGGCGGCGCAACAAACAAGAATCCATGCCGGCGTTGGCAAAGCGGATTTGTGGTTCATGTTTTTCTCCAACAACCGTTTTAAATGGTTCAATTTAAAACGACGTTAAACAAAAATAGACATTGCAATCCATTGCCCATTTTGTTAAATTAACAGAGTTAATGCAA
>CAYZFF010000756.1:0-1554 GCA_964477305.1 uncultured Cytophagia bacterium
GCGCGTCACCGCGGCGTAAATGCCTTGAATGGGATCAAGCGGCGCGACGAACCAATCCGAGCCAAAGCTCAAATTTGCATTCGCATCGAGTAGCGAGCGAAAAGCGTATGTGGTTTTACTGCGTTCGGCGCCGAGGCGTTTTTCGGCCCAACGGCCATCGTCGATGCAGTGATAGGGTTGCATGCTCGGAATCACGCCGAGCGATTTGAAGCGGGCGATATCTTTGGGATGCAAATGCTGCGCGTGTTCGATGCGGAAGCGGCGATCTTTCGGGCCATTTTCTTTTTCAACGCGCTCATAAATATCGAGCATCTCGGAGTTAGCGCTGTCGCCAATGGCATGAACCGCAATTTGCAAACCGGCCGAGTCTGCCGATTTCACGAATTGATGCATCAGTCCGGTGCGGAACCAATCTGAAACATACGTACCGCGATTCGTCGGGTCGTCGTTAAAAGGCTCGAACATCAATGCGGTTGAAGAACCGAGCGAGCCATCGACAAAACCTTTGAGGCCGCCGACACGCAGCCATTCATCATTTTTCGTGGCATCGCGCAGCGCCGCAACTTTTTCCCACGTGCTGATCGGAAAATAAGCGCGCACGCGCACGGTTAATTTGTTTTGACTCCGCGCACGTTCATAAGCATACCAATCGCCCCAACCCAGCATGTCGTGAATCGACGTGACGCCGACTTCACGGGCATATTTCATGGCGGCGGCAAGCGCTTCATCCAGCACCTCCGGCGTGGCGGCAGGTACAACGGCATAAATCAAATCCATCGCCGCGTCTTTGAAAATGCCGGTTGGCTCGCCGGATTGGTCGCGCACGATCACGCCGCCTTCGGGCGATTGGGTTGCCGCAGTAACTTTAGCCAACTTGATGGCGAGACTGTTGGCAAGCAACATGTGCCCGTCAGTGCGATTAATCGCGACCGGATGGTTCGGCGTGACTTTGTCGATCATCTGGCGCGTCGGCAGCGCGCCGTTGAACGCGCGCTCGTGATCCCAATTGCCTTCGGTGATCCAACGGCCCGCCGGCAGTTTGTCAGCATACGCTTTCAGTTTATCCAAAAACGCCTGTTCGTTTTCACAATCGCGCAGATCGATGGTGATCAAGCTTTGGCCGCCGGTGATGAAATGCGTGTGCGCGTCGGTGAAGCCGGGCACGACTCTTTTTCCCGCGGCGTCCAGCACACGCGTTTCTGGGCCAATGTATTTTTCAATCTCCGCCGTGCTGCCGATGGCGATAATTTTTCCATTTTGCACGGCCAGCGCTTCGGCTTCGGGTTGCTTCTCGTTCACTGTCCAAATTTTAGCATTTTTTAAAACGAGATCAGCAGGTTGTTGGGGCGTACACGCGGCCAAAATCAGCAAAACGAAAAAGCTGAAAAGGTAACGCATTTCTTCCTCCGTCAAAATTTTGGTATTCGGATTGGGCGAATCAACCGGATGAGTTGCTGGTTTTTAAAATAATCAAATTGGCGGGAAAGTCAAGCGCCGCGTGACGCAATGCCGCAAAGCCACACGCCCCCAAATGTCATCCCTGGCCCGCCTAGA
>CAYZFF010000757.1:0-1544 GCA_964477305.1 uncultured Cytophagia bacterium
GTATCGAAAGCGCGCGAGGCGTATTTGCGATTCAAAGAATTTTCGCAAGAACAAGTGGATCGCATCGTGGCGACAATGGCTGAGGCCGGCTTCAAGGCCAGCGAACGGCTGGCACGACTGGCGGTGGAAGAAACGAAGTATGGCAAAGTCGCGGATAAAACTGTGAAGAATCAATTTGCGACGCGTGATTTGTATGAGCATATAAAGGAGATTAAAACCGTCGGCGTCATTGGCGAAGACGCGAAAAAGAAAATTCTCGAAATTGCCGAGCCGTTTGGTGTGGTCGCGGCCGTGGTGCCGACGACCAATCCGACGTCGACGGCAATGTTTAAATGCATCATCGCGGTGAAAGCGCGCAACGGTATCGTGGTGTCGCCGCATCCGCGCGCGAAAAATTGTACGCTGGAAGCGGTGCACGTGGTTCAACAAGCCGCGATCAGCGCCGGCGCGCCGGAAGGGCTGATTCAATGTCTGTCGATTCCATCCAATGAAGGTACGAATGAATTGATGCGGCATCGCGATATCGCCGTCATTCTCGCCACCGGCGGCACGGGACTCGTGCGTGCCGCATATTCGGCGGGCAAACCCGCATACGGTGTTGGCCCCGGCAATGTGCCGGTTTACATCGACCGCAGCGCCGATATTCCGAAAGCCGTAGCTGATGCTGTGGCTGGAAAAACCTTTGATTGGGGCACACTGTGTTCTTCGGAGCAGGCGCTCGTCGTCGATGCGCCGATTGCGGATCGCGTGATGGAAGAATTGAAAAAACAGAAAGCATATTTTCTCAATGACGCCGAAGCGGACAAAGTTGCGAAAGTTTTGGTGACGCCGGATTTTCGCATCAACGCTGAAATGGTTGGCCAGGCACCGCAGCGTATCGCGACGGCAGGTGGATTTTCGGTGCCGGACGATGTTCGCGTTTTAGTGGCGCGCGTCACCGGCGTTGGCAAACAGTTTCCTCTTTCCGCGGAAAAACTTTCACCGGTGTTGGCGCTGTTTATCGAAGACGGCTGGCAAAAAGGCTGCGAGCGTTGCATGGAGCTGCTCAACTTCGGCGGACGCGGCCACACGCTCGGCATTCATGCGAATGATAAAGACGTGGTGATGCAATTCGCGCTGAAGAAACCGGCATTTCGTATCGTCGTCAATACTCCGACCGCCATCGGCGCGGTCGGTTACACCACGGGACTTGATCCGAGTATGACGCTGGGTTGCGGCTCGTATGGTGGTAATATTACAAGCGATAACATTGGGCCAATTCATCTCATCAACATTAAACGGGTGGCTTGGGAAACCAAGCCGCTCGCGATGGCGCGCGAGACCGGCGCGTGGCGCCCGGCTTTGCCAGCTTCTACGACTCGCGCGGCAGAATTTCCATACCAAAAAGCGCTCGCCTCTGATGTTTCGCGCAAAGGCGGCTCGGTGAAGCCGATGCCGGTGCCTGCTGACAAACCGTGGCTGGCGAGCCGCGACGTGGATGAAAAAAAATACGGCGCCGGCAAAATGAGCGGCGAGCAGGTGGACAAAATCGTGAGCGAGTTTGT
>CAYZFF010000758.1:0-1544 GCA_964477305.1 uncultured Cytophagia bacterium
GATAGAAAGGATTCTTATGTTTTTTGCTCGGAGCTTGTTTTTGGCTTTATATTTAATTGGCATTGCCGCCCACGGCCAATCGTCATTGCAATTACAAGTGGCTTTTTCCAACTTATCTTTCGCTCGTCCGGTGGATTTGCAACATCCCGGCGACGGCACAGATCGAATTTTCGTGGTTGAGCAGGCCGGCGTCATTAAAGTATTTGAGAACAACGCCAGCGCCACCACTGCAGCCACTTTTTTGGACATTACTGGTCGCGTGAATGACACCGGAAATGAGGAAGGTTTGCTGGGTTTGGCGTTTCACCCGGATTATAAAAACAACGGCTACTTTTACGTCAATTATACGGCCACTTCCCCACGCCGAACAGTGATCGCACGTTATCGCGTCAATGCGAGTAATCCCAATCTGGCCGATCCGAACAGTGAATTTATTCTACTGACGTTCAACCAGCCATTTGAAAATCACAACGGTGGTCAGATCGCGTTCGGGCCGGATGGCTATCTTTATATTGCCACCGGAGACGGCGGTTCCGGCGGTGATCCCCAAGGCAACGGCCAAAATCTGCAAACACTTTTAGGAAAAATTTTGCGTATCGATGTGAACATCACGAACGCCGGCAGAAATTACGGCATTCCGAGTACCAATCCGTTTGCGGGAAACACGGCAGGTAATCGCGAGGAAATTTATGCCTACGGCTTGCGCAATCCGTGGCGCATGAGTTTCGATCCGGTGACGAAATGGCTTTGGGCCGGAGATGTGGGGCAGGGCCGCCGCGAAGAAATTGATATCATTGAGAACGGCAAAAATTACGGTTGGAATCGGATGGAAGGAACGCTTTGTTATCCCTCCGGCAGCCCCTGCGATTTACCGGGGTTGACCAAGCCGATTGCAGAGTACGATCGCACCCTCGGCGCTTCAGTGACGGGCGGCTATGTTTATCGCAGCAACAAAGTTCCGGAGTTGGCTGGCGCGTACATTTACGCCGATTATGTGAGCGGGCGCATTTGGTCGCTACGCTACGACGGCGTGAATCCGGCCAGCAACGTGCTGCTGCTGGATACCAACCTCTTCATCGCCTCGTTTGGCGTCGACAAAAACCTTGAATTGTATATCTGCGCGTTTGATGGACGCATTTATCGTTTCCGCCCGACGGCCAGTTCGGTGGATGATTCCGGTACGGTTCCAAAATCCGCGCAACTGGTGCAAAATTATCCCAACCCATTTGGCAACGATGCGTTGTCGCGCGCGACGGGAACTCCGGCAACGACGATTGAGTACACGCTTACGCAAAACGCGCCGGTGGAACTGCGCGTTTATAATATTCGCGGCCAACTGGTACGCACATTGATCAGCCGCGAGCAAAACGCCGGCAAACAAATCATGCGCTGGGACGGTCGCGACGATGCCGGTCAGACGCTGCCGAGCGGCGCGTATCTTTATCGTTTGAAAATCGGAAATGAAGCGGTGGCAACCAAGCGATTGCTTTTGGTGAAATAGGATTTAAAAATTTAATGCGTAAAGCGAAAGATAAAAAACCACG
>CAYZFF010000759.1:0-1533 GCA_964477305.1 uncultured Cytophagia bacterium
TTAAAACCTTTGCTTTTTCTGCAAAGAGCGAACTTGTAAAAGATTAATGGCGCGGAATTACGGATTTTCCTTATCAATTCGACGCTGGCCTTTCGATTTGGAACGTCGCGGCGGGCGGTCGCCGAATTTTTCCATCACATAGCGGGCGGGCGCCAGCAAGAAATGTAACGCTTCTTCAAATCCCTCGGAAATATCGATGCTCCGCATGAGAGGAATCATCCGGAAAACCTGCGCGACGGATTTCGATTCCGGCTCACGCACCTGCCGCAGTGTCCAAAACGTGAGCAGGCGCAGTAACGTGGCGAGCAGAAATAGAAAATGAAACTGCGTCCACTGAAAATTTCCCCAAGCTAAATTCCATTTGGAAAAGACCAGCGCCAAGCCGCCGCCAAGCAGTGGCGCAATCGTCGCCACCACGCCAACGACGGTGCCATCTACGGCGATGTAATTGGCCCGGCGTTCGGGCGGGGCAAGTTTATAAATCAGATTGGGAATGGCGAGCGTGTTGCCGGCATCAAAAACGCCAAACAAATGCAGCAGAATATAAAGCCCGAACGTCTCCGGCGTGGTGAAAATCCAGAAGAACGCAAAAACAGTTTTGCCGATCATGCAGAGATACAGCGTCGGTTTATTGCCAAATTTATCGAGGAATTTTCCCCACGGCTTGAGCGCGAGCAAATTCGTGAACGTCGCCAGCATCGTCATCGACGACACGAAGGTGAAGCTCAATCCGGCTTGCTGGAGCATGTAAACGCCGTAGAACGCGCCCACGATGCCCATGGAAAAATCATAACTGATGCGGAAATAAAACAAGCGGCGGAAATTCGGATCGTAAAACGGCGTGCGCACGGATTGCCAAAAACTGGAGGGCGTGGCCGGCTTGGCGAAAACCGGATCGTGCATTTTGTTCATCATGGCGGCGGACCACACGCCGCAAACAATGCCGCCCACAATCAATACCGCAAAACCGTACGGCGCGGGACCCCATTGTTGCGCGTTCCACAGATCGATAAATTTTCCGGCGGCCACGCCGACGATGACGCCCACGACACCGCCGGCGAGGCTGCGTTGCGCCAAAAATCGGCCGCGCATTTTCTCCGGCACCAAGTCCACCAGCCAGGAAATCCACGGCACCAAACTGAAAATGCCCAACCCGGAGGCCACGGCAATGAGCAGCAGAAAGAGCCACAGGCGATAAGCCGCAAACGTTTCGAAGTTGATGAACACCAAACTGCAAATCGGAATCCACAACAAGCGCGCTGCCGCGGCAAACTTGACGGCCATGGCTTTGCGTTGGCCTTTCTCTTCGAGGCTGCGATAGGCACGGACTTGCAGTAAATTCGCGCCGACTTGTATCGATGCAATCAAACCAATGATAAACGAATTGGCGCCGAGCGCCAGCGCAAAGCCGGTGAGCACCACGCCGCCGGTTAACGAACCGGTGATGCCTGTGAACGCGCTCTCCCACATGGCGTATTGCAAGCTGCGGCGCGTCGGCTCGGGAATGCCGGGATCGGAAACACTAAAATGGAA
>CAYZFF010000760.1:0-1532 GCA_964477305.1 uncultured Cytophagia bacterium
CTGGCGTCGATTTATTGCATTATTAAAATGTGGGGCAACTTTCAAACTTTTATTCCCGTGAATTTAGACAATGTTATCAATCATTGCCGCAGCTTAAAACATACGACCGCAGACGTAAAATGGGGAAGCGTATTGGCGTTCTCCATCGGCCGGAAAATGTATTGCTGCATTTCGCTGGAGGAAAAATTTGGCGTCTCGTTCAAATGCACGCGAGGCAATTTTCTGGCTTTAACCGAGCGGCCAGACATCATTCCCGCGCCTTATTTGGCTAAATATCAATGGATCAAAATCACCGGTAGCGCCGCTCTGCCGAAAAAGGAGTTGTTCCGTTTAGTCGCGGAGTCCCGGCGTCTCGTTTACGACGGTTTGCCCAAACGGCTCCAACAAGCGCTCATTCTTTAAAATTTTATGCTGCTCTCATTAAATTACGGCCGAAGCGAGCTGGCGTTGGAGATTCCTGCGAAGAATCTTCTTGCCTATCGCCGGCCCCATTTCCCCGACGCCAACGCAACTTCCGACCATCAAAAAATTTTACTCGGCGCGATCAATGAGTTTGGCATTCTGCGAATTTCACCGATTTTTGCGGGCCGGCAAGTCGGCGTAATTATCGAAGACACGACGCCCACAGCGTTGCTCGCAATCATGCTGCCATTTTTGCGCAGCGCGCGCTTTGTGCAATTTTTAATTGTGCCAGAGGGCCATAACCTGAATAGCGCCAGCGCCCAGCAAATGATCGACGCGCTGCACGCGATGATCGCCGACTTTGACTTTCCCGACTATGACATTCACGCCAATGATCGCGAGACGGCTGAGTTCGTCGAGATCGGCAGAACGGCGCGCGGCACGCCGGTGCAAGTGCATGAGCACTCGGCGAAGTGTGACATTTTTCTCGCCATCGCCGATCTGCAAAATCATGAATTTTGCGGCTACGCCACGCCGCTGCAAAATTTTCTCCCCGGCCTTTGCAGCTTAGAAACGCTGACACGCCACGAATCGCTGGCATGCGATGAACGCGCCACCGTTGGCCAGCATGTGTGGCATCCCGATCCGCAACGGCGCAACAACCCGCTCGCGGATGATGCCTGGGAAGGTGTGCAAATGATCTTGCGCCGCCGTTCGGTATTGGCGCTCACGGTAATTTCCTCTCGCGGCCAATTGCATTGGGCAAAAATCGGTGCGATGATTGAAGTCACCCGCGCCGGCATCGAAAAAGTCGATGCGTTGAGGCGTTTCACTCTGCCACTTGCAGATCATCTGATTGTCTCTCCCGGCGGTTTTCCTGATGATGAAAGTTTTTACACCGCACAACGCGCTTTAACGATGGCTAAAAATGCGCTCGCGGTAGACGGTGAAATTCTTTTTCTTGCGCACTGCGAAAACGGTATCGGTTCGCAACATTTTCATGACACGCTGACCAAGCCGCTTGCGGAAACTTTAAAGCCTCTCAAGAATAATGACAAGCTCGAAGCGTACAGGGTTTATCAATTCGCGCAGATGATTCAACAGTTGCGCGCGATTCATGTATATTCGAG
>CAYZFF010000761.1:0-1520 GCA_964477305.1 uncultured Cytophagia bacterium
TAACACTTTAACTTAAGATTGCCAAGCTAAATTGACATGAAAATTTTGCTGACTTCACAGCAGACGTCAAATGCGGGATTCTCGCCAAAAACGTAGGAGCGGCTGACTCATGAAGCGAATCAGTTATTTATTCGCTGATTCTTAATTATTTACAGATGCTGCTGTTTTTCGAGAACCGCTACTACTATGAGTGTTTACAAAAAAATTGTCACAAATTTTAAATTTTCCTTGACAATTACATTTTCCTTTTGTAAAATGTAACCGTTTTCATAGAAGCGATTTTATATCGCTTTCTTTATTCCTAAAAATGTAAACGTTTACATAAAATCTGCACATCTGGCGATTCATCAAACTTCGTTTACATGCGCGTAACAATAAAGGAAGTTTCGCAAAAAGCCGGGGTATCGACAGCAACCGTGTCGCGCGTGTTTAATAACACCGGCTTGGTTGATGAAGAGACCCGTCAACGCGTTTTGGACGCTTCCAAAGAGCTCCGCTATATGCCCAACGCCGTGGGAAGAAGCTTAAGTACGAGACGGACCGATTCCATTGGCCTGCTGCTGCCAGACATCTACGGCGAGTTTTTCTCCGAAGTTATTCGCGGCGCCGACCAAACCGCGCAGCAAAATCGCTATCATCTCCTCGTTTCCAGTTCGCACAATCATCGCAATGAAATCGAAGTGGCGCTGCGCGTGATGAGCGGTCGCGTCGACGGTTTGATTCTGATGTCGCCGCAGATCGATGCGCAGACTTTAATCTCCAACCTGCCGGTTAATTTACCGGTGGTGTTGCTCAACTGTTTTGTCGACGGGGTCTCGTTTGATTCTTTGAGTATTGATAATTTGGGCGGCGCGTACCAAATGACCCAGCATCTGATTCAGCACGGACACGAGCGGATTGCGGTCATCACCGGTCATGACGACAATTTAGACGCGGATGAGCGCATTCGCGGCTACCGGCAAGCGCTGCAGGAAAATCATTTGCCGATTGCAGAAGATTGGGAAATCTCCGGCAGTTTTTCCGAAGAGTCCGGATACATGGCGGTTCAAAAAGTTTTGGCGTTGACGCCGCGGCCGACCGCCATTTTTGCGCTGAACGATTCCATGGCCATCGGGGCGTTGGGCGCCTTGCGCGAGTATGGCGTCGCGATTCCCCAAGAAATGGCTCTCGCCGGTTTTGACGACATTCCGATTGCGCGCTTTCTCTCTCCGACCCTGACTTCCGTGCGGGTTTCCATCCACGAGTTGGGGGCGCTGGCGATGCAAAAACTTGTGCATGCCATTCGTGAAAAAAACAACCACGCCAAGCAGCATGTGGTGATTCCAACCAGCTTGGCCCTCAGAGAATCCTGTGGTTGTCCTAAAGCCAGTTAACGGCCAATTTGAAGGAGGTGCGCAGGGTTAAATTTGTTTGCTCAATTTACGCTTGTATCGTGACGATTCAGCCACGCGATCTATTTTAAATTTAGGATCGGCGATTAAATAACTTCACCATTTCTCACAGCCGTCATTCCCGCGCGC
>CAYZFF010000762.1:0-1515 GCA_964477305.1 uncultured Cytophagia bacterium
CCGTATTTGCCGCTCAAGCTGCCGGCGTTCATTTGAAAAAGCGCCCCGCGCTGCACAAACTCATAAACCCGATTCGGATTTTTTAAAAACCCAACGTTGCGTTCCGGATGCGCAATGACCGGCGTTTTGCCGTCGAGAATCATCTGAAAAAAAACATCGTCGACGCCGCGCGGAATGCCCTGCATGGGAAACTCGACAAGAAAATATCGCCCGTTGTTGTTGAACGTGGAAATCTGGTGCGTCAGTTCCATATCCGGCTGATAATAAATTTCGCAGGCGAGATGCAAATTCAGCTTGAGCCGCTTCGACTGGAGCAGCCGTTTCATCTCCGTATATTTTTCGAGAATCTCGGCCTCGAGGCGGTATTGCGAATTATCGAGAACGTGGTGGGTAATTTGAATTTCCGTGGTGCCGTCAGCAACGGCCTGCCGGGCCATTTCCAACGATTCTTCCCAATCCTTCGCGCCATCATCAATGCCGGGCAGAAGATGAGAATGCAAATCAATCATGCCAATCCTTATGCTGCAAACATAAACCGGACAAGCCGGAAAAAACTTTAGCCTCGAGGTTTTGGATTCATCCGAATGATTCGAAAATTCCCGAGACTTTAAATAAAAAATGCTTTGTTGGGTTAATCGCTAAAATTTCTATGGCGCCGCGCCGTGAATCGCTTCGGCAAATTCACGGATCAAATGCTGGTTGCCGTTTTTCTCCAACACGTTGCCGGTCACGACAAATGCCGCGCCGGCTTTGACCCGCTTTTCCGCCTCTTCCGGCGTGCGAATGCCGCCCCCCACGATCACCGGCGTATTGACAAAACTTGAAACCGCCCGCACCATTTCCGGCGTCACCGGAAAATCCGCGCCGCTGCCGGCTTCGAGATAAACCAGCCGCATGCCTAAAAATTCCGCAGCGAGCGCCGTGGCTTGCGCGATGTCGTTTTTGTCGCGTGGAATCGAGCGCGAGTTGCTCATAAATTCCGCCGAAGTCACGCGGCCCGATTCGATCAGCATGTAGCCGGTGGGAATTGTTTCGATGCCGAGCAACCGGATCACCGGCGCCGCCAGCACTTGCACGCCGATCAAATAATCTGCGTTGCGGCTGCTGATGAGCGAGAGAAAAAGCATCGCATCGGCATGGCGCGAAATCTGAATCGTACTGCCGGGAAAAACGATGCACGGCACGTTCGACGCGCTTTTGATGGCTTTGACCATTTCATCAAAGCTGGCGCGCATCAACAAACTGCCGCCGATGAGAATGGCATCGGCGCCGTTCTCGCTCGCCGCCGCGGCGAGGTCCGGCAGTTGTTTGAGTTCCCATTTGTCGGGATCGATCAAAACCAAATAACCGGCGCCGCGTTGTGCGCGCACCTGCAGCAAATAATCAAAGACTTTGCCGCTTCCCGTTGCGTTCGATAAAGATTGTGAAATATTAGCCGCGATGGCTCAACTCCTGAACAATATCATTTACTTGACGCAACGCTTCATCGAGGCGATGCACGTCCTTGCCGCCGGC
>CAYZFF010000763.1:0-1507 GCA_964477305.1 uncultured Cytophagia bacterium
CTAATTTGTTGGTGCGCAATAACAACCATCAATTTCCATGCACTTTATAATTCGGCGCTTCGTGGGTGACAATAATGTCGTGCGGATGGCTCTCGCGCAAACCGGCGGCGGTGATTTTGATGAAGCGCGCTCTGGTTTTTAACTCGTCAATGTTCGCCGCGCCGACGTAGCCCATCGCCGCGCGCAACCCGCCGACGAATTGATACACGATATCGGAAATTTTGCCGCGATACGGCACGCGACCTTCAATGCCCTCCGGCACAAGTTTTTTCTGGTTGGTTTCGCCTTCCTGAAAATAGCGGTCGCTGCTGCCCTGTTTCATCGCCGCAAGCGAGCCCATGGCGCGATACACTTTGAAACTGCGGCCTTCGAGATAAATCATCTCGCCGGGGCTTTCTTCGGTGCCGGCAAACATGTTGCCCATCATCACCGTATCCGCGCCTGCGGCAATGGCCTTTGCAGCATCGCCGGTTTGTTTGATGCCGCCATCGGCGATGAGCGGCACATCGTGGCGCTGGCAGGCTTTGACGCATTCCATGATCGCGGTGATTTGCGGCACGCCGACGCCCGCGACAATGCGCGTCGTGCAAATCGAGCCGGGGCCGATGCCGACCTTCACCGCATCAACGCCTGCGTCAATCAACGCCGAGGCGCCGTCTTCGGTGGCGACGTTGCCGGCGATGAGTTGAATGTTGGGAAAAGCTTTGCGTAACTGTCGCACCGTTTTGACGACACCCTGCGAATGGCCGTGCGCGGTATCAACAACAAGCACGTCGACTTCGTTTTGCACCAACGCTGCAGCGCGTTCCATCGAATCTTTGGCCACGCCAACGGCCGCACCGGCACGCAACCGGCCCTGCGCATCTTTCGCAGCATTAGGATGTGTTTTCTTTTTCTGAATGTCTTTGACGGTGATCAAACCTTTGAGCTGGCCGTTCTCATCAACGATCAGCAATTTCTCAATACGATGTTTTTGTAATTTGCGCTCGGCTTCTTCGAGGGTGGTGCCGACCGGCGCGGTTACCAATTTTTCGCGGGTCATCACTTCGCTGAGGCGCTGATCGAGATTGGTTTCAAAACGCAAATCACGGTTGGTCAAAATGCCGACGAGTTTTTCGCCGTTGGTTGTTGCTTCAACAATCGGGATGCCGGAAATGCGATAGTGTCGCATCAATTCGAGCGCATCGCGAATGGATTTCTCCGGCGTCAGCGTGATCGGGTTGTTGATCATGCCGCTTTCTGAACGTTTCACCTGGTCGACTTCAGCGGCTTGCCGCTCGATCGGCATATTTTTGTGAATGATGCCGAGGCCGCCTTCGCGCGCCAGCGCAATCGCCATTCGGGCTTCAGTTACGGTATCCATCGCTGCGCTCACCAGCGGAATGTTTAATCTAATTTGTCGAGTCAATCGCGTCGACACGTCCACTTCGCGCGGCAGCACGTTTGATTCCTGCGGCAGCAACAGCACGTCATCGAAGGTGAGGGCTTCGCCGAGAATTTTATTCAT